>JBDLIQ010000035.1:0-31677 GCA_039714775.1 Bacteroidota bacterium
CGGTTTTTCGTACGATATTTTCCCGTTCGACACATTAACCGGAAATGGTCTTTGACTCGATGCTAATGCATCTCAGGGAGCACAATGACACAATAACGTATGTGTAAATATTAGGTTGGGTTTATATCATATTTGTGCGCTGGGATGCGAGTGGGTTGGTAATAAGGCGTATAGGGTGGTCTGAGCTGGGATTTCCAGCTGTTCTATTTGCAAGGAAAATGTGTGGATTTTGCACAGAAAGGACATGCAGTACAGGAGAGGGGAATGTGGGGTGAAAGCATGCCATGGCCTGGTCAGTTACATTGTGACTACTAAATATAGCAATTATTCCCTCACTTCTGTGTAGGGTTATCTCTTTTTTTGTCCAGGATCACATCAAGGGGACTTTTAATGTTGGCCAGGGATTTTGTGCTTACGTGGGTGTAGATTTCTGTTGTTTTGGTTGATTCATGTCCCAGGATGGTCTGAATGTACCTGATATCAATTCCATGCTCATGTAGGTGGGTGGCAAATGAGTGACGCAGCATGTGCGGTGTTATCCGCTTTTTTATTCCGGCCCTTTTTGCCGAATTGTTAACAATGTTGGAAATACTTGTTGAGCTGTATTGCCTGCGGCCTTCTCCCTCAAATAACCAGTAGTTTGGCTTGCAACCTTCAAGATACCTCTTCAGGACCACAGTAAGTGATTCTGACAGGACCGTGGTTCTGTCTTTCTTACCTTTAGCCCCTTTAACCAGGATCATCTTTCTGTCAAAAAGAACATCATGTTTCCTCAGGTTGATCAGCTCGCTTCGTCTCAATCCGGCAGAGTATATGGTTCCGATGACCGCTTTGTGTTTAATATTACTGGTGTTGATAAGCATAGAGAGGACCTCCTCTTCCGAGAGGACCTTTGGAAATGTCCTGGCCTTTCTGGGGCGTTCGATTTGGTAGTATTCCTTGTTATATCTCAGGACTTTTTCATAGTAGAATTTGATTGCATTGATTCTCTGGTTTTGCTGGGAGGGAGAGATGGAGCTTTTCCGGATCAATTTTAAGATGTAGGCATTGATCTCTTCCGGGGAAATTGATTTTATGGGTTTTCTGCCGAACTCCTCCACAAAGTCTTTCATGTAGCTACAGTAGGTCTTAATGGTGCTCTGGCTATATCGTCTGCTTTCCAGCTTTTCGAGATATCCGGCAGGCAGTTGCACCACGGGACTGCACTTTTGTGTTGTGGCTTGCAAATTGGATTTTGGTGTGGAGGGGGATGCCTCTCTCTCTGACAGGGCTGTATAATTCAGGTAGGCTATGGGGAGAATGATCTTTCTGAAGTGATCAAGGTTAAACAGCCTCAACGGCTGGATCCAGCAATGGGTGGTTCTGTTCCAGTAGATTCCGGGCAAGGTGATGATGGCCTGAAAGATTTGTTTGTCATATCCGAAACTGATCTGAACTACAGGGACCCCGCCTGCAGTTCCGGGGGACAGTCTCACAACCACACTTCGCTTATTGTTTCCATTTTCTGTTTTCATAATTGGGGTCATTGGGTTGATACTGAAGCCAGATATCTTCTTAGATTCATTGGATTGATGACCTCTCATTGTATTCATGTGATGAAGTGGGTTTTATCGTTCATCATGATGCCGGTTTTTGATAAAAAGTTAATATCTATTTGACTTCAGAGCCGGGGGAGGGGGGGAGATTTACATATCTTACAAATATCAATTATCTTTACACCTTCAAATTGAGGATCTAGATGAACGAGAACAGGGAGCAGGTATTTGAGAATGAGGAGTTTCAGCTCTTGTTGAGGAGGTACGAAGATATGAGAGCCGGTGCCCGGTCCATCTTTTTCGATGTGGAGGAATTTGAGATGATCATCGACTACTTTCTTGATGATTTTCAGTACGATGAGGCCAGGGAAGCAGCCAACCTGGGGGAGAAACAGCACCCGGCATCCGTAGAGATCAAATACAAATTCATCCATATTTTTATTGAGCAGGGAAAACCGAAAAAGGCCTTGGGTTTGCTGGAGGAGATACCTGCATGGGAGAAGAATAATCCGGAACGTTTCTTCCTGAAAGGAACTGCACTTTGCCTTACGGGTAAACTGAAAGAGGCCGAGGCACAGTTCGACAGGGCACTCGAGATATCGCCCGATGATAACTTCGAGGCACTTCTGAACATCTCCATTGCATTTGAAAACGTAAGACATTACGCTCTGGCCATCAAATACCTTGACCAGGCCCTCAGACAGCAGCCTGGTAATATAACGGTACTGTATGACCTGGGCTATTTCTACGACCGGCTCCACCGGTTTGATAAGAGCCTGAAATATTACCACCTCTACCTGGATCAGGATCCCTATTCGGATAATGTCTGGTACAACCTGGGCATTGTGTATCACAAGCTCGAGCGTTTTGAGAAGGCAGTGGAGGCTTATGATTTTTCCATCGCCATCAACCCGGACTATGCATCGGCCTACTTCAATAAGGCCAGTGTTTGGGTAAATGCGGGAAGGTTTGAAAAGGCCATTGAAACCTATGAAGAGTTTCTGGAGGTTGAACCTGAAAGCACCCAGACCTATTGTTATATGGGGGATTGTTTCGATCAGATGAACCGGCTGGATGATGCAATGGCAGCATTTCAGAAGGTGATCGAAATAGATAATTCAGATCCTGAGGGCTGGTTCGGGGCTGGAATGATCTACGCAAAGAAAAGCATGCCCCAGGAGGCAATTACCTACATCCTGAAGGCCATAGAATTTGATAACAACAACCTCGACTACTGGATTAACCTGGGTTATGCCAATGAGGATGCCGGACTGTTAGAGGAGGCTGTCAAGTGTTACGGCTTTGTCACACGGAAAGATGCAGCAGATATCGATGGATGGACAGCCCTGACCGGACTGCTGATGAAAGAGGGCGAGTATAAGCAGGCGCTTACCTTCCTCAGGGAAGCATATGTACATCATCCCAAAGAGGCCAGGCTGAAGATCAAGATGGCCGTTTGTCAGCTGAAGCTGGGAGAGAAGAAGCTTGCTGCAGGTTTTTTACAGGAGGGATTGGAGGCAGATCAGTCACTCTTAACAGAATTTGCCTACTTTTTTCCCGAGGGATCATACGGCAGCAAGATAGAGCGCATTATCCAACAGTATAAATAGATAGTACTCTTCTGGCGAGTTACATAAGGCCAACCGAGGAACAAAGTGACGAGCTCAGCGGAGCTAATAAAATAAATAGATAACTACTTATGAATTTTGACATTTCACATCTTCCGGAACGAACCACCGGGGACCGGGATCATGGTCTTACCATGATGATGGACAAAGGTTTAAGTCTTAAGGAGGCCGGTCATTTTGTTGAATCCAGCACCCCTTTTACCGACCTGGTAAAATTTGGTTTCGGAACGGCACTCATTACCAGGGATCTGAAAGAGAAGGTGAAGCTCTACCAGGAGGCCGGTTTAAAACCCTATTTCGGGGGCACTCTTTTTGAAATGTTCTTTGTAAGGAACCAGTTTGACGATTACAGGCGCTTTGTTTCCGAATCCGGGTTGACCCACGTAGAGGTTTCAGATGGTTCCATCAGGATGGAGCATGACGAAAAGCTCAAATGCATCGACCTGCTTTCGAAAGATTTCCAGGTACTTTCCGAAATTGGGAGCAAGGTGAAGGGTGTTGAACTATCCAACGATGTGTGGGTCTCGCATATGAAAACCGAACTTGAAACAGGTGCATGGAAGGTGATTGCCGAGGCACGTGAGAGCGGCACCATCGGGATCTACCAGTCCGACGGTTCTGCCAACAGGGAGCTGATCGACGATATCATGAAAGAGATATCGGTAAATGATATACTGTGGGAGGCTCCCCTCAAGGCACAGCAGGTGATGTTCATCAAGATGATCGGTGCCAATGTAAACCTTGGAAATATTGCACCTGCCGAGGTTGTGGCCCTTGAGGCATTGCGATGCGGCATGCGCGGAGATACATTTTTCGACGTTCTGCCCGAAACGTTCCAATCAAGAAAACCTTAGCAAATTGAACCAGCGCATTAAGAACTATTTGTTCCTGGCCCTGCGTGGGATGGGAATGGGGGCTGCAGATGTGGTGCCCGGTGTATCGGGTGGTACCATTGCATTCATTACCGGGATATACGAAGAGCTGATCAACTCTATTAAAAGTGTTAACCTCGATGCACTGAAACTGTTCTTCACCGGAAAGTGGAGATCATTCTGGAAGCAGGTGAACGGGAATTTTCTACTGACCGTCTTTGGGGGTGTCTTTATCTCTGTCCTCTCCCTGGCAAAGCTTCTGGAGCATCTTCTTGAGCACGAACCCATCCTGATCTGGTCCTTTTTCTTTGGTCTGATCATCGCCTCCTCCTATGTGGTTTCCAGGAGAATCACCAAATGGGAGTACCCCGTTGTGGTTGCCCTGGTGGGTGGCATCGGGATTGCATTCTATATTACAAGCGTAACCCCGGCAACCACCTCCGATGCCTCCTGGTTTGTGGTCATCTCAGGTGCCATGGCCAGCTGTGCCATGATCCTGCCGGGGATCTCGGGCAGTTTTATTCTGCTGCTGCTGGGAAAATACCAATTCGCCCTTCATGCAGTCAACGAGCGGCTGATCTTTGATCTGCTGCTGTTGGGGTCGGGGGCAGTAGTGGGACTGGTGCTCTTTGCGAACCTGCTCTCCTGGTTGCTGAAGCGATACCATGAGATCACCATCGCCGTGCTGGTGGGTTTTATGATTGGTTCACTGAATAAGATATGGCCATGGAAAGAGACCCTGGAGACCATCCTGGTGGATGGAGCGCTGAAACCACTGGTTGAAAAGAATATTCTGCCTGTGGCAGGAGATGCTGGCGACCAGGTCTGGATGGCCCTGCTGATGGCGTCCCTGGGCATCTTCCTGATTATCCTGATTGAGCTGGTCCTCTCAAAAAAACCATCCAAAACCACACAATAAACTATACACTCTCAACAAACACTTTCAACAAACACTTTCAACAAACACTTTCAACTACAATGACTACTTACGGGCTTATCGGTTATCCGCTGGGACACAGTTTTTCGGCCTCCTTTTTTACCAGGAAGTTTGAAGCGGAGGGGATTGATGCCGAATACCGGAACTTTCCTCTTGAAAACATTGCAGGGGTTGAAGATCTTGTGGATGGAGAACCCGGACTGGAGGGATTCAATGTAACCGTACCCTACAAGGAGCAGATCATTCCGCACCTCGATGCCCTTAACAAAACCGCACGGGCCGTCGGAGCCGTGAATACGGTCAGGATCTGTCAGAAGAACGACTGTACCTCCCTGATTGGTTACAACACCGATGTGGTTGGGTTTGAACGATCACTAAAGGAGCATATCAAACCAAACCATACCAGGGCGTTGGTCCTGGGTACAGGCGGATCCTCAAAAGCTGTTGTCTTTGTGCTTGATGCCCTGGGGATTGAATACAGGATCGTTAGCAGGAGCAGGGGAGAGGGGGTGCTGAGCTATGAGGAGCTGGATCACTCTTTGGTGGCTGAACATCCGCTGATCATCAACACCACACCCCTGGGAATGCATCCCGATGTGGATGCCTCTCCTGAGATCATTTATGAGGCAATCACCCCCGGACACCTGCTGTTTGACCTTGTCTACAACCCGGAAAAGACACAGTTTCTATCAAGAGGCGAAACACAGGGGGCCTCCATTGTGAATGGTTACGACATGCTGGTCTACCAGGCCGAGGGCTCCTGGGAGATATGGAACAAGAAGCGTTAGAATTGAGGTATTGCATTAGCTATATCTCCGCAGTGCAACCGCACACTATTTAGAAGAAATATGGAATCACAGTTTCAAAAAGAGTTTACAGTCTCCTCCTATGAGCTGAACCCCATGGGTCAGGCCCGTCTGACCACCATGGCCAACTATTTCCAGGAGGTCGCCTATCAACACGCCAATGAACTTGGATTTGGATTTGAAGCCATGAAAGAGCGGCGGACCATGTGGCTGCTCTCCAGGATGAAGATCCGCATGGAGCACTACCCGGCCTGGGGCGAGAGGATTACTATTGAGACCTGGCCAAGTGGAATTGATAAGATATTTGCAATCAGGGACTTCCGTGTGCTGGATGAGGCAGGCAGAGAGATCGGTGTGGCCAGCAGCAGCTGGCTGATCGTGGACCTGGAATCCCACAGGCCCATACGCCCCAAGGCAGAATTGGAGGCATATGCCCTGATCACCTATGGGAAACCGGTATTTGATACTGCCCCTGAGAAGATCCCACTCTCGGGCAATATGGAGGTGGTGAAGAGGCATATGGTCCTGTTTTCGGACCTCGACATCGTGGGTCATGTAAACAATGTGAAGTACATGGAGTGGAGTATCGATGCCGCCATGCACAATGGAACCGGGATTGCGGGTTCAGAGAAGCAAACCTTTAGCCCGGCGAATCCAATGCCGGGTCATGTGATCCGGGAGTTCCGGGAAATTCGTGAGCTTGAGATCAACTTCATGAAAGAGACAAAATCAGGGGATGAGGTTGTGATCAGCGCCCACAGCACCCACACCACAAACAATTCTGACCAGACTAACCTTACCAAAGGCCCTAACCATACTAACCATACTAACCATACCAGCGATCCCAACCTTTCGAGGGATCCTGACGACCCTGCGCCTTCAGATCTTCTGCTTTTCGTTGGCAACCGCCAGGAGGATGGTGCCGAGGTTTTTCGGTCAAAAATAGAGATGGGAGAGATGAGGACTACAGGTCATTAGCTGATGGTCAATCCGTTGGAAATATGACTATTGGGAGTGAAGCCATTGAAAGTGTCGCTATTGGAGGTGATGGCGGGTCAGAACGAAGGAGCCTCATAACCAATATCCACAAGAAACAGGGCCTGGGGTGGGGCAGACTGGCCCGCTTTTGAGCGGTCCCTGGCCTCCATGATGGAGTTGAAATCATCGCTGTTAAGTTTTCCCTGTCCCACATCCAGAAGGGTACCCACCAGGGCACGCACCATGTTCCGCAGGAAGCGGTCCGCCTTTATCTCAAACAGATAACCATTTTCCACCTCTTTCCAGGTGGCCACCATCACGTTGCAGTTGTTGGTTTTTACATCGGTGTGGAGTTTGCTGAAGGAGGTGAAATCGGTAGCCTCCAGAATGATCCTGCAGCACTTTCCAATCTCTTTCAGATCAAGGGAGCCGAAAAGATGGTGGCTGTAGTTTCGGGTGAAGAGCGGTTTTACAGTTGATATATGGTAGTGATAGGTACGGTAGGTGGCTGAAAACCTGGCATGCATCTCCTCCGACACCCGGCGTATGTTGTAAACCACAATGTCACGGGGCAGAAAGCGGTTAAGTCTGAACAGGAAAGCTTCGTCATCCGGGTCGGGTAGTGTCCTGACTTTCTCCTGGTTAGGTGCAATACCCTCATTCTGCAGGTCAGGTGAGAGATTTTTCTCCTGCGGACCGGTCTCATTCTGGAGCGTGGTCTCTTCAGATGAGGTGGTATCAAAATGGGCAATGAAGTATGAGGCGTGTACCCGGGTATCCGTTCGTCCGGCACCTGTAATTGAAATACTCTCTTTAAGCAGGGTTGAGAGTGCCTCCTCCATCACCCCCTGTACAGTCTTCCCGTTAGGCTGTACCTGCCAGCCGTGGTAACCGGTTCCGTCATAGGCCATATGGATGAAATACCTGGGCATAGAATTGAATTACGCGAGCGCATTCCCGGTGCCAAACTCTTTACCTTGGCAGATCGGTTTTCCGCTGAACTGTTCAAAAATACCCTTTTCTTAACATTTTTTAACCACGCATTCCTTTCTATTGGTCAATTTCGCTGCTATTTTTGCTCCCCGGATTAGATTGTCAATCTAAAGAGATGATTATTAACCAAGAAGAAACCATCAATGAGTGCGGAAGTAAATATTAAAGAGCTCAACGAAAGGATCAAAAAGGAGAGTGAATTCGTTGACCTGATCACCCTGGAGATAAAGAAGGTGATTGTGGGACAGAAAAACCTTGTGGAGCGGCTGTTGATCGGATTGCTGTCGGACGGGCACATCTTGCTGGAGGGGGTTCCCGGACTGGCAAAAACCCTGGCAATTACAACACTGTCACAGACCATCGATGCCAGCTTTAGCAGGATCCAGTTCACACCGGACCTGTTGCCGGCCGACCTGCTGGGGACCATGATCTACAGCCAGAAAAAAGAGGAGTTTATTGTGAAGAAGGGGCCCATTTTTGCCAACCTGATCCTGGCCGATGAGATCAATCGCTCCCCCGCCAAGGTGCAGAGTGCACTGCTCGAGGCGATGCAGGAGAAGCAGGTTACCATTGGCGCAGAGACCTACAAACTGGAGCGTCCATTCCTGGTACTTGCCACACAGAACCCCATCGAACAGGAGGGGACCTATCCCTTGCCGGAGGCGCAGGTTGACCGGTTTATGATGAAAGTGGTGGTAACCTACCCTGGCCGGGAGGAGGAGAAACTCATTATGAGGGAGAACCTGGCCAGTGAATTCCCCTCTGCATCCGGTGTCCTGAAACCGGCCGACATCATGAAGGCACGTGAGGTGGTCAAAGAGGTCTACCTGGATGAGAAGATCGAGAACTATATCCTGGATATTGTACTTGCAACAAGAGATCCCGAAAAGATCGGATTGGCACAGTTTGTGCCATTAATACAGTACGGTGGATCACCACGTGCAAGCATAAACCTGGCAAGGGCTGCCAAAGCATACGCCTTTATTAAAAGAAGGGGCTATGTGGTCCCCGAAGATGTGAGGGCGGTTTGTCACGATGTGTTAAGGCACAGGATCGGGCTCACCTACGAGGCTGAAGCAGAAAACATATCAACCGAAAACATTATAACGGAGATCCTGAACAACGTTGAAGTGCCTTAGGCAGTTATGAAACGACCATCAAATATCATAACCATTTACTGATGAGACGAATAGTGGCCATTATCGGAATCATTCTTGGAACGGGTCTCCTGCTTGGTGCCCAGACCATGGTTGGCCTCTCCAAAGAGGAGGCTGTGATCAGGGTGAAGCAGGAGCACAGGGAGTTCAGAAAGGATGAATCGGTGATCAAACAGCACTTCAACTATCTGAAGTATGTGAACCGGGATAGAACCCGGACCTGGATTCTCTATTTTACCGATGAGGATCTCTGTAAAACCTCAAAGCTGATATGTGACTATATCGATTTTGATGAGGAGGTGGCCAGGCTGAATGATACATACAGCTCCACAGGTGAGTACCGGTGGGAATATGCGGTAAAACCACGCTCAGGCAAGAGGGTGAAAAGAGGGGTAGAACCCGATACGATAATTGTAGAGCTGGAAAAACTGGATTGGTACTTTACCATCCGGGAGCGTAAGAAACAGGGGGTGGAGGAATAAGCAGAGCAGGCGCGGTGGAAACAAAAGAACTCTTAAAAAAAGTACGGAAGATTGAGATCAAGACCCGTGGTCTGACCAGGCAGATTTTTGCCGGGGAGTATCACAGCGCCTTTAAGGGGAGGGGTATGACCTTCTCCGAAGTACGTGAATACCAGTACGGTGACGACATCCGCAGCATCGACTGGAATGTTACAGCCAGGTTCAATCACCCTTATGTAAAGGTCTTTGAAGAGGAGCGTGAACTAACCGTAATGCTCCTGATCGACCTGAGTGGTTCGGGAAGCTTTGGAACAGAACACCATTTTAAGCGTGATCTGATCACCGAGATCGCAGCGGTACTCTCCTTCTCCGCCATTGAGAATAGCGATAAGATCGGGGTGATCATGTTCAGTGACCGCATCGAGAAGTTCATCCCGCCAAAAAAGGGTCGCAAGCACATCCTTAGGATCATCCGTGAATTGCTGGAGTTTGAACCGGTGAGCAGGGGGACCGATATCTCCGAAAGCCTTCGGTTCCTGACCAATGCCATCAAGAAACGCTGTACAGCATTTGTGATCTCCGACTTTCGGGACAGGGGATATGCCCGGTCGCTTCAGGTGGCCAACAACAAACACGATGTGGCTGCGCTGCATATTTACGATCGCAGGGAGGCCTCCATGCCGGCTGTGGGACTCGTAAGGGTGCAGGATGCCGAATCGGGCAGGGAGCGCTGGATCGACACCTCTAACCGAAAGGTAAGGGAGAACTACGCCATGAAGTGGGAGAGCCATGAAGAGATGATGCACGAGATCTTTACCCGTGCCGGCGTGGATCATGTCTCCATTGCTACAGGTGAAGATTATGTCAAACCGCTGATGAGGCTCTTTAAGAAACGATAGGATGACGACGATACGCTGGAACCATACCGGCATGGTGCTGATGCTGATGTTGATGACTGTTTCCCTGCAGGCGCAGCTGATCAGTGTGAAGACCGGGCTCAGTGCCGATTCCATGATGACCGGTGAGCAGATACTTTTTACCGTACATGTGGAAGCGGCAGATAATGTGCTGTTTGAGATGCCTCAATTGAAGGATACATTGAGCAGCAACCTGGAGGTGCTTTTCCCGGTTTCATCCGATACGATCCGCACCGGCGGAGTCACTGTGGTCGATCACTCTTACATCATCACGGGATTTGAGTCGGGCATGCAGCTTGTGCCTGCACAACCGGTTACCTACACCTTCAACAACCATACAGATACAGCACTGAGCATGCCATTGATGATCAGGGTCTTCGAACCGGTTGTAGATACTACGCAGCAGATCAGGCCGATCAAACCGCCCATCAACACGCCGGTCACCGTGAAAGAGGTGCTGCCCTGGTTTGCCCTGGGAGTTGGGGGGTGGCTTGTTGCAACACTGCTGATTGCGCTGGTATGGATCTACAGACAACGTAAACGTGATCCGGAGATCTTCTCTGTAAAGCCGCTCGAACCTGCACACATTGTTGCTTTCAGGGAGCTGGACAAACTGAAAAGGGATAAGCTTTGGGAGTCGGGCGATGTGAAATTTTTTTATACACGGCTCACAGATATCTCACGGCGCTATATCGAACGTCTCTACGGCATCCCGGCCATGGAGCGTACCACCGGGGAGATCATAGAAGCCTTCCGCAGGTCCAATACGGAAGATCCCCTCCTGGACGAGATGCTTCAGGAGCTGCTCCATCTTGCCGACCTGGTCAAATTTGCCAAAGAGGATCCCCTTCCGGTGGATAACATGACCCACCTGAACAACGCATACCTGTTTGTACAGAAGACCTTCCCCATGTTCTATACTGAAAAAGAGGAAAAAGAGGAAGAAGAGGCAGAAGAGAAAGTGACCGGGAGTGAGAATCCGGAAATAGATGAAAATCCTGAGAACAATGAGTAATCTGGAATTTGCATATCCGCACTTCTTCTATGCGCTGATCCTGCTGCCGCTGATGACCGGCTGGTATCTGTGGAGGGGACGCAAGAGCACCAGCTCCATGACCATCTCCGGATTTGAGAACATGGATGACCGCATCGGTTCATCAAGGATCTGGCTCAGGCACATCCTTTTCGTCCTGAGACTGGTCATGGTCGGACTCATCGTTGTTGTGCTGGCCCGGCCACAGTCATCAAACCAGTGGGAGCAGGTAACCACCGAAGGCATCGATATTGTGATGTGTATGGATGTCTCCGGCAGTATGCGGGCCATGGACTTCAGACCCAACAGGCTGGAAGCCTCTAAAAATGTGGGGATTGAGTTTGTCAATGCACGGCAGAACGACCGGTTCGGACTGGTGGTATTTGCCGGGGAGAGCTTTACCCAGTGTCCCATGACAACCGACCGGGCAGTGGTAATAAACTTCCTGAAAGAGGTCGATTTCGGGATCATCGAAGATGGAACGGCCATCGGCATGGGGCTGGCCACCGCTGTGAATCGTATCAAAGAGAGCCGTGCCAGAAGCAAGGTGATCATCCTGCTCACCGACGGGGTAAATAACAGGGGCGACGTGGGACCGGTTACCGCCGCGGAGATAGCTGCCGGTTTCGGGATCCGCGTCTACACCATCGGTGTGGGTTCTCATGGAACGGCACCTGTACCGGTGCAGGATGCTTTTGGAAGAACGCTGACAAGGAACATGCCCGTTGAGATTGATGAAGATGTTTTGAGAGAAATTTCCAAAACAACCGGGGGCACCTATTTCAGAGCTACCGATAACCATAAACTGCGTGAGATCTACCAGCAGATCGATGAGATGGAGAAGACCCTGCTCGATGTGAAGCAGTTCAGTAAGAAAAAGGAGGAGTACTTTCCGTTCCTCTTTGCAGCCATGTTGATCCTGCTTTTCGAGATCCTGCTCAGGTACACCCTGTTCAGAACCATACCTTGATACAGTTGATTAGGATAGATACAATTGATTAGAATAGATATAGTTGCTTAGGATAGATATAGTTGGTTTGGAAGATACAATTGATTAGAATAGATATAGTTGGATTTAAATGATACACTTCGCACATATAGAGATACTCTGGTTTTTAGTGGCCTTGCTGCTGATGCTGGCTGGTTACATGCTTTTCTGGAGGCACAGGAAACGCTCCCTGGAAAGGATGGGTGAGCTGGCCCTGGTGGAGCGCCTCATGCCCGATGCATCCAATTCTGCACATCACTGGAAATTCATCCTGCTCTTCGTCGGAACCTCCCTGTTGATCATTGCAGCCTCAGGTCCCCGGGTAGGATCCAAACTCGAGGAGGTGGAGATCAAGGGGCGCGAGATCATTATCGCACTTGATGTCTCCAACAGCATGCTGGCCGAAGACATCAAACCATCCCGGCTCGAGCGCTCCAGGCAGATGATCAGCCGGATGGTCGATCGCATGTCAAATGACAAGATCGGGTTGATCGTCTTTGCAGGTGATGCATACACACAGATTCCCATCACCGATGACTATCCCAGTGTAAAGATGTTCCTGGCAGGTGCCGGTCCGGAGATGGTATCAAAACAGGGAACAGCCATCGGGGCAGCCATTGGACTGGCAGCCAGGTCGTTTTCCACCTCCACCGGGGAAGAGTCTTCAGAACGCGCTGCACCCAGCCAGGCAATTGTGGTGATCACAGACGGGGAGAACCACGAGGATGATGCAGTGGGGGAGGCCACATCAGCGGCTGAGAAAGGGATCCGGGTATATACTGTGGGACTGGGTGATCCCAATGGTGTTCCCATACCCGTAAGGCCCGGAAGCACCTCTAACCGCAGAGACAACGATGGACAGGTGGTGGTGAGCAAGCTTAATGAGAAATTACTTAAGGAGGTTGCCACAGCCGGGAACGGGGCCTACATTTCCGGGGAGAGGATCAGCAGCCTGGAGGATGAACTGGACCATCTGCAAAGGAGGGATCTGAATACCCGGGTATTCTCCGAATTTGCCGAGCGTTTCCAGTATTTTGCCGGATTTGCCCTGCTCTTCCTTGTGCTGGAGTTTCTGATCCGTTCGCGCAAGAACCCAATTTTGAAACGATACAACCTGTTTAAAACCGAAGATCACTGAAATGCGCATGAAATTCCACCATACGAAAGCGATCGCACCACTCTCTGGTTTTCACATGATGGCCAGGATCGTACTGATCAACCTCCTGTTTACAATGGTTGTTTCACTACAGGCACAGAATGAACGAAAGGAGATTCGACAGGGCCTTAAATCTTACGAAACGGGCGATTTCAGCGAGGCTGAGGTCCGGTTCAGAAAGGCGGCAGATATCAATGGCGGCTCCTTCGAAGCAGCTTTTAACACAGGGGCCTCACTCTACGGACAGAAGAAGTATGATGAGACTCTGAAGCAATACGAATCGCTGGTTGACCAGGCCGGTGATGTGCAATCCAGGGCAGGTGTCTGGCACAACATGGGTAACAGCCTGCTACAGGCTCAGAAATATGCCGAGAGCATCGAAGCCTATAAGAACAGCCTCCGCTTAAACCCTGGCGATGAGGACTCCCGGTACAACCTGGCCTACGCAAAACAAAAGCTGCAGGAGCAGCAACAGCAGCAACAACAAAACAAAGATCAGCAGAACCAGGACCAAAAGGATCAGCAACAGCAGGATAAAGAGCAGCAGAACCAGGACCAAAAGGATCAACAGGAGCAGGATCAGCAACAACAGGATAAAGAGCAACAGCAACAAGATAAGGAGCAGCAGAATCAGGATCAGAAGGAGCAACAGGATAAGGAGCAGCCACAGCCAAGGCAGATCTCAAAGGAGGATGCCGAGCGGCTGCTTGGTGCCATCCAGCAACAGGAGAAGGATGTGAAGGAGAAGGTGGATAAGAAAAAAGCTGCTGCTGCAAAGGTCAAAACAGAAAAGGATTGGTAATTTAACCGGCCGGAATTGGTATGAATCTGAAATCCCGCATATGGACCATCGCACTGCTTGCAGCCGTTTCGGCAGCGAGCGGACAGGATGAAACATTCAAAGCAACCGCACCGGCTGTGGTCGCTGCAGGCGAGCAGTTTCAGTATGTGATTGAGGGTTCCATGAAGGGTAATGTTCAGATACCCTCCATGAATGGATTCCAGCTCCTTGGCGGACCGTTCTCCTCCTACTCATCAAGTTCCCAATGGGTAAATGGTAAGATGACTACAAAAACGGAGGTTACCTATACCCATATTCTAAGGGCGACAGGGAGAGGCAGCCTGACCATTCCCCCGGCCACGGTACGGGTGGGTAGAAAGGAGTATAAGACCAATGCCGTTCAGGTGACAGTTAATGCAGGTTCGGGGCAGAGCCAGGGGGCTGGCGGGAGCCAGACCTCTCAGTCTGATGAGAAGGCCTCTTCCGCGAGTGCCGCCACAGATCCGGTCTTTCTGCGGGTCATCCCCTCAAAAAAGAGTGTATACGTAGGTGAGCAGTTTGTCAGCGGACTTAAGATCTATACCCGTGTCAATACAAGGCCCGGATCCTCCGGGGATCTGCCCTATGAAGGTTTCTACAAGACATCCCTGGATCCTGACCAATCTGCTCAGCGGCTGGATATCGGGGGACAGCAGTATATCTCCCAGGTGATACAGCGCCACATCCTGATCCCCCAGAAATCGGGAGAGATTGTCATTGCACCCTACGAATCGGAGTGGCTTGTTCAACAGCGTGTGCAGCGGAGCAGAAGCAACTCACCATTTGACAGCTTTTTTGATGATCCCTTTTTCGGTGGGGTACAGGAGGTGCCGACCAAACTGGCTACCAGGCCGGTTACCATCCATGTAAAACCTTTACCAGGCGGGGCACCTGAGGGTTTTACAGGTGGGGTTGGAGATCTCTCCATGACAGCTGCTTTATCGTCAGGGGAGATTGAGGTGAATGAGGCCCTGACCCTGAAAATCACCATCCGCGGAACCGGTAACCTTCCCCTGATGGGAGAGCCCGTGGTGAACCTTCCTCCTGATCACGATCTGTACGATGTAACCAGATCTCTGAAAAGCACCACCTCAGGAAACAGGATCAGTGGATCTGTAACCTTCGAATACCCCATTGTGGCAAGGCATGCAGGCAGGTTCAGGATCGCACCCATCCGGTTCGCATGGTTCGATCCGGCAGGGGAGAAGTACATCACCTCTTCCACAGAGGAGTTCAGTTTTACCGTTCTCAAGGGTGATTCGGAGAGCACAGCTGGTTCTGTATATATCCCGGGAACCTTGCAGGAGAGTGTGGAGGATCTGGGAACCGATATCCATGATATTATCAGAACCCGGCCCACATTAACCCCTGTGGCCGCTACGCTGATTGGGAAACGCTGGTTCATCGCACTGTTTCTTTTTGCAGCCCTGTTGTTCATCCTTACCATCCTCTTTATGGGCACGGTATCCAGGCGGAACGCCGACCTGAGGTTGGTGAAAAACAGGAAGGCCAACAGGTTGGCCAGGAACAGATTGAAGAGGGCGGACAAGTACCGTAGAAGCGGCGAGAATGACCTCTTCTATGAGGAGATCGGGAAGGCCATCTGGGGATATTTTGGAGATAAGCTTGGCATCGAGACCTCCGGGTTGTCACGCGATGTGATAACCGGAGAACTCTCCCTGGGCGGAGTGGGGGAAGGGTTGATCAGGGAGTATGCCAGAATCCTGGATGACAGTGAGTTCTCACGGTTTGCCCCCTCTTCGGAGAGAAGCAACATAGATCAACTATACAAAGATACCGTCTTATTAATCAGAAACCTGGAAAACAGCCTGTGATGAAAATCCTGCAAATGAGCATACTTCTGCTGGTTGGTTTCAGCCAACTCTTTGCCGCCACAGATTCCCTCTACAGCAAAGCAGGTGATCTGTATGAGCTTGAAGAGTACGAAAACGCCCTGACCCTCTATCGTGAAATCGTTACATCGGGTTACGAGGCGGCCGATCTCTATTACAACATGGGCAACGCGGCCTTCCGCTCCAACAGCATCGGATACTCCGTACTCTACTATGAGAAAGCTCTTAAACTGGATCCTGTTCACCACGATGCAGCACATAACCTGGCGTATCTCTCCAGGTACCGGGTCGACGCATTCGAAGAGGTTCCCGAGTTTTTTATCCGGACCTGGATCTCAGCTGCCGTACATGCATTGCCGGAGCGTACATGGAGCATCCTTGCACTCTTCAGTTTTGTTTTGACCCTTGTATGGGTCCTGCTTTACCTCTATACAAAAAGGATGGCCCTGAAAAAAACCGGGTTCTTTGCTGCCCTGATGGGCTTGATCCTGTTTATCTTTACACTCTCATCGGCAATAGCCGGTCACCGCAGCATCATTCATCCCGATTCCGCGATCATCATCTCCCCTTCGGTGGTGGTCAGAAGCACCCCAAGTGAATCGGGCAATGAACTCTTTATTCTTCACGAAGGGACAAAGATCAGGGTGAATGAGGAGGTGACGGGGTGGCAAAACATACGGATCATTGATGGCCGGGAGGGGTGGATCCCTGCCGGTGATTTCGAAAACATATAGGATGGCTGATAAAAAGAGTTACCAGGAGATTAACGAAAAGATCAAAAAGGGCCAGGCTGTGGTGCTTACCGCCGAGGAGGTGTCAGCCATGGGCAGGGAACTTTCACCCGAAGAGGTGGCCCGGAAGGTGGATGTGGTCACAACAGCCACATTTGGAGCCATGTGCTCCTCGGGAATGTTTATCAACACGGGGCATGCAGATCCGCCCATCAGGATGGAGAGAGCAACGTTGAACGGCGTTCCCGTCTTTACCGGGATCGCAGCGGTAGATCTTTACATCGGTGCCACCGAGGTACACCCCGAAAAACCCACCTATGGAGGGGCACATCTGATCGAGGAGCTCATCGGTGGGAAGGACCTTGAACTGGTTGCCCATGCTAAAGGGACCGATTGTTATCCCCGAACCGATATCCGCACCACCATCAACCGGGAGAACATCAACGAAATGACCATGTTCAACCCGCGCAATGCTTACCAGAACTATCCCGCTGCAGTCAATGCCTCCAACAGGATCAAGTATACCTACATGGGTAGCTTGCTTCCCAAACTTGGCAATGCCAACTACAGCACCTCGGGCGAGTTGAGCCCGCTGCTTAATGATCCCGAACTGAGAACCATCGGGCTGGGGACCAGGATCTTTCTCGGGGGAGCCACCGGTTATGTGAGCTGGCACGGGACGCAGTTTAAAACAGACTCAGAGGTGAACCAGCACGGGGTACCCCTCTCCAATTCGGCAACCCTCTCAGTCATAGGCGATGCACGCAAGATGAACACCTCATTCATTAAGGCCGCCTACTACGAAAAGTATGGTGTATCCATGTTTGTTGGAATCGGAATACCCATCCCCATGCTGGATGCGGAGATGGCATCGAGGGTCATGATCCGCAACGACCAGATCACCACCCGCATCCTCGATTACGGCCATCCCGACCACCCCGAACTTGGCCGGGTGAACTATAGTGACCTGGTATCGGGAGAGATCGAGCTCAATGGAAAGAAGATCCGAACCTCGTCGCTATCAAGCATGTACAAGGCCCGGGAGATTGCTGACATCCTGAAACAACAGGTGAGTGATGGAAGCTTCCTGCTATCCGAACCGGTGGAGACCTTCCCCCGTGGAAAAGGACTGAATAACCTGGAGATAAGGTAATATGAAACCCCCATTAGATTATTAAATAATGTCCTGACAAGCTTACAAGACCAACTAAGAAGGAGGGACGAGCTCAACGAAGCTGATAAATAATATAAACACTATCCATTGAAACGAGTGAAACGCGTAAAGAAGAGAATGGTGCTGCACTTTTCTGCCGACACTGTCAACGAACCGATCACCTATGTGCTGATCAAGGAGTATGATGTACAGGTGAACATCCTCAATGCCGATATCTCACACGGGAAGGAGGGGAGTTTGCTTATCGAAATGAGTGGAGATTCTCTCCGTGTCGACGAAGCGCTGATCTACCTGGAGGAGAAAAAGGTGGAGATATCACCCGTGGTAAAGACCATCCTTTTCAACGACAAGGCGTGCGTCCATTGCGGTGCCTGTGCCTCGGTCTGCTTTCCGGGAGCCCTTAGCATGGATAGTAACTCGCGTGAGCTGAAGTTCTCGCCCGATCTTTGCGTAGCCTGTGAATTGTGCATCAAGGCATGCCCGCTGCAGCTGTTTGAACTCAATTTTGGAACCAACTGATTGTACCAGCCAAGGCTATACCGGGAGGGTATGAATGCGGAGCGGTTCCGCCTCTTCTCCTCCGTTTTCAGGGAGTCGGACCTGCTGATCGGGGTTCCTCACGCCGGTTTCCAACCAGAGATGGCTGGTTCAATCATGGAGGAACAAATCCGGTTATACGAACTTCTTACTGCCCACGGTACACTCTTTCCTGATTTTATTGGCGCCCTGGAACCTCTTGAGCTCCCGGATCAATACCCCGGAGCGGACAGCCATGAAACAGATACGCATACAAATACTCATACAGATGTTCCCGGACTTTACGCAGAGACTCAGCCAGATGCACTCCGGGATAAACCTGAACTTCCCCCTGAAATAGAGACCATGTACCGCTGTGGGGAGGCAACCGGGACCGGCCCCATGAGCTCGGTGGCAGGAGTGTTTGCTGCATCTGCTGCAAAGCGGTTGATTGAGGTTTATAATCCCGGAGAGGTGGTGGTGGAGAATGGCGGGGATCTTTTCATCAAAAACAGCTCCCCGCTGTTGTCGGTGATCCATGCGGGCAGCTCGCCTCTTTCCGATAAACTGGGACTGGTGATTCCTCCCGGAGAGTGGGGGGTATGCACCTCCTCCGGCACCCTGGGCCACTCCTACAGCAGGGGAAGAGCCGATGCGGTTACCGTGGTAACTGAGAGCACCCCCCTGGCCGATGCATGGGCCACCTCCCTGGCAAACCTGGTGAAGGATCCTGACGGTATTGAGCCTGTGCTGGAGCGTGTCGCAACGATACCAGCGATTATCTCCTGTGTTGTGATTGTGGGCGATCGCATGGGCATCAGGGGAGAATTTGAGGTAAAACCGTTATCTTAGAACGGACAAATTACCTGACAATTGATTCTATTCAACGGACGTATGAACACTCCCCTTATAAATCCCCCACCTGAGCATATAAAAAACCTGCCAGACAACCAATCCTCCAACTACTTATGAACAGCCTGATTCTGATCATTCTGGCACTGGCAGGGTATCTGCTGGCCTACAGGCTTTATGGCAGGTACCTGGGTAAAAAGATACTGAAGCTCTCTGCCGGCAGGAAGATGCCCTCCCATGAATTGGAAGACGGGGTGGATTATGTGCCCACAAAGCGGCATATCATTTTCGGACACCACTTTACAACCATAGCGGGACTTGGTCCCATCGTCGGACCGGCCATCGGGATTATCTGGGGCTGGCTACCTGCCTTTCTCTGGGTCTTCCTTGGGAGTATCTTCATGGGAGCGGTCCACGACTTCACCACGCTTGTGGTCTCTTCAAGGAACAGCGGAAGATCGATAGGTGAACTGACCGGGGTGATCATCAGTCCTTCGGCCCGGTATGCGTTGCAATTCATCATGCAGTTGCTGCTCTTCATTGTCCTGGCTGTATTTGCCATGATAGTGGCCACCCTGTTTGTGATCTATCCTGAGGCGGTCATCCCGGTGTGGTTCCAGATCCCCGTGGCCATCTGGCTGGGAACACAGATACGCAGGGGAAAGAACGATGTGGTCTACTCCATATTCGCCCTGCTGCTGCTCTACGGATCTATTATCGTTGGTGTCCGCTTCCCGGTTCTGCTGCCATTCGACCATCAGGCTTCGGTTGTGATCTGGAGCATCGTCCTTTTTGTCTACGTCTTTTTTGCCTCCACCCTCCCGGTGCAGAAGCTGCTACAGCCCCGCGATTACATCAATTCACACCAGCTGCTGGTGGCCATGCTCCTCCTGGTTCTGGGTATTGTAATTGCCCACCCGGTGCTTACCGCTCCCGCCATCAACCATGCTGCTTTTCAGCCGGGCTCCGATGTACCTGACCTGGCACCCCTTCTTTTCATTGTGATCGCCTGCGGAGCTATATCAGGATTCCACTCCCTGGCCAGTTCAGGCACCACTGTGAAACAGGTGGACAAAGAGACAGATACCCTGCCTGTGGGATATGGGGCGATGATTACAGAGAGCTTTCTTGCGGTCCTGGTGATCGTAGCTGCTGGCGCAGGACTGGGGATGGGACTGGAAGCTGACGGCAGGGTATTTACAGGTGTGGATGCCTATATGCACCATTACGCCTCATGGAGCTCAGCCAGCGGACTAACAGCCAAACTGGATGCCTTTATCACAGGCTCAGCCAACCTCTTCTCTTCGTTTGGATTGCCGGTGAGATACGGGGCCGCATTTGTGGTGGTGTTTATTGTATCATTTGCCAACACAACCCTCGATTCGGCAGCCAGGATCCAGCGCATCTCCCTGCAGGAGATCTTCACACGAACCAACGGGGAGATCATGAAACCGGTTAATAACCGCTACGTTGCAACTGCTATTATCGTTGTGGCTGCTGCTGCCATGACTTTTTTTAAGCCCGGGGGACAGGGGGCCATGGTGCTCTGGCCGCTTTTTGGCTCACTCAACCAGCTGATGGCTGCCCTTGCGCTGGGTGTGGTAACTGTCTGGTTCCGCATGAAACATATTCCGCTGCACTTCACATTTCTCCCCATGATCGTGATCCTTTCACTGACCCTCTGGGCCATGGTCAGCAACCTGGCAGGCTTTATCCGCGATGGGGAGGTGCTGTTGGTGATCCTCTCAGGAGTGATCCTGTTGCTGACCATCTGGCTGACAGGCAGCAGCATTGTATCCCTTTTAAAGAGAGGGGACGAGATCCGGTAAAGAGAGAGAGGAAGATCCGGTAAAGAGAGAGGAAGAGATCCGGTAAAGAGAGGTAAGGGTGGTGGATTTGAGTGGGTCTGCGCCGGTTAATGTGAATTCGTCAAGACTTAATCTGACAGTTAATGCCTGATCTGGAAAGATTTCAGGGGTCCGGGGTTCCGTTCACTGATCTCAATGCGTTCCACCCAGCTGTATCCAGGTCCCTGTCTGCACCACCCGATAAAGTCGTTGCAGGAGGTGGCCTCTCCCTGGATCACCACAAAAACAGAACCGTCCGACCGGTTCTCCACCCATCCTTTCAATCCATACGACCGGGCCTGGTTGCGTGCGGCATACCTGAACCCGACCCCCTGGACGCGGCCATGTACTTCGATGTCATATCGTCTCTCTTTCATCTCCTCCATCATCTGTTGCTTCATCTCACCCTCACCAATCACCAGTCACCAATCACCCTCACCAGTCACCCTCACCACTCACCAATCACCATTCACCATGAACAAGCCACAGGGTAAATTGTTTTAGTTTACAAAACCTGTTCCCCATGAAAAGAGTCAGAGAGATATTAATTCTTGTGATGGCCGGACTTCCCATCCTGCTGTCTGCCCAGACAAGCTTACACGATTTTACAGTGAAAGATATCAACGGATTAGATTACAAACTCTCTCAACTAAAGGGAAAAAAGGTGCTGGTTGTGAACACCGCTTCAAAGTGCGGACTTACGCCACAGTACGAAGATCTGGAGAAATTATATCGGATGTACAAAGACAGCGGCCTGGTGGTCATCGGGTTTCCCAGCAACGATTTTGCCGGCCAGGAGCCCGGGACCAACGAGGAGATTGCCACCTTCTGCAAGGAGAAGTATGAGGTTTCATTTCCCATGATGTCCAAAATCCATGTGAAGGGAGATGAGATACATCCGTTGTACAGGTGGCTGACTACCGAGGCAGAGAATGGGGTGGAGGAGAGCAAAATCGCCTGGAACTTTCAGAAATACATGATCGACGAAAACGGGGTCATGGTAGGGCATGTGGCTCCCCGAAAGAAACCCGATAGCAAGGAGATCATCAGCTGGCTTACAGAATAAGATTATTATTACCTTTGCCGCCTGTATAAAATGCCGCCTTTTAAAATATGAAGATACAGGAGGAGATAGCACGTAGGAGAACTTTCGCAATCGTGAGCCATCCCGACGCCGGGAAAACAACCCTTACAGAGAAGTTTCTGCTGTTCGGGGGAGCTATCAATGTTGCCGGGGCAGTTAAATCAAATAAGATCCGCAAGACCGCCACTTCCGATTTTATGGAGATTGAGAAGCAGCGGGGAATCTCGGTGGCCACATCGGTTATGGGATTCGAATACGGGGAGAAGAAGATCAACATCCTGGATACCCCGGGTCACCAGGATTTTGCCGAAGATACATTCCGTACACTCACCGCGGCTGACAGTGTGATCATTGTGATCGATGCAGCAAAGGGTGTGGAGCCACAGACCCGGAAACTGATGAATGTCTGCCGTATGAGGAAGACACCGGTGATGGTCTTTATCAACAAGATGGACCGGCCCGCACTGGATCCCTTTGAATTGCTCGACGAGATCGAGAATGAACTGGAGATCCATGTGCATCCCCTGAGTTGGCCGGTGGGCGAGGGACCCACTTTTAAAGGGGTCTACAACAGGTTCGATTCCACCTTCCGCTCCTTCAGCGGGAAGAGCAAGCAGACAGTGGGGGAGATGATGGAATTTACCGATCTGGGTGATGAGGGATTCAGGAAGCATGTGGGAGATCTGGCAGAGACCCTGGATGAGGATCTGGAGCTGATAGGGGGAGTCTATCCCGAATTTAACCACCAGGAGTATCTTGCCGGAAAAACAGCACCGCTCTTCTTTGGAAGCGCGCTGAATAACTTCGGTGTAAAGGATATCCTGGACTGCTTTGTAGAGACCGCACCCTCACCGGGCAACATCGAGACCCTGACCCGGGAGGTGGCACCGGAGGAGGAGAAGTTCTCGGGGTTTGTCTTTAAGATCCATGCCAACATGGACCCCAACCACCGTGACCGCCTGGCTTTCATTAAGATCGTATCCGGTTCATTTGAAAGGAACAGGGGATATATCCATGTGAGGACAGGCCGGCAGGTGAAGTTCTCCAGTCCAACATCGTTTATGGCCGAGAAAAAATCGGTTATTGACCGGGCCTACCCGGGCGACATCGTGGGGGTCCACGATACAGGAAACTTTAAGATCGGTGATGCGGTCACGGAAGGGGAGAAGCTGCAGTTCCAGGGCATGCCCTCTTTCTCACCCGAGATGTTCCGCTACGTGGAGAACAACGACCCCATGAAATTCAAGCAGCTTGCCAAGGGGCTCGATCAGCTTATGGATGAGGGGGTTGCACAGCTCTTTGTGAGTGTGGCCAACGGCCGGAAGATCATTGGCACGGTGGGTGCGCTGCAGTTTGATGTGATCCAGTACAGGCTTCAGCACGAATATGGTGCAAAGTGCAGGTATGAACAACTGCCCATGCACAAGGCGTGCTGGATCGAGACCAACAATTCTGAAAAGCTGAAGGATTTTAGAATGCGGAAGTACCAGCAGCTGGCTACCGACAAGGAGGGGAGGGAGGTCTACATGGCCGAATCACCCTACGGACTGCAGATGGCCCGGGACAACTTCCCCGAGATCACCTTCCACTTCAATTCAGAGTTTTAGTCAAAATGGTCGTCCAGATACTCTAGTCTGCCATCCAACCACCTGAGATGTAGGCATACTCCTGGCCCAGGTCAATCCCGCCTACACACCCCCGGTAGCAACTCTTCAGCAGGATTGCTTCAACTGCCAGGCTGTGGCTGCCCATCTGCTCTCTGATCGAAAGGGGCATTGACAAAATGATTATATTCGTACACCATGTGAATCGATTTAATTGATGTAAATAAGTGATATTGAACTTCAAATTCTAAGCGAATGAAAATCAACTTTGTCATTATATTGTTGTTGGGTCTGGGTTCTGTTGGCCTGACGGCACAACATCCCGATTGGGAAGGGGGGTATGCCGATGGTTGCACCTCTGTTACAGTGGGAAAGATGGCAACTGCCGACGGATCGGTCATCACCTCCCATACCGATGATAGCCACCGCACCCGTTCCTGGATGGATGTGACCCCGGCTAGAAGACACCCCCGGGGAGCCACCACCACCATGTACCTCAGGGAAGCCTGTGACTCCTTTGCCATGCCCACATACAGCCATACGCCCATCGGGGAGATCCCGCAGGTAAGGGAGACCAACCAGTTCCTGAATACAGCGTATCCCTCCATGAACCAGCACCAGCTGGGCATCGGGGAGTCGACATTCGGTGGCAGAGAGGAGTTGAAGTCGGACGAGGGACTGATCGATTGCCAGCGTCTCTGCCAGTTGATGCTTGAGCGCTGCACAACAGCCCGTGAAGCCATCTCCCTTGCCGGGGAGCTCACATCCCGGTATGGCTGGAACGACTATGGCGAGTGCCTTACCATTGCCGATAAGAACGAGGTGTGGCACCTGGAGATCATGGGTTCCGGAGCGGGAAGGGTGGGCTCGGTATGGGCTGCACAGCGTGTTCCAGACGACCATATTTCCGTGAATGCCAACGCCAGTACCATCAAGGAGATTGAGCTGGATGATGCGGACCGGTTTATGGCCAGTGAAAATGTATTCAGCCTGGCCCGTGAGATGGGTTGGTGGTCCGGAGAAGAGCCCT
Organism: Bacteroidota bacterium; assembly: GCA_039714775.1. Lineage (GTDB taxonomy): Bacteria > Bacteroidota > Bacteroidia > Bacteroidales. The sequence continues at coordinate 24,973 of JBDLIQ010000035.1, forward strand.
TTCGCTTCTGTTATGCCTATGCCCCGAATAGCAGAACTGCAATGGCAGCCAGGCGCAGGGAGTGGCGGGTCTTTGACCTGCTGGCCCCCTCACTGAAGCTGGATCCCAATGCAGAAAACTACCCCTTCTCGGTGAAGCCCGACAGGCCCGTGACACTGGCCGATATGAGGATGGTCTTTTCTGACTACTATGAGGGAACACCGTTTGACATGACCAAAGATATGGTTGTGACCGACGACAGCGGGAGGAGTGTGATCTCACCCCTGGCCAATCCGCACCTTCCCTATGAGATGAACAAACTGTTTCGCATCAATGGTGGATGGGGATGGCGGGGCGAGCGCACCATTGCCAGGTGGTACACCATGTATGCCACCATCATCCAGTGCCGCAGCTGGCTGCCCGATGAAATTGGCGGCGTGGTATGGCTGGCCCTGGACAATGTAGCCACCTCCATCTATGTTCCCGTCTACTGCTCGGGGAGCGATCTTCCCGAATCCTATAAGACCCCTGGCAGGCCCAACGGCTATTCAACCCAATCGGCCTGGTGGGCATTTAACAGGCTGGGAACGCTGACAGCACAGCGCTGGGGGGAGATGCGCTATGATGTGAATGGTGTCTGGGACCCATGGCAGGAGGAGCTGTTTGCCGGGCAGAAAGCGTTTGAGGAGAAGGCACTGCAGCTTATTAACAGCGGAAAACATGATGAGTTGAATGCATACCTGACCGGTTACACCATCTCCTGGGGCGATAAGGTGGTGAACAAAGCGTGGGAGCTGGGGGATATACTCTGGACCAGGTACGATGAAAAATTTTAGATTAGATCATGACTAAACAGTTACGCGGATTCGCTTCTGACAACAATTCCGGTGTCCACCCTACGGTACTGGAGGCCATGACCGCTGTTAATGGGGGACATGTGGTGGCTTACGGGGACGATCCCTACACGGAAAGGGCCACAGCCAGGATGAAGGAGCTGTTCGGCGGGAGGTGCGAGGTTTTCTTTGTCTTTACGGGTACAGCGGCCAATGTGCTTGGTCTTTCGGCTGTTACCCAATCGCACCATGCGGTGATCACTCCCGAAACGTCGCACATCCATGTGGATGAGTGTGGTGCCCCCGAGAAATTCACGGGCTGCAAGCTGTTAACGGTCAATACACCCGATGGCAAACTGACGGTAGATATGATCCGATCACAGATGCAGGGCATCGGATTCGAACACCATGTGCAGCCCAGGGTAATCTCCATCACCCAGTCCACCGAGATGGGCACCCTCTACTCCATTGAAGAGATCCGGGCAATCACCTCCTGGGCCCACGACCACCAGATGGTGGTGCATATGGATGGTGCCAGGATCAGCAATGCTGCGGTATCGCTGGATCTAAGTTTTTACGAGATGACCGGTGGGGCGGGGGTGGACCTGCTCTCGTTCGGGGGGACCAAAAACGGGATGATGTATGGTGAGGCTGTTCTCTTCTTTGATCCTGAACTGGCCCGGGACTTCAAATACCGGAGGAAACAGGGAATGCAGCTCTCTTCCAAAATGAGGTACATGGCCGCACAGTTTAATGCCTACCTGGAAGATGACCTCTGGAAGAGCAATGCCATGCATGCCAACCGGATGGCCCGTCTGCTTTACGAGGCGATCCGCGACATCCCGGGAGTCAATGTGACCCAGAAGGTGGAGTCCAATGGTGTATTTGCCACCATTCCCAGGGAGATCATCTCCCCCCTTCAGCAGGAGTACTTCTTCTATGTGTGGGATGAGGAGCGGTCCGAAGTGCGGTGGATGTGCTCCTTTGATACCATGCAGGAGGATATTGACGGATTTTCTACCCTGCTCCGCTCCCTCTTATCCTGAAACCCTGTGGTTCGGCAGCAGGATGGAGCTGTCCCCGTAACTGAGAAACCTGTAGCTGTTCTCCAGGGCCTCTCTGTAGACCATCTGCCACTCTTCGCCGATCAGGGCGGCAATCAGCAGCAACAGGGTACTTCCCGGCATATGAAAATTGGTAATCAGTCCGCCGATGCTCCTGAAACGGTAACCGGGTACAATCATCAGACTGGTTGAAAAACGGATCTGTTCCAACCGGTTCTCCCTGCAGAAATGGATCAGTGCTCCCAGGCTCTCCCTGAAGGGGATCTCCTGGGGCAGGCCCTCATTCTCCCATTGCCTGAACTCATTGAATTCAGTATCGAGGGGTACTCCCGAAATCAGCTTAACACCCAGCCAGTAAATTGTCTCAAGACTTCGGGTGGAGGTGGTTCCCACAGCAAGCGGCTGCTCATCACGGGTGAGCCAGTACTCCAGGAGGTGGCGCGAAACCAGTACCGTCTCTGCATGCATGGCGTGCTGCCTGGCATTGTCGTGCTTCACCGGGACAAAGGTTCCTGCACCCACATGAAGTGTGATCTCCCTGCTCTCAACCCCCTGACTGCCGAGTCGCTCCATCATCCGGTCTGTAAAGTGAAGTCCGGCCGTTGGTGCAGCCACCGATCCCGGGTCGCGGCTGTAGATGGTCTGGTAGCGTTGCCTGTCCGACGCCTCCGCACGCCTGTTCAGGTAGGGTGGGATGGGGGTGGATCCGGCGCTTTCGATGAGCTCACTGAAGGCTGTTCCTGGTGAATTCCAGCTGAAACGGACAAGAAAACCATCAGACATGGCTTTCAGAAGGTTGGCTTTTAGGGTGATAGCCTCTCCATTGATACTGGTATCCAGGAGGATCTCTCCCGATTTCCATTTTTTTGCATTCCCAACCAGGCACTTCCAGGTGCAGCTTTGCATCGATTCAAAAGAGAGCTGGTATTCTGCCGGATCAACAGGCTCGAGGCAGAACACCTCGATCCTTGCCCCGGTAGGCTTCCTGAAATTGAGTCTTGCCTGGATCACCCTGGTGTTGTTGAAGACCATCCAGCTCTTTTCCGGAATCACCGAGGGCAGGTCGGTAAACCGCATGTGATCCACATGGCCCCCGCGATAAACCAGCAGCCGCGATTGCTCCCGGTCGGGCAAAGGATACTTTGCGATGGCAGCTTCGGGCAGTTGGTAGCGGTATTAATCGATCGATATGGGATCTTTGTCAGCCATTAAGAGGTCTATTCTTTTCCATTGAAGTGGAGATTTCTTGCCATTGGAATGGTTCAACCTATCCAATACAGGTTCAAGTCCGCAAAATTAGCTAATTTTGCAATGATCTTTGACATTTGGCAGCAATTGGCTCTGTCGCTGTGGGTCTTTTTGATTCCGCAGAGGAAAGTCCGGGCAGCTAAGGGTGCCGCACTGTTGAAAAACAGGTATCTGCGAAGGTACGGCCAACAAAGAAGAAAATAACCGCCCCGCTCCGGTGGGGTAAGGGTGAGAAGGTGGGGTAAGAGCCCACCAGTGTATCGGGTGACCGGTGCAGCTGTTTGTCCTGCGGGCTGAAAGGCCATGTATACCGGCGTTATAAAAGCTACCCGCTTCTGCCGGGGGGTAGGCCGCTTAGAAAAATGACAGGGATCCTGTTTTTCAGGATACAGAACCTGGCTTATACAGTTGCTGCTTTTATAGAAGGCTGCCATAGCACACGCTGGGGCAGCCTTTTAGCTATTTTGCCTTTTGTTTAATTGCCTATATACCTCCTGAGCTGCTTCATATACCTCATTGGAAAACTCGTGATCACTCTCTCTTCTGTTAGTGAATGACTTGTAATCTGGAAGCTCAGTAGTTATTCCTGTTTTCTTAAGAATGGTTTCAATTGTTTCTGTCGGATTTTTACAGAATGATTCGTAATTGATTAAGATTGTATTGGGATGACTAATCGTTAAAACATATCTATAATAGTTTATCCAGATTTTTAACCAATAGTCTATTAACTCTTTATCTTCATGATTGTTCTCTTCTGAGTTGCTGAACACGAACGGTTTTTGTTTCATCCCAAACTCATGATGTCCTAACCAGTTCATATATTCGAGTACAAACGGATCTTCTTTTTGTAGTTTTTGGTAATCATGGTGCTTCTCCATTAATGATGCTGCATGGGTTATGGGGTCACGATACAATATTACCATTACAAAATCATCATTTAACTCCCTTACAGATTTGTATCTTAGTATGAAATTGTTGTTTTTCGCCAGATATATCTTACTATTATCTAGTTTAATAATACTCTGGTAATTCAGGTAATCAGTATAGTCATTCTGTGATATTGTATATTCTGACAGATGAGAGTCTTTTACAAAGGAGTCACTTGATTTTACCTTAAAAAAGAACTCTTCAAGCGCTTCGTTTGAGTTCAGACCAATCATTATCCCATCTTTGTGACTTCGCTCTTTAAGTTTTTTGGTTTTTGGCTTGTAGATTTTTGCCCACAAATTCGGAGACATCAGAAAAGGCATATTTGCGTAATTAAGCGAAACGAAACCAGTGATTTTGGACAAGTCAGTCATTAAACTTGTAGTACCGGCTCTGGCTAGTCCTGAAATAATTACAAAGTCACTTCTCCTTTTAAGATTTTTTCGGGTGATCTTCTTGGAATCCAGCTTGAATAGTTTACAGGCAATATTGTAATTATTCAATGCCATCCTGTGCAATAATTGGGATAGTTCAGAATAACTGGAGTTACTCCTCCTGGTAACAGGTACGATAAAGGGAGCAGTAGCTCCTAATGAAATAGATAGTATTGAATAAAATGAAGAGAAAACCAGATTGTTATAATCTGTTCCCGATAATAAACAATAGATAACAAGCGGAATGCTGCCAATGGCACATGCAAAAATGCCAAGCAACAACATTTTCATAAGTGAAATGAGCAGCTTGTTGGTGCCTTTCTGAACCACCTTGATTTTCGCCTCTTCATCAATATCAGATATTAGATCATCAACTAATGCAACACTATTCTCAGCTAATCCATAAAAAACAAACCGGCCAATTCGAATAATCAGAAATATCAGAAAAAAACTGATAAAGAGAACGGAATAATATATGATCATTTGCTCTTCTTCTTAAAGAATCTCTTGATCTTTAGCCAGAAAATATAGCCAAATGCAAATAATATTATTCCTCCAATAATAAATATCAGGATAATTGTCCCGATACCAAGTCCGGGTCCTATGTATAAATCAATCATTGTGTTTAACTATTCTAATCCAGTTTGGCAAATGATGGTATCCTTCATGTTGTGATCTATAAACATTCTTGTATAATACCTGATCATCTTTAATTATCCATAACAAACCGCTATTCTGCTCTTCAATAAAATAAGTAGAAGGGTCTGTAAATTCCATTAGTCCTTCAGTAAAAGTGGAAATCTTATTTACTCTGAAAATGGAATCTCCAATAAATGAAAAACTGTTGTTGCCAAAATCATAACGTACAATATTTGAATAAAAATCATCTGCAATTTCAAGCCTGCTTGAGTCTGTTGGCGGCGGTTTACTCTCGTTTGACCAGACTGTATATTGGTTGTTGTTAAATATCACTAAAGAACTGTCATTTAGAAAATCAACATCGTGCTGACTAACGAACGGCCCCTCAATAACATTCATTACCTTGTTTGTTGAAGGCCTGTAATGTATTACGATTGAGGGATTTTTTGCGCTAATAAACAAATCTCCTTCTTCATAATATTGGGTGGTATTAAGTGCCGGTTCAACATCATTAATATGAATTGGATCCGTAATTACTGCTGATTTTAGCAGGTATGATGAAAGATGGTTGTCAGTTAATATTTTGGTTATCGATCTGTGAAATAGTATTCTGCCGGTTATGGCATCAACCTTGGTGATATAGTTGTCTTTAAAGAAAATACTTTTTCCGTTTAGCTTATATAACCCTGTAGCGAAATATACAGGCTCAAATGAACATACCCAGATATCTCCGTTACTGTCCAGGTTCAAAGAATGGTGAGCATCAATACTATCCTGTTTCCAGATAATATTCGTAAGAGAGTCTATTCTCCTTAAGCTCTTACCTTGAAACGAGTAAATCAGGTTATTCTCCGGAAACAGCAGAGGGTTTAATATTCTGTCATGATCTTCATAAGGATTCTCAACGGTCCATGTATACAATACCGAGTCATTCTGTAGGTTTAGCAATACTATAGAACGAGAATCACTGGTGTCAGAATATGTCGATAATACGATGAAATCAGATTCGAGATTGTTTATAGATTCAAAATCCGCGGGTGTTTCAATAAATGTTCTAGGCAAGGATTTAACATCTTCAACGGACTGAGAAAAAAGGTCAGGGAAAGTATACATGAGTTCTATAGGTTTTGTTAAAAACCCAAAATCTTTATCCCCTTCTGAGATGTGAAAAACCATCCAGCCAAATATTGTAAGGGCAAATAGAAAAACAACTATTAAGGAAAGTGTTTTAAGTACCTTATGCATATTAAGAACCTCCAAAATATAATAAGCAACGAAAGTACATATATATGCCTGACTTTAATATATTGTTCGGAATTTTTTATTCAGTCAGACAGTTAGTATACCTTTTGGATTGCATTTACTGTAGGAACACACTACCGTTTTGTTGAAAAATCGTCAATTATGCGAATCTCCCTGGCTTATACAGTTGCTGCTTTTATAGAAGGCTGCCATAGCACACGCTGGGACAGCCTTTTTCTATTCACCAGTCACCCTCACCCTCACCAATCATCATTCACCAGTCACCCTCACCAATCACCAGTCACCCTCACCAATCAGGCTTTTCAAACAGGGCAGGGT
>JBDLIQ010000036.1:0-31073 GCA_039714775.1 Bacteroidota bacterium
TCCCGGACATCGGCCCAGGCACACTCGACCATTTGCTGAATATTCTCCGGCGGGGTATCGGGAGGAATGGCGCAACCCGCGTTGATCATCAACCTTGGGGAATCCCTGTAGATATCCAGGAGCTCTTCGGTCTTCTCTTTAACAAGTGCGGGGGTTCCAAAATTTATAACCCCCGAGGGATCCATATTCCCGATAAAGAGGGTTTTATCGTGGCAATACCTGTAGATCTTATGGATATCGGTGAGGTAATCCAATTCCAGAGCATCAGCCCCTGTTTTCACCATGTCTTCCAGGATCACATCCGTATCTCCACAGATATGGAGGGTGTAGGGAAGCCCCAGCCGATGGGCCTCATCGATCAGTTGTTTCTCATATTCGTGCGCAAACTCCCTGTAATGCTCTGGTTGGATCATCTCCGGCCCGGACACGCTGTCACCGTTGGAAACCATATCGGCCCCGGTTGATGCCATTAGCCTGATAAACTGTTTCCCCGCTTCGGTGGCATAGGCTAAGAGGCGGTGCACCCCTTCCGGATCCAGCAACAGGTCGGTCATCAGATCCTGCGACCCCCGGATCATACTGGCCAGGGAAAAGGGAGCCTGGTCACAGTTTCCCCGGACATACATCTCCTCACCGAAATAGTCCTTTACGATTCTTGTGATCTCCAGCCAGTGTTGGATCCCTTCATCTTTGGCCACATCTACCGGAGGCAATGCGGTCACTTCGTCCAGGGATTTGATCAGGGTCCCGTGAGTCCGGGCAGGTTCATTCTCCGGGTAATCAACCGGCACCCCCACCGACCCGGCCAGGGTGGCCGTATCCACATCGATCAGCACCCCATCGGTTCTGTATTTCTCTGCGGCATGGATAAATGCTTTCGCCGCTTTTTCAGGGTTCTCCCTGAACTCCTTCATGGTGATCCCCTCTTCCCGGGCCGCCATCATAAAATTATGCAGCATCACCGGCCGCCGGTCGGTCCACACTCCGGCCAATGCGGCCTTGATTCGTTCTGTTCCTGTCATTATGGTCTATTCTATTATTTGAGCATGATAAAAAACTATTTGAATTCCTTATGATCAATCTCCAGGGATTCTCCATGATTGAGCCGGCTCTCTTCAGCCTTAAACCCCATCAGGTGGCTCTCGACCGAGTTCTCAATGTTTGAGGAGAGCAGGGAGACATCCTGCTGGCTGACTGCCTGAATAAAATCGTGTACCAGGCCCCAGTCGCCCCCGCCATGTCCGGATTCAATTGTCTCTCCCATGCTAACATCCCATTCCATCTTTTCCCCGGTCAGAAATTTGGTAAAGGTAAGGCTCTGCTCATCGCCAACGATATCCCCTTTGGTACCAAAGATGCGGGTACGCCTGCCCCCGTAATGGGTAAAGGCCTCCATATTAAAGGTAGCGGTGATCTCCTCTCCAAAATCCATGATCATCACCTGGTGATCCACCACATTGTTGTCGGTGCGGTAGACACACTTGCCATAAGGACCGGTCCTGAGGGCCTCCCGGATGGTTTCTTCTTTGGTATCGGGGATCTCCATGTGCCAGGTGTAATCCGGATGCTCGATGTACACGTGGGCATCGTAAGGACACTGCGCCCTTACCTTGCAATCAAGGCAACGCGCTGCACTGCCTTCCGGCGCCTTGTCCTCCCGGAAATGCTTCAGGGAGCCAAAGGAACTCACCCGCTGGCAGGGTTGATCAACCAGCCAGCGAAGAATATCGGTATCGTGGCAGGATTTGGAAAGGATCATGGAGTTGGACTCCTCCTTGTTCCGCCATGGTCCCCTGACAAAAGAGTGGGACATGTGCAGATTGCTCACCGGTTCAAGGTGCTGCACACTGACAATGTTCCCCAGTTCCCCGGAGTCAAGGATCTCCTTGATCTTCCGGAAATAGGTGGTATAACGCAGCACATGGCAGACTCCTACCAGGTTGTTGTATTTTCTGGACTGATGCAGGATATCCTTCACCTCTTCCCAGCTCTGCGCGATGGCCTTTTCGAGCAGGATGTCATAGCCCAGCTCCATCCCCTTCATGGCCGGGGCATAATGCAGGGCATCCTGGGTGGTAATGATCAGGGCATCTGCAAACTTCGGCACCGCGAGGGCATGCTCCCAGGTCACCCACTGGTGTTCCTTAGGAATTCCGTGCTTTTCGGCAAAAGGCTCCCTGCGAAAGGGCAGCGGTTCGGCCACCCCTACTATCTTCAGCTCATCGGGATGCTTTTCTGCATAAGCCGCATAGGCATGCCCCCTGCCTCCGGCACCTATCAGCACCGCAGTTACCGGCTCTCCCGGTTTTTTATACTTCGGGTTTTTTAGAAATTCAGGCAGCGTTTGCCTGTTTTGATGGCCCATTGCCGGTCTGACTACAGCAGTTCCAATGGCTGCCGCACTGAAAGTCTTCAGCAGGTCACGCCTGTTCCACTTTTTTGTTTTCATCATATTAGATATTTAGCATCAAAGTTTTTTATGATCCCTGAAATTTATCCCCAGTTTTTCAAGTCTCTGATAATCGTTCTCCAGCCTCTTCTCAAAATTTGTATAATCTTTTAACTCTTTTTTTGTCCACGCAACTTCAGCCTGTGCCTGCAAACGGGGAAGAAGCATGTATTCTGCATGCTTTGTAGTTGGTACGAATTCAGTCCAAAGGTTGGTTTGAACCCCAAGAATATACACTGCCTCCTCTTCCGTAAGCTCCTTCGGAACAGGTTCGTAACTATACACCTTCTCAACGGGCAAAAAATTGCCTGCTGCAAATGGCTCACTCTCTTTGTCTTTCGATTGATAATAATCGAGGTACATATGCGTGGTCGGACTCATGATTACATGATGGTGTTGCCTGGCTGCTTCAACTCCTCCTTCTACACCCCGCCAACTCATCACCGTCGCTTCGGGTGCCAGGCCACCCTCAAGGATCTCGTCCCAACCGATGATCTTACGCCCCCGGGAATTAACAAACTTCTCTATTCTCTTAATGAAGTAGCTCTGTAATTCATCCAGGTCTTCTAATCCTTCATCCTGCATGCGCCTGTTACAGTCCGGACACTTATCCCACTTGTTCTTGATGGCCTCGTCACCCCCGATATGGATATATTGGGACGGAAAGAGTGCCATGACCTCATCCAGTACGTTCTCCAGGAAACGGAAGGTCTCCTCTTTACCTGCACAAAAGAGGGGGATATCCCACTGGCTCGGGTGGGAATCCGGCCTGCTGGTTATAAGACAAGGTTTTCCTGTACAGGAGAGTTCGGCCGGGTATGCATCATGGGCTGAGCGGGAGTGAGCCGGCATCTCAATCTCGGGAACAACGGTTATATACCGCTTATTTGCATATTGTACGATCTCTCTTATCTCTTCCTGTGAATAGAACCCTCCATATTTTGGTTTCCCTTCAACGGCTGGTCCCGCAAATTGATTCCAGGCCTCATCTGCTGTTCCCTCCCTCCAGGCACCCTTCTCAGTAAGCAGCGGATATTGCTTTATCTCTATTCGCCACCCCTGGTTATCGGTCAGGTGCATTTGAAAAGTGTTGATCTTGTACATCGCTAAAATGTCGATATACTTTTTTATGAAGCTTACCGGGAAAAAATGGCGGCTCACATCAAGCATATTGCCACGCCACGGAAAGCGGGGCTGGTCCTGAATATCGAGGCACTGTATCTCCAGAGCATCATCAGTCATGTTGATTGGCAAAAGTTGTTTAAGTGATTGCATTCCGTAAAAAAGGCCGGCTGGCTCTGATGCAGTGATCACAATGGATCTCTTTTTCACTTTCAGCAGATACCCTTCTCTCCCCAGGCTCAATCTGTCAGCTATTATAAATCTAACTGGATTCCCTTTTGAGTGTTCTTCAACCCTGAATCCATACAAATTTTGCAGGGTTTCATTAAAGAAGCCTGCAATTCGTACCACATCTTTGTTGGCAGCATCAAATTGAAGCGAACAATCTTCCCCAAGCAGAAATATTCCCTGTTTAACAGATAATTCGGCAGGTCTGGGAATGATTGATATCTCCTGTGCCATGACTGTAGTAGCCAGAAATACCAGAATTGTAAGATGAAATAGTCGTTTCATGTTATTCATCGATATCTATTTCCATGGCTTGTCCACGGTTTAACCTGCTCTCTTCTGCTTTAAATCCCATCAGGTGGCTTTCCAGGGAGGCATCTATATGGGAGGTAAGTAGCGATGCATCCTGTTGACTTACCGCCTGTACAAAATCGTGGGCCAATCCAAAATCACCCCCTCCGTGACCTGAATCAATTTTCGGTCCCATACTTACATCCCATTTCTCCTGTTCGCCTGTAAGGAATTTGGTAAAAGTAAGGGTCTGCTCATCCCCGACAATATCCCCTTTTGTTCCAAAGATCCGGGTATGTCTTCCCCCATAACTCGTTAAACCTTCCATATTGAATGAAGCTGTGATATCATCATCGAAATCCATGATCATCACCTGGTGGTCAACCACATTGTTGTCATTGTGATAAACACATTTACCGAATGGACCTGTCTTTAGTGCATTCAGAACGGTTTCGTCCTTGGTGTCAGGAACCTGCAAATGCAAGGCCACTGAATCAATATCTTTGTATTTCAAATAATTCCTTGCAGAGAAGGGACATTCTGATTCAACCAGACAACCGTCCAGGCAGCGTTCTGTGCTTCCTTCCGGAGCATTCTCCTTTCGAAAATGTTTCAGTGACCCAAAAGAGGAGACCTTTTTGCAGGATCTCCCCACAAGCCACCTGAGAATATCTGTGTCATGACACGATTTGGATAGGATCATGGGATTTGACTTCTCCTTAATTCTCCATTGGCCCCTTACATACCCATTGGTCATATTTAAATAGGTGACCGGCTCAAGATGCTGGACACTAACTACTTCTCCCAGCACTCCGGAATCGACAATCTCTTTCATCTTTCGGAAGTAAGATGTATATCTCAGAACATGACACACAGCAACTATGCTATCTCTCTTCCTCGACTGGTTGAGAAGATCCTTGCATTGCTGCCAGGTTTGGGCCATTGGTTTTTCCAGCAGCAGGTCGTATCCAAGCTCCATTCCTTTCATGGCCGGACCATAATGAAGATCATCCGGTGTGGTAATAATCAGGGCATCGGCGTATTTCGGTATCTCCAGGGCATGTTCCCAGGTAACCCACCGGTACTTTTCAGGAATGCTATACCTCTCTGCAAACCTCTCTCTGCGGAAGGGAATGGGTTCGGCAACACCCACGATTTTCAGTTCGTCAGGGAATTTTTCTGCATAAGCGGCATAGGCATGTCCTCGGTTCCCTGCTCCGAAGATGACACAGGTGACCGGTTCACCCGGTTTTTTATACTTCTTATGCCTGAAGAATTCAGGAAGTACAACAGGAGTTTGATTAGCTAATGCAGGCCTTGCCACTGTTGTCCCTAGGGCTGCTGCACTGAATCTTTTCAACAGGTCACGCCTGTTCCAGTTCTTTGTTGCCATGAGTCCAATGCCAAGTTTACATGCTTTTTTGGTTATGAGAATTATTTTTCCAGATTGACCTCCATGGACTTGCCACCGTTGAGCCTGCTCTCCTCTGCCATAAATCCCATCAAGTGGCTCTCCACCGAAGCATCAATGGTGGAGGTGAGCAGCGAGGCATCCTGTTGACTGATGGCCTGTACAAAGTCATGCACAAGCCCATAATCGCCACCACCATGTCCCGATTCAAGATCGGTTCCCATGCTCACATCCCACTTCTTCTGTTCACCCGTAAGGAATTTTGTAGAGGTCAGGGTCTGCTCATCACCAATAATATCCCCTTTGGTACCGAAAATCCTGGTCTTCCTTCCGCCGTAACTCGTAAACGCCTCCATGTTGAATGAGGCGGTGATCTCATCATCAAAATCCATGATCATCACCTGGTGGTCTACCACATTGTTGTCGTTATGGTAAACACACTTCCCGTATGGACCTGTTTTCAGGGCATTCAGGATGGTTTCATCTTCATGGTCGGCGATATCAAGGTGCACCAACCAGGACTTATTCTCCAGGTAAATCCTCTTGGCAGAATATGGACATGTTGCTTCCGCTTTGCAGCCATCAGTGCAGCGTGCCGTACTCCCTTCAGGCGCTTTATCTTCACGGAAATGTTTCAGAGATCCAAAAGAAGAGACCCTTTTGCAGGGCTTCCCAACGATCCACCTGAGGATATCAGTATCATGACACGATTTGGAGAGAATCATAGAGTTGGACAGCTCCTTGTTCCTCCAGTTGCCCCTCACAAAGGAGTGTGCCATATGGATGTGGTGTACCGGCTCCAGGTGTTGGATGCTGACCACCTCTCCAAGGGCTCCGGAATCGACAATCTCCTTGATTTTTCGGAAATAGGAGGTATACCTCAAAACATGGCAGATGGCCACAATGCTTTCCTGTTTTTTCGACTGGTGGAGAATCTCCTTGCACTCCTGCCAGGTCTGTGCCATCGCCTTTTCCAGGAGCAGGTCATACCCTGCCTCCATGCCCTGCAGGGCCGGCTGATAATGGAGGTCATCCGGCATGGTAATGATCAGGGCATCTGCAAATTTAGGGATCTCCAGGGCGTGTTCCCAGGTCACCCACTGGTATCTCTTTTTGATGTTATACCGTTTTGAGAATTGCTCCCTTCTGTGGGGAATGGGTTCGGCCACTCCCACAATCTTCAGTTCATCCGGGAATTTCTCCGCATAGGAGGCATAAGCATTCCCCCTGTTTCCTGCACCCAATACCACAGCGGTGACCGGTTCGCCCGGTTTCCTGTATTTCCGGTTGATGAGGAATTCGGGGAGTGTAGGATTGGCCTGACTAACCTGGTTGCCCAGAGCGGGTTTTGCCACTGCTGCCCCAATGGCAGCTGCGCTAAAACTCTTCAACAGATCACGTCGGTTCCATTTTTTTGTTGCCATAACAGTCTTTCCTTTATTTGGGAAACATTTACTACTTCACAATATCACTTTTATACTTTTGAACCAGCTCCCTGGCAATCAACACTGGATCTCCCTCCGGTTCATTGGAATACTCTTCGGTCCCTTGCACCCACTCCCACTCAAAACCGGCCACTTTCAAAATGAAAGCTCCCTCATCAAATTCTGCGCCCCTTTCCACGGCTGCGATCACCTCATCGATGAACATCTCCCAGCGGCCGGCATAGTAATCGCGGGTGAGTCCCGCCCAGTTTCGGTTGGCATAGTCGATCAGGGGATTGTTCTCTCCACCCCAGGTGGTCAGGATGTTCCGGGCATTCTGCTCGAAATAGGCTGCTTCGTCCGCATCCATCCCAAAGCTGCGTGCATCCTCCAGCCAGTGACCCAGCATAAAATTCTTCTGTGTGGCCAGCAACCGATCCAGGTCGTTTAACAGTTCGACCATTTTCCGCCCACTTAACTTCATGGCTTCCACATCCCCGGACTCATAATCGGCAGTAAACCGGTCCCTGAGCACCAGGAAATGGTCAGCCAGCACCTGCCTGCCTACATTTACCACATCATACTGGTAAACCTCGCGGGAAGTGTTGCTCACATCAAGCATAAGCTCCCAGGCCATGAACAACTGCTCCGTTGACAGGTAATCCCCATTTTTCAGCTGGAGGAGAGATATCACTCCGTCCCAATGCTTATGCCCGTAACCGGTGAAAGCAGGGCGGCCGTTGCTGGCCGTTCCGTGTCCCAGTCGGGGCATTCTGCTGTATACTCTGTCATACAATATCTGCCACGCTTCCCTGGCTTTAGGATCAGCAGAACCATGCCTGCGGTCGGCCCATGCTTCCATCCAGGCCTCCGGGTCCAGGCTGCCCTCACCCCAGGCCTTCTCAAACACAAACTCATAAGCCAGTGGATTATCATCCAATGCCTCCAGGGTAGAACCGATACCAGCGAGGTTTTCACCCCCATGCTGCAATGCATGATCGATGCGTGTGTTTACATCCTTAATGTTCCCGGCCAGCATGGTATTGCCACCGAAATTACCCAGATAGCACCAGTAATAGGGCTGTCCGAAAAAGGATTCTGTACTTTTCCAGATCTCTTCGTATTCGCAGAAGTAGTCTAGCAGGGTCATTTTACCCTCCGGCACCGCGTTGATATAGGCATTGATCCGCTCGCCCGACCACTCCTTGTCAAAATAGAATACCCAGGCCATTTGCAGCCACTGAGCTTCAGGGTCGGTTTCCGTCATCGATCCGTATATGGTTTTTGATACCCTGTCCAGAAACTCCAGGTCCCAGCTGGGGGGCTTGATCTCCACAAAGGGATCAGCACCATAGATATGATCGGTCCCAAACTGACGGGTCTGCTCCTCCATAAACGCTTTTTGAATGACAGGGAACAAGGTATCCATGGGATCCAGAAAATAACTATGATAGAGGCTGTCGAATCCGACCCAGTCGCCCAGTTTCTCAATCTTCGCACCCGGAAAGATCTCTTTCAGTTCCCTTGGAACATGACCGCTAAAAGCCTGTAGAACCGGTTTGATTCCCAATGCACGCTCCCGGTCCACGATCTGCTTCTGCAGGGCCACTTCATGATCTATCCAACTCTGAGGCAGCGGGGCATCCCACTTGTCGAGCAGTGACATCCGGTGAAAGGGAATGTGGGTAGGACCGGTGAAGTAGCTGCGGATCTGCTCGTCTGTTAGACCGAAGTCACTCCAGACCTTATGCCAGATGGCCTCCTGCCCGGTAATCGCCAGCGCTGTATTCACCCCGTTCAGGGCCATCCAGTCGATGAGCCGTTCCCAGTCCCGCCACTCCCACCAGGGTGTGGTATAGGAAAAAGTACAGTAGTTCAGAAAGAAACGTTGATCCACCTGCGCCTCTTTTCTAATCTTCTCCGGCACAGCGGGAACCGTTTCAGGCAGCTCCACCGCCTGATCGGCAAACCAGGAGACCGATGTGTGGCAGTAATATTTCAGGTAGTGGTTGAGTCCCACCGCCATGGCGTTCTGGTTGTTGCCGCGAATCAGGACTTTTCCGTTGTCCAGCGATTCCAGTTCAAACAGATCCTTCCCGTCTTCGGCGGGTTCAATCTTTTCAAACAGTATATCACCGGCAAATTCCGGAGCGATCCGCTCTACAAGTCTGTTTACAGCAAACTCCTCATTTTGACTGCTGCAACCGGCCAGCAGAAAGATGAGTAACACAGTAATTACTGAGGTGATCTGTTTCATGAGATAGTCGTTAATAAGGTGAATTTATTTATTTCTTCGTTCAATCTCCTCCAGTGTCAACTGGCCGGTCTCAAACAAAACCTTTCTAAAGAAAAAGAATCCGATCAGGGTCATCACCGAGAAGAAGGCGAAACTCAGACCTATTCCCATGCCATCGCCAAAGGCACCCGCCACAACAGGGAAGAGGAAGGTGATACTTCCATTGATGATCCAGTTGGCAAAAGAGCCGATGGCCACCCCCCTGGAGCGTATGTTGTTGGGAAATATCTCTGCCAGCAGCACAAAGACCACAGCCCCCATGGAACCGGCAAAAGAGGCAACAAATCCGATCAGAAAGAGGAGCATAAAGCCTCCCCCGAATGTATTGAACATGAACTCAACTGCAAAAAGCCCCAAAAAGAGGGCCATGCTCAACATTCCCACCAGTAACATGGTTTTCCGGCCAATCTTATCGATAAACCGCATGGCAAGCAAAGTAAAAGTAAGATTTACCACGCCCAGAACAACGGTCTGCCCGATGGCCGAATCTGTGGAGAATCCGGCTGCCCTGAAGATATCGGTGGCATAATACATCACAATGGCAATGCCGGTAAACTGGGCAAACATGCCAATGGTAATTCCAATAAGCGTAAATTTTCGATTGGGCTTTCTAAAGAGCTGCTCCTGGTTCTCGAGCTTCTCTGTTTCGATAGAGTGCCGTATCTCCTCCAGGATTCCCGCTTTAACCCCTTCGGGATTAATCTCTCTAATAATCTCTTCAGCCTCCTCCTGCCTGCCCCGTTTCATAAGCCAGCGTGGACTTCTCTTTACACTGTACAGCAACACCAGGAAGAGCAGTGCAGGCAGTGTCTCCGACAGGAACATGTACCTCCAGTTGTTCTTCCCGGTATCGATCAGCATGTAATCGATAAAGAATGCCACCAGGATCCCCACCACAATGGCCAGCTGAAAGGTGATGATCAGTCTGCCACGGTGCGATGCAGGAGCGATTTCAGAAATATAGGTCGGCGAGAGCACCGAAGCAATTCCCACTGCCAGTCCCCCGATAAAACGTGCCAGGATAAAGAGGTTGATATGGGTGGCCAATCCTGTACCGAATGCCGAAATAAAAAATAGCAATGCAGATATTTTCAACATCTGGCGCCTGCCAAAGATATCGCCCGGCCGGCCTGCCCCGATAGCCCCCACAATACTTCCCAACAGAGCAGAGCTAACCGCCCAGCCCGTCATTACATCGGTCAGGTTGAAATGGTCAGTAAAGAAAGGGAGGGCTCCGTTGATCACAGCCGTATCAAAACCATAGAGTAACCCACCAATGGCCGCAACCAGGGTATATCGCAGGAGTTTTCGTTTCATCTTACCTGTTTGGAATCTCGTTTCAGAAGTAAATATATAATACTGTGATCACTATATCAGCTATATTTATCGCATCGTACTTTTTCAGATGTGATAAACCCGGACCAACTCTTTGCAAGAGAATGAAAAACCATTGTATGTGAGAAAAAAAGAGGGTGTCCACTAAAAGCGGTCCACCCTCCAATTATAATGTATCACCGGTTTCCCGGCATTCATTTACCGCTTCACGAAACGTCGCGTAATAATATCCCCGTTTTCAGCAGTAGCCTGCAGCAGGTACATGCTGGCAGCAAGGGATTCTGTATTCAGGACCAATTCCGATCTACCCATGTTCTCGGCCCGGAGCACCACTTTACCGGTAAGATCAACCACGGTAACCGATGCAATGGAAGCAGCACACTCAATATGGAGATCGCTGCCGGCAGGATTCGGATAGAGCCTCAGAGAATTGGCAACTGTTTCCTTAACAGAGGAGGCTCCCACTATCAACATTAAACTGGCACTCAAGCCGCTGTTTGCAGCAGTATCGGTGGCAGTCACAGTCACCATACCTTCACTCACACCGGTCACCAATCCATTGGCATCAACAGTTACATTTCCGTTATCAGCAGACCAGGTCACTCCTCCTACTATATCGTAAGGAAGCGAGGTGGCCGTCAGCTGAAGGGTCGCACCCACAGCTACGGAAGTAGCATCCCCTTCACTGGTGACAGTAAGTGTGGAATCCACGATACGGATAAAATCCACCTCTACTACTCCGGCACTGGTTGGCTCTTCAGTTGGAGAGAATCCAAAATATACAACTGAGGACTTGTTTCCCCAGCTACCAAGAAGCATCGCATTCAGATTAAGAAAATAATCCTTGAATTCTGTGTCGTTTCCTGACACCACTGAAAATACCGCATCATAATCTGCCATATCAGCGGTATAGGCCGTCCAGAAAGTAATAGAATCGTCATCTGTCAGGTTCTTCATCCGGATCCATGCATAATCAAGATCCCAATTGTCCCATTCGGCAGCCAGCGGAGTGATCAAAATGGCAGGTAACGCAGCGTCGCCAGCCAGCGTTAGGTTCATGGTATCCGCATCCCTTTCCACACCAACTACCTGGTATCCGGGAGCCGACATCCAGAGATCGGCATCTTCACTAAACTCCCAGGCCGCTCTGTCCTGCGCTCTCAGACCCGAAAGCATAAAAGCCCCCAGGACCATCATCAATAGTAAATTTCTTTTCATAATAAAAGGTTTTAATGTGACATAACGTTTGTTTTATTTTTAATATGAACATGAGCAAAATAGTATTCTTATAAGAAAACGCTAACAACAATAATCGCATCGTACTATTTCAAACATGAGACTTTCAGGTCTATTCTCTATTTATTGCATATATTGTCCTTGCATTTAGCGCGTCAAATGAGTCTATTGAAAGAGGAAGTTATAAATGGAAGAACTGGACCTGAAATCGACTGATGAAAGACACATCCTTGACATGGGAATCCTCGGCTTTCAGTGCATAAAGGTATTGGGACAATACAACTACCGGGAGATGAGGAATGGCCTCGCCATGCACAGGCATGAGGGAATGCTGGAGATCTGCTATCTGGACAAAGGCGAACAGCATTACAACATTGAGGGCGAGGATTACTTAATGAAAGGGGGAGACTTCCTCCTTACTTTTCCGGGTGAGGAGCACGGGACTATGGGGTATCCCGAGGAGAAGGGCCGGCTGTACTGGCTAGTTATTATATTGCCGGAATACCATGGGAAGAAGCGACTCCTTAACCTGACCGAAGATGAGACCTATGTAATAACCCAACGGTTGTTCGGTTTGAAAACAAACCGCATTTTCAAGGGATCTCCCCAGACAAAGAACCACTTGCAAAAGATCTTCAACATATTCAACGAGAAGCAGGATACTTACAGAAAGATCAGGATTGCCTGCCTTCTGCTGAGTTTCTTACTCCATGTGGTAGAACTTGGAGAGAAATCAATCGTTAAAAATATAAGCGAAACCATCGGTAAGATCAAAAATTATATACAGGAAAATGTCCATGAGGACTTGAAGATGGAGGTGCTTGCCTCCCTCGGTCACCTCTCAGTCTCCCATTTTAAATACAGGTTTAAAAATGAGACCGGGATCACTCCGGGTGACTATATTCTGAGACAAAAAATAGAAGCCGCAAAGAACCTGCTTAAGGATAACCAGCCTGTGAAAGATGTGGCGTACGAACTGGCTTTCAGTTCTCCCTCCTACTTCTCAACGGTGTTTAAACGGTACACCGGCCTGGCTCCCTCTGATTTCAAAGAGAAAGACCTTGGAACACGTCCAATACAATAAGACAAACATATACTTTTTGATGAGATGAACTGATTCCCGGGAAATTACTAATTTTGAAAAACAGGTGTAACAATTGAAAAATTCAGAGTTTGAAATAGCGAAGCTGTCTTCCCATCTATTTTGGGATGTAAACGCGAAAAAACTGAGGGTGGAGGATGATTTTCCTTTCATTGTCAAGCGAATTCTGGAATATGGTCTGATTGGTGACTGGAAATTGCTTTCCAGCCATTTCAGTATTGACGAAATTACTGCTGTTGCAAAGAGTTTCAGAGATCTGGACAGCAGATCCCTCAGCTTTATTTCAACCCTTTCTGATGAGCCAAAAGAGAATTTCCGATGCTATATTACAAAGCAGTTGACCCCCCCACACTGGATCTCCTGAAACGTCTGTTCCAATTGGAGGTCTTCAGGAACATGCGTCTGGTGGGTGGCACCTCTCTTGCCCTGCAACTGGGACACCGAAAGTCGATAGACATTGACCTTTTCGGATCACTGGAAGCAGATGTTTTTGCAGTTTCTGATGCGTTTAAATCATTTCAGCGTGTTACAACCATTCAGAAAACTGAAAATATTTCCATCTATTCTATTGAGGGAATTAAAGTTGATATTGTGAATTACACCTACCCGTGGCTGTCGGACGTAAAAGAGGAGGATGGAATCAGACTGGCTCAGATGAAAGACATTGCAGCCATGAAGCTATCGGCTATAACTGGTCGGGGCACAAAGAAGGATTTTGTTGACATATCAATCCTCCTCAAGCATTTCAGTCTGAAACAGATGCTTGAGTTCTACTCACAGAAATATTATGACGGTTCTGAATTCCTTGTTATTAAAAGCCTGGGCTATTTCGAGGATGCTGAACAGGACCCCGAACCAGTCATGCTTCACAAGTTTGACTGGCAAGGCATCAAAGAACAGATTATTGTTGCGCTAAAAGGGCATCTCTGAGATCAGTCCACAATGGCCTGGCCCACCAGTTGCCTTAGCTTCATGCCTGTCTGATCATCTACCGATCCCTGGGTCTGCTTCATGACGATACCAATGACCTGCTCTTTGGGATCGGCATAATAGGCTGTATTGAAATAGCCTCCCCAGAAGAAAGTACCCTCACTTCCCAATCCCCCGGCATCCTCACCTTTTTCGTTCACCACCCCGAAGGCAAGCCCATGGTACTCGTTCCGGTTCTCCATGGCCTGACCGGTCTGATCGCCCATAATCGCCCTGATGGTGGTCCTGCTAAGGATCCTTGCCCCATCCAGCTCACCACCATTGAGATACATCTGTAAAAAAGTAGCATAGTCCTTTGCCGTACTGCTCAAGCCAGCCCCTCCTGAGAAGAACTGTTTGGCCCCTTTTACAGGATATTCAGGATCATAAAATGTAACAGGATAATGCTCCCATTCGCCCTCCACCTGATGTTGAACAGGCACCAGCCTGTCTGCCTTTGATTCAGGAAGGTAGAACCAGGTATCATCCATTCCCAATGGATCGAACAACCGCTCCCTCAGAAACTTATCGAAAGGCATGCCTGAGAATATTTCTACCAGATATCCCGATACATCCAACCCCTCGCTGTAGGTGAAATGCTCGCCCGGATTGTGATGAATCGGAAGCGGAGCAAGTTTCTTCACACTCTCTTCGATGGTAATATCCTCTGTAGTAAACAAGTCCGTAACTCCAGCTTTCTGATAGATCATCCGGAAACGATCATCCCCGTCGATCATCCCGTAGCCGATTCCCGATGTATGGGTCAACAGGTGCCTGATGGTGATCTCACCCGCTGCAGGAGTGGTGGTGTAGCTTGTATCTGATGGTGAGAATTCAGCCAGCAGCTGTGGGTTCTTAAACCCGGGAATGTACTTTGATACAGGATCATCCAGCTGGAACTTCCCCTCCTCCCATAGCATCATCATGGCCGTGGAGGTTACCGCCTTGCTCATGGAGGCAATGCGGAAAATGTCATCCTTCTTCATGGACCGGCCCGCCTCTACATCGGCCATTCCGTAGGCTTCATGAAAAACGATCTTCCCTTTGCGGGCCACCAGGGCTACAATCCCGGGTAGATGTCCCTGATCCACATGCTCTATGCACATGGCATCAATGTGCTCCAGCCGTTCCGTAGACATACCCACGCTTTCGGGCGTGGCATTGGTAAGGGGGGCCGATTGCTGAGCGGAAGGGTTCGGGGTACATGCAAAAAGTGTGATGGCAATGATGCCGACAAGGAGTTTGAGTTTCATGGGTGCTCTGATTAGATTTGATTATAGACGATCAGGTAAAGTTAGAAAAAACGCTTGCGCCTCAAAACTGACTACTGCCGAATGAGACGGCCATTACAATAATTATGAAACCTCTCCCATGGAAACCCAAGTGGTCCTTATCGGAAAGCAAGATGCCCTGCTGCCAGGTTAAGTGGCTTACAACTTTGCCTCTGGCCAAGATAGCTTCCGCCATCCCACAGTCAAGGTCAAGCCCGCCTGCCTAGCGGGTCCCTTCGGGAACCTTGACACTTGTCCGCCCGCTAGCTTTTAGGTGGCCTAATTCAAAGTTGTAAGTCATCCTGTAAAGTTATTATTGGCTACGGGACATATGAGTGAGTCAACCACTGATCCAAGAATTTTGCTCCAAAAGCCAAGAAGAAAGTATTTGTACGAGAGTCCTGTAAGATATTTTGTATAAACAGGTAGCCGGTTAGGTTCTGTATTTTGGAAGGATTTTCTTCTTTATACCAATTGGATCTACGTTGATTTTCAAACCAAACCTGCTTTGTTTTCGTCCTTGGTCTGGTGCCTTTGGATCCAGTAAGGAGCTGCCGGATCCCAGCTCTTGCATCATTCTTTCATGATCAGTTGTCCACTCCAGTCCCAGTAATTCGGAGAGGAACAGGAATCTTTTTTTTGCGGACTTATTCCTATTTCTCGCAAAATAATAAAACAGCTTATCATGATCTGTTCGATCTTTCGCCTGGAATATGGCATTCCCGACCTCAACGATGCCTCCACATAACTGGGGCTTTGTAGCAACATCAACGATTGTCCTCTCCAAATCACTTACCATCGCCTCCTCCAACTGGTTGATCCAGGTGCTGCTAAAGCCGAAGAATCGGGTTGCATCATGATGAATGAATTGATATTCAATTCCTCCGAAATTTCTGATGGCTGGCTTCATCTGCTTTTTGGTGACCACATATTCCCTGGTCTCAGATTGGAGTGTTAGTCCAAGGATCTTCAACGCTGAAGCATACCCGATATAATACTCCTTGTTCTGCATGATGTATTTAGCCACTTGGTGCCCATGGGGAACATAGGTTTCCGGATCTGCATTTAAGGGAATGATATGATAATTGTCCCTGGCAATCTTATAGAGCATTCGCTTATCGACCATATCTGCAAGTAACCTTGCCAGATAAACACGGTTCTTCTCCGGAAAATCCCTCGCCACATCCTGAAATGTAAAACCAAGCATATTTCTGCCTGAGAACTGCTTAATAATGCTCCAACTCAATTGACTATTCATGAAAAAGGGATATGTAATATCTGCTTACTCTACTTATTTGGTGCTTTTTGGATATTAAATATCTATCGATAGATATTTAATATCCAAACTAACATCAATATAGTTAATAACCCGATATTATTTATCTGTCTCATCATTTTTTCGTACCAAATGTACGATAACCACCCTGTCTGTAACATATACTAATAAAAGATCACAAATGACTTACGATGATTAACGCTCCGCGGCGGACAGGGAACCATAATTCTCCACCACAGTCGGAAGTGCGCTCGCATAGTAAGCTAAATACACTGCAAAATGAAATTTATCAAACCATCTGAAATCTCGGCTAAGATTCTCACATTGCTCGAGGAGAGTGATGAAAGGGTCATCATAGTCTCTCCCTATATAAAGATTTCAAAGTGGTATAAACTCATTCTTAAGATTCAGAGCCTTAAAGCAAGAAACATCGTCACTGAAATATATGTCAGGGACGACACTAACAACAAAACCACCTACCATGAACTGGATCAATTGGAGCTGGAATATAAAAAAATACCTCACCTGCACAGCAAGCTATATCTGAATGAAAAATATGGTATTATTACTTCAATGAATCTGCTTCTAAGCTCAGAAATCAATTCCCTGGAGATTGGCTACACCACGGAAACCCGCAAAGAATATAAAGAGTTGATTCGGTTCTATCACAGGCACATCCGAAAAGGTATACCGGTTCACATCGGTTCAATAGCTGGTCAGAATTCTGCTGACGTGCAAGAGATCATGCACAGCATCAGGGAAGGACTCAAAAAAAGCGTGAAGAACCCGTGGCTCTGGCTTGCTGAGCATGCACTGCATATCAGCACTGACCGAAACATTTACAACGTTTCAATCAGTGATGACTACCTGAGGATCTTCACTTCTTTGAAAGTAGTTCCCGGAGCAGACCAGAAAAGCTCTCAGTGCTCCTCAGTGATCCCAAAAAAGCTCGGAGATCTCACATCCATGAAGATCGAAGTGCATCCGGATCCACAGCCTGGCATCCTGCAGCTATCGGGACAAGCACAACATTTCTTGGAGAGTACCTGCATTACCGGGATTCTGAAGGATGAAGCGGATTATGTGATTGAGTCTATAATCAAGTATATCAAAGCAATTGACAATCTGGTGGAGATCTGATGGTTTTCAAAAAGCAAGCAGATGGGAAGAATGCAGCAGCCTGACCTTATCAACAGAGTGATCCATTAATGGATCTTAAACGCTTTTTCAAGGACTGGCTCAGATTCTGTCAAGGGTGCCTGTGCAAAGAGATTGTGGGGTGGCGAAGGCATTTACTTGCCCTTGACGGGTTCTGACCAGGCGTTATCTTTGTGTTTAAGACCATTAGTGGAGCAGTGGAAAACTATTATGAAACGTCCATTACAATAATTACCTTCGGTGAGCTCGCAAGCTCGGTTGCCATTATTATCACAAAAGGGTATGCAATTATTGTTCTGGTACGTTTAGCTTCGCTGAGCCCTGCGGGGTTCATTAGGCCAATAAAATAGATCGATAATTACTGATGAAACCTTAGGTTCTCAAACCCTCCTCTGCACCCCGAGGCAGAGCCTCGAGGAATTCTTTTGATTAACTTCCATAATCCTGCAAACATAATTGGGGCATAAACACTATTTCCATTGGTCAATAATCACCTTCTCCCTAAACAGCTGGCCATCTGCACCCTCCATTTGAATAAAATAGATGCCGGGCGTCCATGATTCCGTGGAAATCCTGTGCAACCCGCTGAAAACCCCGGGGGCATGATACAACACCCGCCCATTCAGGTCGGTCACAATAAGCTGCTTCAGGGCCTCTCCCTGGCTCCGGACCTGGATGAAGTCCCGGGCCGGGTTGGGAAAGATGGCAGGAGGAAGCAGGTATTTGCCCTCCGGTAACCCGGTTTCTATCTCCGGGTAGAGCTGGGCCTGCGGAACCACCTCCCTTTCCTGGGTGGCACTGCTCCATTCCAGTTTGATGGAGGCATCGTCAAGATAATCACCAAAATCGACCTGCACGGATACTTTTTGTCCACTCTCCAAAATAACCGTGGCACTCAGTGTCTCACCAGCATAACCGGAGGACCAGCCATCGATCAGCAGCTCTCCGTTTACCCACAGCCTGGAGATATCGCTGGAGGTCAGGTAGAAGGTGTACTCTTCAGAGAAGAGGGGTTCCACCTTTCCCTGCCAGCGGGCGTTCCAGAACTCCTCAGGCGCACCGCACCCCGGGGAACCGGTCCAGGTTGTGTCCACTACCGGAACCACAGCAGCACAGAGTGAATCCACGAACCATCCTCGCCCCCCGGCCTTGGCGGTCCAGAGACTCCTCCATAGTCCGGTCCCGTTGCCCGGGTAGGCCACATTTTCGGCCGTGAACTCCATCCTGTCCAACCGCAGGCCGGTTGAGGATTCCTCTACCAAAACCTGCAACAGGTGAGTACCGGCAGACAGAGCCAATGGAACTATTACGCTCCCGTACTGGTCGCTCCCTCCTGTTGCCGGCAGGGGGATCTCAAGGTTTTCCTCTGCCCCGTCAATAGACAACACAAGCGCTGCTTCGCCTGCATCAGCTCCGTAATGAATCACCAGGGAATAGTCACCCACCGCTTCAATACCTGCTGTATACTCCATCCACTCACCTGTATTCACCCAGGATACAGCAAAACCACCAGCATCGATGGTTGAAATATCCACCGCCTCCCCGGGCCTGTACTCCCCGCCCAGGTTCTCAATATCGCTATCGGCATAGGCTACAGCCAGTCCCCCGTTATCAAAATCCTCAAATTCGATGGTGCCCGGAATGACCAGGGATTTATATGGAGACTGCTCTCCCACCACCGGCATTGATGTGCCGAAGTGGTAATTGAACCGCCTGTCGGGAGCCGACTCCCCGTCTGTAAAGAAGCCGGAAATATCATCCAGGTGGGGAGGATTGTCCGCCCAGTGAAAATAGAACTCAGGAGCCTCCTGGTCCAGCATAACGGCAGATCTGGGAACAGTGACCTCCATCTCACTGCCACTCAACGCATACCCTATAGTTTGCACATCGATCCAGCCAGCTCCGTCCCACTTCTTGAGGGTGGTTTCTGTTTCAGAGGTCACCTCCCTGTTGATGATGTAGTCATATCCCTCCCATCCGGAAGCCTTGTTCCTGTCCACATCCAAAAACAGCATCATCCAGTTTGTATCCTGGTAAGGTGTCAGCTCTACTGCTGTTTTAACATAGAGATAGAGATTCGATTCATCGTAGGTGGCTCGTGATTCCACAATGTCGTTGCGCCCGCTGGTATTTGTATAGCTGGTCTGGTTCCCAAACTGCAGGAAATTCCTGTGTGCTGTATCCCCCTCGTAATCCTTAAAAACAGGAGTTACCCCCTGCCATTCAGCAAAGTTCCCGTCTATGGCAATGGTCGTGGCGGGAGAGAAGTCCGCGGGGGCCATCATTCCCTTGAACTTGCGGATGTAATCCACCATCAGGTAATAATGGTTGTCTGTATGTCCTCCCTTCATGGGTGCGATATCGCGGTTGAACTCCTGGTTATAGGAATCCACAAAAAAGGTCTCCCCCACAGCTAACTGCCTTCCCAGAAACATGGGCCTGTTTGTTTCTGTGGCCACAAAGCGCTGAGCAATCCACTCGTTCCAGCCTGTGATCATCACCACCTCGGGATCCACCTCCAGGGCGTGGTCAAACTGTTCAGAGAGGTAGCGCCCCTGCCCTGTGTAGGGGGTCATGCCATATTGATCAAATGCAGGCTGCGCTCCATTGCAATAGCTGTCGCCCGTCGGATCAGCCCTCCCGGGAATCATCGCTACCGGATGTGACGCCTTGGAGACCGGTATCTGCTCGGGTATTGATGGATCGGTGTCCCAGCCATAATTCTGCGGGTAGAGATCGTTCCACTGCCAGTGGTGAGGCTCCCCGGTCGTATTGGAATTATGCCAGCTAAACTTGATGGTGAAGAACCTCTTTACATCCTCCCTGAGGGCCGGATCGGAAACGTCTCCCAGCAGCAGCGGCTTCCCGTCCCAGATAAACCAGAGATCCTCATATTTTCCCAGGGAATAGAAATTATCATACAACGCATTCATGGTTACCCCCGGTTTTCCCACATTGTATGTAACAAATACAATGGAGGGGGTCTGTATGCCTTTAGAACGCATATCCTGAGCCACCTTACAAACCTCCTCCACGGAAGAGAGATATGTGAAATTGTTGGTGGCATCGAAAAAGATAAAGTCAACACCGGCTGCACTGATCATGGCCAATTGGCGCCTGATCACCCAGGGATCATCTGCCTTATAAAAACCATCTTCTGACTCACCCCACCAGTGGAATTCCCCCACATATCCCCAGTTGGGATTATCAGGATTTTCCTGCAGCAAACTGCTGGTGTTCTTCACCCTGGTGGACCCGTGATTGCCATGCCAGAGAAAGTAGAAGAGTCCCACATACCTGTCTGGTCTGCTGTCACCGCAATCTTCGTGGACTGACAGGGTCCGGTCCAGATCATCTGTTGCAACCCACTGATCGCCCTCCGTTTGCACCTGGGGTGTCCGGTCCACAATCGCCGAAGGATCCCTTACATAGAAAGCCTGGTGTATCTCCGGGGCGGCACAATACTGATCATTCCCAGGTTGATTGGCAGCGATCACCACATAGCCAGGTTCGCCGGTAAGGGTAACCAGGTCGCCGTTTAGGGTTGCCGGTCCGGAAGCGACTTCAAGCTCCACTGTCAATCCGGAACTTGCTGTGGCCGAAACCGTGAATGGTGCATCGGTAATCAACTTCTCATCAATGGCAGAAAAGGTGATGGACTGCAGATCACAGGATCCTCCCGGACCAACAATCTTTATAAAGTCAATATCATACGATCCCTGCGCCCCTGGATCAAAGCGTATCTGTTTGATGGTTCCCTTCCACAACTCATTTTCACCCATATCAATCACATATTCAGTAAAGCCGGGATCGTTTGGCAGCGGAGAATAGTCCACATGCATGGGCTCATTAAAGGCAGGGGTAGAGGTGGTGGAGAAGTATACCTGTCCCGCGCCTGAGGAGGAATTGTTTTGCATACGTACCACCAGCTGGTTGTACTGGTCCGCCAGGATATTCAGGTTATCGGGCGAGGTCATGAACGGGTCCGCATCGCCGGGTGACTGGAGGGTAAGAATCCCCCCCAATACCGCTCCACTCAGGCCGTCTTTGATCACCCATCCCTCCAGGTCGGTATCAAAATTCCACTCATAGGCGGTCTGTGCAGTTACCTTTGTACCTGCCAACATGATCATTACTATAATCCCGAAAACCCAAAGTATCTGTTTCATATCACTACAATAATATTTAAAAAAATGCCTGTTCAATCTAAACATGGTAAAAATGGCTTCGCCAGGCTGTCTGTCGCAGGCGGATCGGTTCCCTTTCTGCCACAGGCGAATCGGAAATTTGTTCACCAAAACGAAAATAAGAAATACTAAAGCACTGAAAGTATTTATAGCAGAAAGGTAGCCAAAAAAAGCCTGGCAGCGATTGAACACTACCAGGCTTTCCTAATTAATTACCAGTTTCCCGGTTTAATGCTATTTCTTAATAAAGGTGCGGGTAATTACATCACCTTCAATAGAGGTAGCACGTATCAGATACAATCCTGAAGCAAACGCTTCGGTATCGATCCTCAGCTTCGCTCCGCTGTTGTTACTGATCTGCTTGATTAACTGTCCAGTCATATCAATAATCGCAACACGCTCAATCTGTGAAGCATTGTCAATATAGAGCGTACTACCGGCAGGATTCGGATAGAGCTTCAGCTGGTTGGCTGAGACAGTTCCCACGGCAGTATTGTCAATAATGTCAATTGCTTTCGTCTTGGTTACACCGGACTCATCATTGGCTGCAGCAGTCACATTAACCGTACCTGCAGCAACGGCGGTAAGCATACCTGCAGCATCGATGGTGGCAATGGCCTCATCATCAACAGACCAGGTCACAGTTAAATCAGATGCATTTGCTGGTGTAACAGTGGCGATCATCTGCATGGTGTTGCCCAACCCACGAATCTCATTTGCATCGCTGCCAATAGCGAGACGCATGACCAGAATCTTGATGGTCACCGTAATATCCTTGGTTCCGGTAACACCTGATCCGTCCTCTGCAGTTGCCGTAACAGTAACCACACCATCTTTAAGGATTGTAAGTAAGCCATCCTGATCAATGGTTGCAATTAACTCATCACTAACCGACCAGGTATAGTCCATGTTGGTCGCATCGGCAGGTTCCACAGTTGCTGTCATCTGCATTGTGGCTCCTGTTTTATCGAAAATCGCATCAGCATCGCTGGTCACATCAATGGCAGTTACAGCAACATTTGCAATCACTGTAATCACCATGGTTCCTGTAATCGCACCGTTTTCTGTTGAAGTTGCCGTTACAGTAACATCCCCTGCAGCTACAGCAGTCAGCACGCCTGTGGTTGCATCAATGGTTGCAATGGCATCATCACTGGTCGACCAGGTAACCGCGCCGTCTGAGATATTAGGCCATGGAGTGGAGATCATCTGCAGGGTCGTTCCATCACCGATGGTCGTCTTGTCACCCTCACTGCTTACGGTAACAGATTCCAGCGCCGGTGCATCCTCAATGAATCGTATGAAATCATAGGAGACCCTGTCAGTTCCATTGGTACCAGGTGCTGTGATTGGATCGATACGGAAAAACTGATAGGTAACTGCAGCATCCCATCCTAAGGCGAAACCTTCATCACCACTCCAGCTGGCATCATCATACATATCTATGTAGATGTCTGTAAATTCCGTTTGAAGCGTATCCAAAGGCCATCTAACTGTCTGAATACTGTTATCACTTCTCCACATAAAGAACTCTCCAAAGGGATTATTCGATTCATTCTTCACCCGCACGTGCATGTACTTAATATCTCCAACCAGCCATGGTTCGTAGATCTGACTGTGTATATGTGGATCTCCTCCGATTATATCAAGGACAAAGGCGCCATCAGCAACACTCTCATCAATTTGATTGGTACCACCAGGACTTCCTGGAGCACCCCAGCCTTCAAAATTGCCATTGAATTCCCAGGCATTGATCTGCGCAGAAGATACAAGAATAGATATGGTTCCGGAGATCGTCGGCTGGTCCACAGAGGTAGCAGTCGCAACAACTGTGCCCTCAGCAACTGAAGTAAGCAGACCGTTGGCATCGATTGTAGCTATTGCCGCATTATCGACCGACCATGTAACAGATTTGTCTCCGGCTCCGACAGGAGCTACTATTGCATGCAACTGCAATGTACCTCCTATGGCCCGGATGGTTGAGTTATCACCAATCACCTCAACGCCCGTAACACTAAGAGCCTCTCCAACCGTAATAACAGCTGTTCCGGAAACATTACCGTCAAGTGATGATGTAGCAGTAACTGTCACATCACCTAAAGCTACAGAGGTTAACAATCCATTCTGATCAATGGTAGCTATGGCCTCATCATCAACAGACCAGATCGCATCCCGGTTTGCCACCTCAGGTTCATAAGATAGAAGCATCTGCAGGGTATTTCCAAGACCGTAGATCGCGGATAAACCTGCTTCACCTGCTATAGAATATGAGGTTGGCACGATAGGACTCTCCTCGAGCAACTCGATATAATCATAAGAGACTGTACCGGTTGTAGCAGCTTGCGAGGGATCAACCCTCAGGACAAACATCTGTTCGTCCGGCCGCCATGCTGCATGTGCTGCCAGATCCACGTAAACATCCACAAAGTCTGTATTATTTGCGGTAATAGGGTATTGAATATGTGCATTACCGGGGGTCCCGTCACTGATCCATCCAATAAACTCTCCAAGATCAGTGTCAGTTTCATTCTTCATCCTCAGATGCAGGTACTCCAGATCACCCGGGATCCATGGCCGTGGAAGCCAGTTCTGGAACATTGGATCAGCTGCGGTAATCGTAACGACAGCATTGCCTCCAACAGCCTCAACTGTACAATTAGCAGCATCCGTCCATCCTTCCAGATCACCATCGGTATCAAAATCCCATCTGTTTTTCTGCTCGGCAGCGATTCCAATAACAACGGTATCGGCAATCAAAGCGTCAACAGTTGATGTGGCAATGACTTCAACAGCACCTTCAGCAACAGCGGTCAGTAAACCGTTTGCATCAACTGTGGCTACTGAGGTATTATCCACTGTCCAGACCACACTCCTGTTTCCATTCGCAGGTACAGCACTGGCGGTCATCTGCATGGTATTTCCAAGACCGAAAATATGGGTATGTGCCCATGTGCCTACTGCCGGGGCAGAAACGACAATCTCTGTAGGATCGATAGGACTCTCCTCAAGAAAACGTATAAAATCAATGGAAACCGTACCGCTTGTAGCAGCTTTTACGGGATCAATCCTGTGGACAAATATCTCTTCATCCGGCTGCCACTGTGCCAAGGTTTTCAGATCAACGATCACATCCACCCATTGACCATCATTGGTGGTAGCAGGAGTTATATAATGCGCATTGCCGGGATCTCCGTCAAAAATCCATGCTACAAGCCATCCATCTCCTGAGGCATTGGTCTCATTTTTCATCCTTATGTGACAGAACTCCAAATCACCAGGAAGCCATCCTTTGGGCATCCAGGTCTGCGCAGCAGCATCACCTGTAATCGTAAGGACAAGATTTCCTCCAACAGCCTCAACTGTACAACCCCAGAAATCTGTCCATCCTTCGATATCTCCATCGGTGTTGAACTCCCATGCATTCTTCTGAGGAGTTACAGGGACAATTTTCGTTGCGGTCAGACCCGTTGCAGGATCTGTTGCAATAACGGTCACCGTACCTTCGGCAACAGCGGTCAACAAACCATTGGCATCGATGGTAGCCACTGAAGGATCGTCCACCGACCAGTCCACAGCTGCAACAGCCACATCGTCAATGATTATAGTTGCAGCCATCTGCCAGGTAGTTCCTAAGAACATACCATCCACATTATGGGGCGTTCCAACAACTGCAGCTGTAACTTCGTGGAAGCGGATAAAATCCACCTCAGTAACACCTGTTGTTGCGGGGTCTCCAGCAGCCTGGAATCCCAGATACAAATTTTCCTTTGCCGGCACCCAGTCAGCGTCGGCTGACATATCAACCCAATAGTTCTTGAACTCGGTATCCTGGGTTGATATCGCAAATCCAACAGATTTGGCATCAGAAAAGTTAGCCGCTGTAGCAAACCAAACTGCTGCTGCTCCATCATCGGTACTGTTCTTCATGCTGATATGCACGAAGTTCATCGTATCCACCTTCCAAAGGTTTACTGCACCAACTGCATTAATTGGTAAGGTATAGGTGCCAACTTCTGCATCATGCGTAAGCTTCATATGCCCGGCATCCCATTCTGCCGTGTAGCCGTCATATGCAGCAACTCCAGAAGGCCCCCATCCCTCAAGATCGGAGGCGAACTCCCATTGGTTCACCTGCTGGGCACTCAAGCCCGTGAACAGGAATGCAACAAAGGTTGCAAGTAAGAATAATCGTTTTTTCATAATCAGTAATTTTTGGTTTAAATAATTGTATGAAGTGAACCGCTCAAAAAATGAGCGGTTCACAATTAAGTTAAAAAATTTACTTCTTTACAAACTTGGTTGAGAATGTTTCTCCTGAGAGGCTCTCTGCCTCAATAAAGTAGACTCCGCTCTTCAGGGGCGAGATACCGATCTCACTGTTGCGTTTTCCATCCATCAGGTAGCGCTCAACCATCTTTCCTGTGACATCGTAAATGGTCACGTGGCTTAATGCCGCATCACTGTTAATGTTCAGTACATTACTGGCCGGATTGGGATAAACAGTAAAACTCCTAGTCACCACACTCTTCTCAATACCCACACCCACATACCTGGACTCATTCAATGCCAGAATATGATCCTCAATGGCCTCCTTGTGCCTCAACCATTGAGCCTTCTTGGCCGGGAACCAGTTCAGGTCACCCAGGGGCAACCCTTCGATGGAGGCTGTCAGCAGTTCAGCATTGGTATAGGTACCGTCGAAACGGGGCCATACAGCGGGAAACTCATTATTGGGCGTGCCGGCCCATTTGTCCACCTCCCACATATAGCTTGGTTTTCCATCCACTACATCTCCATTACCCCAGACAACTGCACCATACCATTTCACAACATTCTTGATCATGCTGTCATTTGTGGCATAGATCTGCTGATCGGTATAAAGGGGATCGATGTCATACCAGTTGTTATCATACTTCATATAGGGCCAGTTGACATCATCGTCCAGTATCCTGGTCTCCCTGCTCGAGTCTGCCGGTGATACCACCTCTACTCCCGCAGTATAATAATCCGGAGTGTCATCATCCCACTTCATGGGGATCAGGTACTGAACGGATCCGTTTTGTTTGGCGAGCTCCGGAAGTGTGCGCAATTCGGGAGAGTTGTACTGCAGGTTGTACTCCCAGAAGAACTTCCGTTCTGAAGGCAGGGTTTCGTAACCACCACCGCTGAGTTCCAGTGTATCAATGCAGGTCAGGCTCAACATGGTGTTGCCCTTCTTATAGTCGGGAAAAAACTGTCCCCAGGGATAGATCTGGGAAAAAATACTGATGTCGTGCATCAGGTTGTTGGTGAAAAAGAAATCCTTGTCGTTGTATGACTTCTTAATCCACACATCATGCCAGAGGAAGGTATTGTGGTTGATCCAGATAAATTTATTATTGGGCACATTGTGAAACTGGGTCCCGATAAAATCCTGTCCCGAGGAGACAAATGTATTGTTCTCCACCCAGAGGGTATCCCAGGCTGTTGAAGCATACCATCCGCCGTCATTGGGTCCCTGCATATGCCCATTGTTCATGATCAGGCTGTTGGTCAGGAAGAAACTGGATCCGTCGCTTGGATGCGCACCTGAAAAGGTGTAGGCTACCCCGGCAGGATCAAATACGCAGTTGTCGATTTCAACCCTCACACTGTCACCGATTGAAAGAATCCCGCTTCCTGCCACTCCTGAAAAGTCCATAGCTGAGAGGAACAGATTCTTCAGGGTCAGATCGCTGAATACACTGAACAGTGCACCGAAAACCGCTCCTCCAACATCATTACCTATCTGGATAGTGGCCGGAAGGCCATCTGTCTCTTCCCCGATAATAACCAGGCCTTTGCCCACACCCAAAGTGGTGTCACTGACTTCAATAATGGAATTGAGACCATACCAGCCCCCGGCCTCCAGTTGGTAGATCACACCCCCACCATGCTCGTAAATTGCATCTTCTATCACTCCGTAACCTGGTGATACTTTTACAATATCCTGGGCGATCAGGGAACTTCCTGACAAAATAAACAAGAGGGCAAACAAACTTTGTGTAAATGATCTTTTCATAGTCCGAGTTTTAAATGAATAATGATGAAAAAAAATATTTGTTGGTTATCATACTCTAAAAAATATAACGAAACCCGAAGTCAGCTGTCATACCATAAGCCTCCATACGTACCGGCCGGGGATCTCCCCTGAGATATTCTGTCTCCACATTGTTATTCAGGTTGGCAATGTTAAACAGGATTTCAACCCCATCCAATGCTTTGATGGGCAGTTCATACCTGGCCTGCAGACCAAGTCGATAAAACGGGGTTTTAAACCTGTCTATTTCAGGTATACCGGAGGTGGCGACCAAAATCTCTCCGAAATACTGATAGGAGAGCCAGAGATCAAAATTCTTATAGTTGAATCCAAGTGAGACATTCAGCAGGTGCGTTGGCTGGTTGGGCATGGGTCCGGTAAATGTGGAATCGGACCTGACTTTTCCAATCGGACGTCCGGTATTTGGATCAAACTCAATAAACACCCTTGAATCGGGATAGACAGACTGGTTGTTTATATAAGAGTAGTTGGTGGTCAGTGTAAAGTAACTGAATGGTTTGGGAAGGTACCAGAAACTGGTCTGCCACTCCACTTCAAATCCCCTTACATAGGTCTCATGCTCATGGTTGTAGTAGGAGGTTACCATCACCTCCTGATCTGGAGCGAAATAGGGCACCGGATCGTCACTGACAATTCGTTGCCAGCTACGGCGCCAGATTTTATTGGATACCGTCTTGTAAAAACCATTAAATGAGAGCAGCCCGATCTTATTGCTGTGAAATGCCAGCATCAGGTCAAAATTGCTCCACTCTTCACAATGAAGATCTGGCACGCCAGCCTCATACTGGTAAGGTGTCAGTGCATCATCCACATATTCAAAGGGGACGATCCAGTTGTAGTCCGGCCGAAAGAGGGTCTCTGTATAGGAGAGCTGAATATGAAACCAATCCAGGGGCTTCACCTTCAGGTGTACCATGGGAAGGAGGTGGTTGTTCCCCCTGGTGGTGGTGGTATCGTGCCCGGGGATCTCCAATGCATCATTCACCCTGCGCTCAACCCACCAGGCATAGAGATCATAATCTGTTTTTTCAAACCGCATGCCCGGGATCAGGGAGACCTTTTTGCCAAAGTTAAGCTCCCCCATCAGATAGCTAGCATAATAGTCTTCACTCACATTGTTATCGTACATCACACTGGGGCGCGGATCCAGAAAACCCATCATCCGCTCCTGTCCGATGACATATTCCCAGCCGGGTTCCATGTCACTTTTATAATCACGTCCCTGCGCTTTGTAGTAAGAGGTGAGATCCAGCCACCAGTCGAATACCTCATTCATCTTCACCACATCGGGGTACCAACCAAAATTGTACCTGCCGTTCAGAAAGCCATCCATCCGGCCTCCCACCATGTTCTCCATGGAGACCCAGTTCTGGTCATTGATCTCTACCCAGGGAAGGACCCAGTCGATGTTGTCGGGGGTGGTCTGAATCCCGGAGATCAGTTTATAAAAGGGAGGCCCGCCATAATGATACACGTTGTAGTCCCGTTCACGGTTCTTATGCCGGTACATCCCCCCGAATTTAATGTTACCTGAGGCCAGGTCACCCAGTCTGACAGGCACCTTAATATTCAGGCGGGCATCATACTGCTCCTCATGGAGATTGTCTACCGAACGGGAACCCGGACCAGGCATGCCATACTCTCTGAGATCCTCCAGGGTCTCTTCATCATTGGCCATATCGATAATCTCGGGCAGCGGCAGGCTCCTGATTGATGCAAGACCGGAACCCGGATCATATCCATAGGGACTAACTGCCTGGAAGCCTTTTCCTTCATTAAACATATTCGACTGCGAGTAGGAGAGGCTGTAATCAATATGGAAGATCCCCAGCACATGTTCCCCTCTCAGCGCATTGGTAAGCAGCTTGCTGTACCCTCCTCTGTTCTGCCCGAGGTTATAGGCCACTGCTCCAGCAAGAGGATTGTGGTTTTTACTGATCACCAGGTGGTTCAGAGGAGAAGATGAGTAGTAACTCGAGAACTCTATTTTGGATCTGGGAGAGAAGCGCCAGTCCACCACCAGACTTCCGGAGGTTCGGCGGTTGATCCGCTCCACGCTGTTCAGGCTTACCCAATTGAGGAAAAGCGGATCGAACTCCGGTGTATTATCGTTCTCCAGGAATCCATACTCTGCGTCCATGCTCTGTGTACTGCGGTTGATCCGTTCATAAGAGGCATTGAAATCCACCCCAAGCCTGTTCTCAAAAAAACGGTTGCTCAGGTTGGCATGGACCTTATGGTTGCCCAAATCACTGTTCTGGTGGTTATAGCCCCCCTGCACCATCAGATTTCCATGAAACCCTTCCGGTGCGGTTCGCATCTGCATATTGACAGCCCCCGATACCGTATTGGCATCCATATCGGGGGTGATCGCCTTAAAAACTTCGATTCCCTGAAGAGAGAACTGAGAGATCCCCCCCAGGCTGGCATTCCGGCTCTCCCCCTTGTTTGAAGGGACCTCAATTCCATTAAGCAGAACGGTGTTGTATTGGGCAGGCATACCCCTGATCACGATATCATTTGCTTCACCCCCGCTCCTGGTTACCGATACACCGGGAAGCCGTCCGATGGCCTCGGCGGCATTGGCATCGGGATTGCGGTTGATCCTGTCCGCTGCCACCACATTCTTTATGGCAATGGATGCCAGCTGCTGGTTGATGGCTGCGATCTGACCTTTTGCCTGGGAGGTGATCACCACCTCTTCCAGATCCAGGGTTTTGTTCTCCATCACCACATCAGCATGTACGGTCTCATTGCCCGAGAGATCAACTATTACACTGCTGTTCTGGTATCCCAGGTAGATTGCTTCCAATCTGAAGCTCCCAGCCGGCACACCGGTCAGGACATAGTCTCCATTGATATCGGTCACGGTCCCCATCTGGCTCTTCAGGGCCACCTCCTGACCATTCACGATTTTATGAGTGATCACCACATTGGCAAAAGCAAGGGGAGCGCCCTCTTTATCCGTAACCCTTCCGGTGACAGTTCCTGCACCATAGGTGAGTCCCATCCCCAATAATGCAATTGCAAGAACAGCAAATAATCTCCTGGAATGGGTAAAGAAGAGCATTATAGTAGGTTTTAGTTTGCAGGTCTGGTTCTTGTAATAAAGCATCATAATGTTAAAATATACCCCCGCCAATAGCGCCAATTCTGAATCAGGACTTCTTAACAACTATAATCTTCAATCGCTATATGAACGACTACTCTTATTAGGGTTAATCAAATGTATTCTATCA
>JBDLIQ010000037.1:0-30679 GCA_039714775.1 Bacteroidota bacterium
ATCAAAGAGAAGATGGAGGCGTTCGGTGCAGAAGTGATCGATGCAGGTCTTGCCGATAATCCGGTTAAAGCCAGGGAAGCAGCGGGTATGCTGCACAATAGTGATGTGGAGCTGGTTTTCCTTTTTGTCTCCACATATGCCCTCTCATCTACGGTATTGCCGGTGGCCCAGAAGGTAAAAGCGCCCATGGTGATCCTGAACCTTCAGCCGGTCCCGCAGCTGGACTACGAGGCATTCAATGCGCTTGGTGACAGGGGAAAGATGACCGGCGTGTGGCTTGAGAACTGCCAGGCCTGTTCGGTACCCGAAATTGCATCTGTATTTAACCGTTCGGGAATCGGGTATGATATTGTGACAGGATACCTGGAAGATAAGGAGGCCTGGAGAGAGATCGAAGCGTGGGTAGAGGCAGCCAGGGTGGCCGTCGCCATGCGCAACAACCGGCTGGGTATACTGGGCCACTATTACGGGGGCATGCTGGATGTTTACACCGATCTCACAAAGCAATCCGCCAGCTTCGGAACCCATATCGAGATGGTGGAGATGTGCGAATTGAGAAGACACCGGGATGAGGCCACCGAGGCTGAGGTGGGTGAGAAGATCGAAGAATTCAACAACGCATTTGATGTGGCGCCTGAATGTGAGCCGGAGGAGATAGAGAGGGCGGCCCGGACCTCGGTAGCACTGGACAAGCTGGTGGCAAACCATGACCTGGGCTCCATGGCCTACTATTATGAGGGAGAACCAGGCAATGAATATGAAAACATGGTCACCTCAGTCATAGCGGGCAATACATTGCTGACAGGAAAGAACATTCCAATTGCAGGAGAGTGTGAGGTAAAAAATGCACAGGCCATGAAGATCATGGCAGAATTCGGGACCGGTGGATCATTCTCTGAATTCTACCTGATGGACTTTAAGGACGATGTGGTGATGCTGGGACACGATGGCCCGGCCCACTTTGCCATTGCCGAGGGCAGGGTAAAACTGGTTCCGCTACCGATATATCACGGCAAACCAGGCAAAGGTCTTTCAATACAGATGTCGGTCAAACATGGACCTGTCACACTCCTTTCCGTGGTAGAGGGCCGGGATGGTGTTTTCCTGCTGGCAGCAGAAGGAGAATCGGTTCCCGGACCGGTGCTTCAAATCGGGAACACCAACAGCCGCTACCGCTTTTCACTTGGTGCCAGGGAGTTCATGAACCGGTGGTCGCAGCAGGGACCTGCACACCACTGTGCCATCGGGACCGGCCATATCGCAGCGAAAATTGAAAAACTTGGAAAGATCCTGAATATGGATGTGGTGAGGATCTGCTAAACAACACTTATCAAAACAGGCCGGTTTTGCCAGGTGGCATTTATAAAAATCTGAATGAGCCAATATTCTCACCTGATAAATCTCCTGGTATGGTCTGCCAAAAACAGGGGGATGTTAAGCAATCCATTATTGTAAGAGAGATTCTTCATTGAAATAAATGGTTCTAACTGAGTATCATTATTAATTGTTGTGTCAACCGCAATTCTTCTGTCAGCTTTGTTTTGTAAAGCAAGGTTAAAGAAATCATTATTCGAAAAGATAATAGAAAAAGAGGTTCATCCGCTGTGGCAGATGAACCTCTCCAAAAAATCTAACTCCGCCGCGGCGGATAAAACAGCTTCTATTTCAGAATCATCAGTTTCTGTGTTTCAGACTGGTTTCCAACCCTGATGTTGTAAAAATACAATCCATGGTTCAGATCACCCCGATCCAGGGTCACCCGGTGGGTTCCTGAAGTCCGCTCCTCATTGATCACACGCATCACCTCCTGGCCAATGGAGTTGATAATGGCAATCTCCACATGGGCTGGTGAATCGAGTGTAAACTCAATGGTGGCGCTTGAAGAGATGGGATTTGGATATACCCTGGACAGACTGCTGGCAGCCATTGCAGGTGCTACACCCACCTTCAGATACTTATCGGTATTTCCTGCCTTCATATGTTCAAAGATGGCATCTTTGTGCCTCTCCCATTGCGCCTTCTTATCAGGATACCAGTTCAGGTCACCCAAAGGCAGGTTGGCCACAGATCCTGTTAGAGTGGCTGCATCGGTATAAACCCCGTTAAACAGAGGCCATGTATCATTGATTGAAGGATCACCATCCGGATCCCAATGCCACCGGGCCCACTCATTGGGTGGAGGATAATTGGTCGATTTCTGTCCCTGCGCATGAATGTAAGAAGGTGCGGGCATCCAGGCTACCAGGTTTTCAGAGGCAGCATAAATTGCTGGGTCAACAAATGCCGGATCATGGTCGATGGTAATATTGCCATACTTCCACATTGGAAAATCGGCATTCGTATTGTTGGCATGGTTAAACAGGTTTCCCTCCCTGCTGGTAGCAAAAGCGTGTGCCGGGTCATCACCCAGTTTTGGATCAGTGGTTCCATCCCAGATCAGTGGCTGCAGATTCACTTTATTGATAGAATCCCCGGCGAACGTATTCATTTCAGCAATAAGATCATAGAATCCCTGGCTTCTGAAATGGCTGTTATACTGGATGTACTGGATCCGGTCCGATGGAAGTGTTTCATCAGCACCATGGAGAGAAGCTTTCAGTGTATCCGCGAAGATCAATTGAGGTTTGGGTTTGGCTACATCCCCTCCTGGCATTGCATCCCAATGATGTGCATAGGGAGAGGTCATAAAATCAAACATCAGGTTGTTGGTGAGGTAGTACTCCTTCTCATACAATATCCAGTCAAGCTGACTCTTGTTGTGCACAAAGGTGTTGTGGTTCACAATGGTCACGTTGTGGGCATTGTGTTTCCATCCTTCATAGAGAAATCCCATCCCAAAGGAGACAAAGGTATTGTTCTCGATCAGTATGGTATCGGAACCAATGGTTGCATCAAAATCGAAAATAACACCGTCATTGGCCGAGATCTGGTGGCCATGACGCGCCACGATGTTGTTGGTAAAGAAGAGGCTGTTGCCCCCGCCTTCAAACTTAAAGGGATGCCATTGCGAAAGTGGCTCCAGGACACAATTATCGATTACCAGGTCGGCGTCCTGGGTGCTCTGAACAAACATTTTACCGGGCAGGGTCCCGTTCAGGTCACAACCCATCAGGTAGATGTTTTTCATAGTTACATCGCCCTTGGCAGTAATCATGGGGTCAAACGGGGCCTGGTCAGGGGTCATCCCGTTCTGAATGGTAGCGGGTAAAGTGGCATCATCGTATTCTTCTCCAATGATCTGGAGGTGGTACCCAAAGTTCTCGATCACCTTGGTCAGGCCATACCACTGACCGGCCTGTAGCTGGTAGATCCTGTCACCACCATACTGGTCAATGGCATCATTCAGGGTTCCGGTGCCTGGCGGGACCACAAGGATCTCCTGGGCTAACATGGTGCTGAACATAAAAACTCCAGCCAGCAAAAGCATTACATTGTAGATCTTTCTCATTGTGATTTCATTTTAATTTGACATATAATAAGATTATCCATTTATAGACTATATCTGACCCCCAGGTCCACTGTCCAGCCATAGGCCTCCCTATAGGTGTATCTTGGATCTCCAGTCAACTTGTATATCTCCTCGTAATTGCTCAGGTTGGCAAAGCTTGCTATTACCTGCAGTTCACCCGGCAATCTGATTGGAATGTCATAGGTCATCTGAAGGTCTATCCTGTAAAAATGCTCCTTCACATCATCCTTTGCAGAATTGAATGGATTCTTGGAACGATAGATCAACCCGTTGTACTGAAACGAGAGCCAGGTGTTGAACCCTTTGTAGTTGAAACCCAGGGAGGCATTGGCGATGTGTCTTGGCTGATATAACATGGGACTTGAAACTACGGTGTCGATCCGAACCAGTTCAGGACGCCCTCCTCCATCGGGGATTCTCTCCTCGATCCAGGAGATTGGATATTTGGTCTCCGAATCGGTATAAGTATAGTTCAGATTCAGGGTGAAATACTTCAGGGGTGCCGGCAGGTACCAGAATGAGGTTTGCCATTCGAATTCAAATCCCCTCAAATAGATATCATATGGATGGTTCTCCCAGAATGCCAGGTGTACCTTGTCATTGTCATTGAAACCCGGAACGGGATCCTCCCCCTTGATCCTGTTGTAGGACCTGTACCATATCTTGTCTTCAACCGTCTTATAGAAACCGGTCAGAGAGAGCAGTCCTACCTTGGTTCCGTGGAATGTAACCTGTGCATCGTAATTGGTCCACAATTCTGTTCTCAGCTCCGGATTCTGGGTATGGTATGACAAAGGAGATTTCCCCGGATTAATATAGTAGTTGGGCGACATGGCATTGAAGTCCGGCCGACTTATTGTCTGCGTATAGGAGGTGTGGAGATAGAACGATTTTGTCGGCTTGATCCGCAGATGCACCATGGGCAGAAAGAACCGGTCCGACCGGGTGGCAGATGTATCGGTCCCCACCAGATCGTCAAGTACAGGTGGAAGGTACTGGGGTTCCATGGCGATAAAACCACCCATCTCCGCATCGGTGGCCTCGTACCTGAATCCGGGCATCAGCATGGCCCATTTTCCAATATTAAGCTCGGTCATGGCGTAGCCCGCATAATAAGCCTCGCTAATGTCCTGATCGTTTATCATGCTGGCCTCCAGGCTCTGTGTGTAATGGAGCAGGGACTTATCCCGTACCAGACCCATCCAGTGTGCCTCACCAAGCTGGTATACGGAGTCGGACCAGTTCTCCCAGAAGTCACTTACCGCATTCATCCTGTCAAAGTCGAGATAGAGGCCAAAATCATAGTCCCCGTCCAGGAAATCATCCACCATATGGTCCTCAAAACCCTCAAGTGAATAGCCCCATCCTCCCGGGGTCTGCTGCAACCAGGGGAGCCCTGAGAAATAGTACTCTTCAGTAAAGGGATGTACAATCTGAGTTCCTGCGGTAACATCCAGGTAGCGGTCCTTTATCCTGTATTTTCCTCCAAACTTTACACGACCTGTCACCAGATCACCTATGGCATAAGGGATCTCCACATCCAGGTAGCCGGTCAGGTTTTTGTCTTCCTGCTGTGTATTGGTGCTTGTAAACCATTTTGAAATGGTGTTGTGCAGTGAGTCTGGATGATCAAAGAACAGTGGCAGTACCTCAGCTGCATCCTTCGCCCTGTTGTCAAGTGTAATGATGTCGTCAGCAGAAGCTCCCTCAAACTGGTAGTGCCATGTACGCTGATCGGGATTGGAGTGCCGGTTTCTTGAAAAGGAGATACCGTAATTCAGCTTCATATTGAGAAAGTCAAGCTTGGTCTCCCCGCTAAGGGTAGAAAGATACATGTTGGTGGTATTGTTTGGAAAGTCCCCTGCCCCCCAATATACATCAAGTATACTTTTAAAACTGTAGGATTTTGTCTGGGTCTCCACATCAATCCCTGAATGTGAATACATCCCGTACATCTTCAGTTTGGTCGAGTTTCCCAGGTTATAATCCAGGGACAACGTAGCAGACTGCCTGTTGTTAAGACGTTTTATAAGGTTCAGGGTGGTAGAGGTCAAGAAAAGATCGCTTGCAGTACCCTCATAATCAATACCTGTACTCATTGTATGAACCCCCCGGTTCACCCTTTCCGCACTGGCAGTAAGTGAGAAACCCAGCTTGTCGTCCAATATGCGGTTGCTGATCTCCCCAAGAACCTTATAGTTCCCGAAAAAATCATTCTGATTGTTATAGCCCCCCTGGGCCATGATGTTGTAGTGCAGACCGGCAGGGGTCTCCTGCAATTTCAGGTTCACGGTTCCAGCCACCGAGTTGGCCTCCATATCCGGAGTCAGCGCCTTAAACACCTCCACTCCCTGCAGAACATACTGGGAGATTCCCCCTATACTGGCGCCCCTGCCAGTATGGCTCGATGATGGAAGCGTTACTCCGTCCAGGGTGACTGTGGTATAATTGGATGTCAAACCCCGGATCGCAATATCGGCTCCTTCTCCTCCCGAGCGAACCACCGAGATCCCCGGGAGCCGACCGATGGCCTCTACCGCATTGGCATCCGGATTCCCCTGGAGCCGCTCTTTGGAGACCACATTCTTTACGGTTACCGAGTTAATTTGCTGATTACGTGCACCGATCTGCCCCTTGGCCTGGGTGGTGACCACCACCTCTTCCAGCTGTTCAGTACTGGGTTCCAGGCGAATGTTGATGGTCCGCTGGTCTCCCACCGCAACCTCCTGTACGTCATAACCAAGAAAAGAAAAGACCAGTACACTTTCGCTGCCGGGAACCATGATGTTATACTCCCCGTTTAGTTCGGTAATGGTTCCTGTTGTGGTTCCTTTGACCATAATGCCTGCCCCGGGAAGGGCCTCACCGGTCTCTCCGTCAGTAACCTTTCCTGAAACCCGCGCCCGCTCCTGCTGGGCTGAAAGGGTGGTGGACAAAAGGAAAAAAGCGATGATCCAAATGGTTCTGAATTTCATTGAAGAGTAGTTTTGTTGGTTTAGCTTCTATCAAAAATACTTCTTTTTTATAAATGGGTTCAATGGACAAACTGGGACAATAGTTATCCTTTTTGAGCCATAAACACCTGATGCCAGAGCTAATCTGGCATTAACTCCGGATATATAAACGAAGAAGAGGTCCACCGGTTTCGGCGGACCTCTCCATAAGATCTACATTGTATTCAGATGTAACAACTCCTATTTCAGGATCATCAGTTTCTGAGTTTCAGACTGGTTTCCAACCCTGATGTTGTAGAAATACAATCCATGGTTCAGGTCACCGCGATCGAAGGTCACACTGTGGGTTCCTGAAGCACGCTCCTCATTGATCACACGCATCACCTCCTGACCAATGGAGTTGATAATGGCAATCTCCACATGGGCTGGTGAATCGAGTGTAAAC
The DNA here is from genome assembly GCA_039714775.1 of Bacteroidota bacterium. Taxonomy (GTDB): domain Bacteria; phylum Bacteroidota; class Bacteroidia; order Bacteroidales. The sequence continues at coordinate 6,869 of JBDLIQ010000037.1, forward strand.
TCAACAGTGGCGCTTGTTGACATCGGATTGGGATAAACCCTGGAAAGGGTGCCGGCTTCGATAGCAGGTCCAACACCGATACTACCCCATTTTTCAGTATTCCCATCTTTCATATGTTGGAAAATCGCATCCTTATTCTGCTCCCAAATCGCCATCTTCTCAGGATACCAGTTCAGGTCTCCCAGGGGCAATCTGGCAACAGATCCTGTTAGTGTGGCTGCATCAGTATAGGTTGCGTCTATCAATGGCCATGTATCGTTTATTGAAGGATCCCTGTCCGGGTCCCAGTGCCAGTCAGGCCATTCTCCGGCAAGAGGAAACCAGTCAGGCGGCATGGTCTGGGCATGGATCATCTGTGCATAACGGGCCCAGATCACCAGGCTGTCTGACAGATCGTAGATGCGGGAATCAGTAAATAACGGATCCTGTCCATAGGTGGAATTCCCCAATTGCCATAAGGGGAAGTCTGTGTTGGTATTATTCGAATGATTAAACAGAACGGCCTCCCTGCAGGCGGCAAAAGCTTCTGCCGGGTCTGCACCCAAATTCGCATCGGTGAGACCATCCCACACAAACGGATGAAGGTTTACCTTAGGATATGCTGCATTTGCCGCTGCAGAATCATTCATCTCGGCCACCAGGTCAATACTTCCCTGAGGATAATACATGCTGTTGTACTGCCAGTAATTGATCCTGTCGGTGGGCAGCGTTTCTCCGGCAATGGTATCCGCATAGATCAGGGCAGGCTTGGGCATGCCGGCATCCCCGCCCGGCATGGGCTGCCAGACGTAGGCATAGGGAGAGGACATGAAGTGAAAGAAGAGGTTGTTGGTCATATAAAACTCCTCCTCCAGCACCGTCCAGTCCAGCTGGCTCTTATGCATGATAAATGTGTTGTGGTTCACCATGATCAAATTATTTACCTGGGTACCAAAGCTACCGCTCATCCATGTCATACCGGTGGATACAAAGGTGTTATTCTCTATCCACACCGTATCCGCACCTCCAGCTGACCCATCAAGGGTAATGACAAATGTAAAACCGTCATTGGCACTGGTAAGTACACCATGCCGGGCCACGATGTTATTGGTAAAGAAGATATCATTGTTACCTCCACCAAGTTGCCATCCAACGGCCAGGCCCACAGGGTCAATCACACAGCGGTCAAATGTTGAACTAACTCCCTCCTTGTTCTGGACAAAGAAATAGTTACCGATGGATCCATTGATATCGGCATTCATAAAATAGATGTTCTTACAGGTCACCTCCCCGTTGGCATTGAACATCACATGAAATGGCAGGTTATCGGCAGCATTGAAGCCGGTCTGAACCGTGGCAGGAATCTGACTGTCATCATACTCCTCCCCAATGATCTGCAGATGGAAGTCATTGTTCTCAAGAGGTGCGGTAAGGCCATACCAACCCCCGGCCTCCAGTTTGTAGATCTTGTTTCCCTGATGCTCGGCAATGGCATCATTCAATGTTCCATTGCCCTGCGGAACCACCAGAACCTCCTGTGCTGACACAAAATTGACGGCCAGAAGCCCCAGTATCACCATACTGAATCTGTAAAAGTTTCTCATAAATCAAAGTTTAAGTTTGAAATTAAAATTATACAATACATTAAAGTTTATACCTGACCCCCAGGTCCACGGTCCAGCCATAAGCCTCCCTGCCTGTATAGCGGAGATCCACCCGGTAGTGCGAGCTCTCCTCATAGTTGGTAAGGTTGGCAAAATTGGCCATCACCTGCAGTTGTCCCGGAAGCTTGACGGGAAGATCATAGGAGAGTTGTGCATCGATTCGTAAAAATGGATCCTTGATGATATCCATTTTATCTGTCGTATAACTCTTCGCCAGGACCATCCCTCCTGTGTACTGGAAGGAGAGCCAGCTGTTGAAGCCTTTGTAGCTGAATCCCAGCGAAGCATTGCCAATATGCCTGGGCTGATACGTCATGACTCCGGAGACCACAGAATCGTGCCTTACCGCCGTCGCTACGGGCCTTCCACCTTCCGGAGGGTAGACCAGCACCGTTTCGATCCAGGAAAGGGGATATTTTGTCTCGGAAGTGGTAAAGGTGTAGTTCAGGTTCAACGTAAAGAACTTCAACGGGGAGGGAAGGTACCAGAACGAGGTTTGCCACTCCACCTCAAATCCTTTGAGCGTCACATCGTAGGGATGGTTTTCCCAAAAAAGCATCCTTACATTGTCATTCTCCCTGAATCCGGGCACGGTAGGGTCAGAAGCAATCCGGGGATACTCACGTCTCCATATCTTATCCTCCACTGTCTTATAGAATCCACTCACACTGAACAATCCCACCTTTGGCCCATGCAGTGTGGCCTGCAGATCGTAATTGGTCCACTGCTCAGCCCTCAGGTACGGGTTCTGGTGGTTGGTACGAAAGGGGGTATGGCTCGGTTCATTGTAGAAATTGGGGGAGATGGCATTGTAGTCGGGTCGGCTCAGCGTTTTGGTATAGGCTCCGTGAATATAGAAGAACTTGGTGGGGGTCACCCTGAGATGCACCATGGGCAGGAAAAACTGATCCTCCCGTGTAGCAGAGGTGTCCCTGGTTGCAGTAAGCGGCAGATCCGTCGACTCGGTAAACATGGGTTCCCAGGACTCCTGGCCATTCATGGCGGCCTGGGTCTTTTCATAACGGAATCCCGGGATTAATTTGGCCCATTTCCCAATATTGATCTCACTCATCAGGTAACCGGCATAGTAGTCCTCCACCAGGTCCTGGTCATCGGCCATACTCAATTCAAGCATCTGCCGGTAGCCCAGGAGCGAGCGGTCGCCCACCATCTGCAGCCACACCTCCTGTCCCAGACCCACAATGGAATCGGACCAGTGCTCCCACCAGTCAGAGGTGGCATTCAGCTTATCGAAATCGAACAAGAGCCCATAGTCATAGGCCCCGCCCAGGAAATTCTCCATTTCCGATTCATCGAAGCCCTCCAGCGTGTAATTTTGCCACTCATCCGCCCCTCTCTGAGACATCACCAACCAGGGCAGTGCATCCTCCTCGTACCAATACCTGGCCTGGAAAGGATGCTGGATCTGCATTCCGGACAAATTATCCCGAAAACGATCGACCCTTCTGTACTTTCCTCCGAATTTTACCTCACCCGAGATCATATCTCCTGCATGAAAAGGAGCTGTAAAATTCATATAGGCCGTCAGGTTTTTATCCATCTGCTCATCGATGTGATTCTGCATCTGGGCAAACACCGTATTATGCAGGCTGTCATTGCTGTCCCAAAAGAGGGGAATCACCTCCCCGGGCCACATCTTCTGGTGCTCATAGGTGGTAATGGAGGAGTTGGAGGCATCGTAGAACTGATAGGCCCACACCCGGTTGGCGGGAAGGTTCCGCTGGCTTATGGAGTAAGATAGACCGTAATCGATGGTCATGTTCAGAAAATCGGTACGGGTCTCACCGCTGAAGGTGTTCTGAAGAATGAAATTCTCATTTACAGGCGTGCTTCTCATGACGTACCCCACACTCCCCAGCCCGCCATGACCATATGCCTTGTGCTGTGCATACTCCTCATTATTGGAGAAAGAGTACATACTGTAAAGTTTCAGCTTGGTGGATTGACCGAGGCGGTAATCCAGCGCCAGTGTCACCGACCGCCTGGTCTTGGTCCTGTTGATAATATCAAGGCTGGAGTTAGCCAACCTAAGGTCTATGGAGTCCGAGCGTTGATTGGCATACCCGGCAGACATGGTATGGACACTGCGGTTTACCCGCTCCATACTGGCTGTCAGAAACATCCCCAGCTTATCGTCCATAAAACGGTTGCTGATCTCACCAAGCAACTTATAATTGCCAAAGTACGAATTCATGGCATTGTAGCCCCCCTGGGCCATCACATTATAATGTAGCCCGGCTGGAGTCTCCTGCAGTTTCAGATTCACAGTACCCCCCACAGAGTTGGCATCCATATCGGGGGTAATGGCCTTATAGACCTCCACACCCTGTAAGATATACTGTGAAATTCCACTGATGTTTGACCCCCTGCTGCTGGCACTGGTCGAAGGCAGCGCAATCCCCTCCAGGGTAATGTTGGTATAGCGCGGCTCAAGTCCCCGGACCATGATATCTGCTCCTTCTCCTCCGGAACGGGAGACCGCAATCCCCGGAAGCCGGCCAATGGCCTCAACCGCATTGGCATCCGGATTCTCCTGCAAGCGGTCCTTGGAGACCACATTTTTTACAGTAATTGAATTGATCTGCTGCTGCCGGGCACCGATCTGCCCCTTGGCCTGTGTGGTGATCACCACCTCTTCCAGCTGCTCGGTACTGGGCTGCAGTATGATATTGATGGTGCGCTGGTTCCCTACAGCGACCTCCTGGTTGTTATAACCCAGGAAAGAGAAGACCAGAACACTTTCACTGCCTGGAACCATAATGTCATACTCTCCGTTCAATTCGGTAATGGTTCCGGTTGTAGTTCCTTTGACCATGATGCCTGCCCCGGGCAATGCTTCCCCGGTTTCGCCATCAGTAACCTTTCCTGTTACGCGCATCCTCCCCTGCTGGGCAGAGAGGCTTGATGAAATCAGGAAAAATGCAATGACCCAAATGCTTTTGAATTTCATATTGGAACAGTTTAGTTGGTTTAGTCAGTTTCAAAAATAGATCATACAACCTATCAATTCAATAGACAATATGGGAAATATTTTGTCCTATTTGATCATTTTGCCACCTCAAGAGATCGAAAACAGGTGATCTCACTGTCTTATAATATGCATCAACAGTGTATTATCGAGCAATTATTTGAAATGGAGTTAGTTAATCTTTTGAAGTTCAATGGTACATACCCCACCCTCCCCGGTTTGCATCCGGCAGAAATAGATCCCCCCGGGATAATTCGTGGCATCCCATGAGGTACTGTACGATCCTGCAGGATATCTTCCATCCACCAGGGTTTCGATGATCCTTCCCGACTGGTCAATTATGGCAATATTTACACCTGTCTCCTTTGTCAGGTTATAGGGAATGGTAGTTAATCCGCTGAATGGATTGGGATAGTTGAATTCCAGTTCAGCCTTCATATCCGGTTTGGTCCGGTCATCCAGCCCCACCGTAAGATCAACAGTATAGAGCTCAATCCCATCTCCGCTCCCAAGGTTCCGGGTGTACTGCTTCTCTTCCCAGCTGTTCCAGTGTTCATGCACCCCCAGGCTCTCCAAGGGAGCCTCCTCTGCCCCGGGGTTATATACCATCCCTGAGGGCGGATCGCCGGCCTGTGCCGACTCATGCAGCCAGTTATCCACATTGCCGTGTACATGAAGGGAATTCTTTGGTTCTGACCTCAGAAAATCAACACATACCGATTCCAATGCAACCACATCCTGTGACATAAAGAGGCTGGAACAGTAGTCATCTCCAAAACTGTCAAATTTCACAATCCGGTTTTGCTGGTCCGATCCGTAAAATGCCTCCACGATATAGAGAATGGTCTTATTGCGGATCTGCGGGTGTCCCAGCAGATCGACCAGGTAGTTATAGGTACCCATCTCCCGGGCCGGAAGATTCCCAATGTTCCCGTCATAAAACTCATGAACAGCGGCGCATCTGTGCAATCCCCTGTGAGGATCCGGATTTCCCAACGAATCGGTTACATTATTGGGTCCGAAACCATCCAGGTAGTTGCCTGTCTCCCAGAACTCCCTGGTTGCTGTGGGAATGAACAGGGAACCATAGAGGTTTTTGGCGCACAGTGTCACGCCAGCCATGGTATGGCCTTTCAGGTTGGTGAGGTTGATCAGGTAGTCCGATTCGGTGACCGGTTTGACCCAGAAGATATCGGCAACGGTGGGATCCGCAAAATGGATCTCTTCCGCCAGGTCCTGCAATGCCGGGATATACCTCTCTTCAGAGTCCCCGGCATCCCGTACATAGAGCGGATTGCCCACAAACCTGACCTTATGGTATTCGGCTTTTTCGTGGTTCTTAAAGGGATCCATAATATAATCCGGAATTCTGGCCGATACATCATATACGGTAATGCACTCCCCGGGCACCCCCACCTCTTCTATAAGATCCTCCACGATGGCATGCAGCAACTGGGGAGTAGGGCCAGGACTGTTGGCCACCTCTTTCTGGCCTCCCAATCCAAGCAGCAGATTGGCCTTAATGGCAATCTTTTCACTCGGGGCATATCCCACATCCCCGGTCCCTTTCCTGATATTGGCATCTCTGAACAGCATATCCCATCCTCCATAGCTGGTGGTGGCACCTGTAACGCCATCCAGCGAGAGGTCAAACATCCGGTCCACCCGCTCCGGATCGGTGTTCCGATCCTCCCACCAGAATCCATTGGAGGCAGCTGGATCGTAATTCACAGCATCGGGGTCATGCGCCCATGTGACCCTGCCGGGATGAATCCCTTTGGCCGTTCCCATGGGCTGGTTCAGGTCGGTGGGTGTAAAGATCCCGTTGGACTGGCGTACCACAGAGGCCTTGATCTCCTTGTAGGAGGTGAGCATAACCGTGGAGAGGCCTGTAACCACAGCCAGCAGGATCAGAACCACTGCCACCGGGATTCTCGATTCCCTCAGTCTCTTAAAGGCCTTCCTGAAAAAGGTGGCCGCAATGGCTGTACCAAAGAGCCAGGTGATAAAGGCCACCGCATTGGCAGCAGCCATGCGTTGACAGGGGTAGGTGATCCTGCTCGGTTTGGGAATGACCCTGAGAAGCATCCAAATAATCGACACCACTCCAAGAACAATAAAGTAGAGCATGCCGCGTGATCTCTTTACATTAGTCTTCATAAAATCGGGGCTATGTTAATGGGTCAGACTTTGATGGTCTTTCTGATCTCGGTAGGTGCAACTCCCAGCTTGTTTTTAAAGATCCGGCTAAAATAGTAGATGGACTGAAAACCAAGCGCATAGCTGATCTCTTTAACACTTTTATCGGTGTAAAGAAGCATCTCTTTGGCCCTGAGAATCTTCAGGTCCAGATGGTACTGCACGGGCGGGACACCTGTGTACTTCTTGAACATTTTCCGAAAATAGGAGTAGCCAATGTGGTTCTCTTCAGCAAACGACTGAAAATTGATCTCCGTCTCCACATGCTCACGGATTGAAAAACAGGCATTCTGGATGATCTTTTCTACCCGCTTTCCACTGAAGTCTTTCTGTTTGTCCATTGAGACAATGAAGCCCAGGAGTTTCATCACCATACCGGCAGCCACCTGCTGGTATCCGGGCTTCTCCTCCTTCACATAATTGAAAATTTTATAATAGGTATCGATAATTTCCTCCCTGTAGCCCACCTCAACAACTGCATTCTTCTGAGTAAACCAGGGCCTCCCGAAAACCTGGTGTGCAATGTATCCTGAAAAGCCTACGTAGTGTTCCACCCAACCCGCAGTTTTTTTGGGCTTATAACGGTGCCACTGACCCGGTTTGGTGAAAATCATTGAGCCGGGCGTCACATTAAACTTACCCCCCCTGTTCTCATACAGGCCGGCACCATCTGTAATATAGTTGATCTGGTACTCATCCAGCACCCTGCCCCTGTCAAAGGAGAAATGGTAACCCGATGGATGGGTGGTCGGAGGATAGGTTACCCCGGGTTTAACCTCCGCCTTCCCGGCACAACTGAGATAGAGCCCCCAATCCTTATCCTCCTGCCCGGGGTTGACATATTTGAAAAACGGTTCCAATGATCTTGGTTTTTATCAGGGTGAATTAATAAATACGATGGCCAATTTATGTAATAATACGTGGGATTGCAACGATTTCAACCATATAATTCCATAGAACCGATTTAAACTATTTGGACATGTTTTACCAGTTGTCCGTCAGGAAAGAAATTTTCGATTGCTACCAGTCTCATTTTGTGCAAATAATAGACCAAATTATTCATTGATTGATGGGATCGGATACTGTACATTTGGTATTCTATTATATAAACTATTAACTGAATAGAACCCTATAATTTAAACTACATGACTGGAATTCTTCTAATCCTCATCGGGAGTATCGCTGCAGCCAGCTTCTACGTACCCTTCAAGAAAGTAAAACATTGGTCATGGGAATCCTACTGGATCATGCAGGGGGTTGCCGCATGGCTGATCGCTCCCTGGGTTGCCGCATGGCTGACCGTACCTTCAGGAACACTGTTGGATATTATTCGTGAGGCACCCTCATCGGCCAAGTGGTTCACACTGATGTTTGGTGCTTTCTGGGGGATCGGAGGGCTCACCTTCGGACTCAGCATCAGGTATATGGGCGTGGCCCTTGGACAAAGCCTGGTACTTGGACTTGTAGCCGCTCTGGGCACGCTGATACCCGCCATTGTTGCGGGAGAGGAGCTGCTTACCTCACGGGCGGGCATACTGACACTGATCGGCGTGGCCATTGCACTGGCCGGAATTGTCATTATCGGTTATGCCGGGATCCTTAAAAACAAGGGCCTCTCTGAGGAGGAGAGAAAAAAAGCCGTTAAAGAGTTTTCCCTGAAGAAGGGCATTCCCATAGCTATCCTCTCCGGTATTATGAGCTCTGCTTTCGCTTTTGGCATGAACCTGGATATCAGCGGAAAGCTCATTGAAACAACAGCAGCCGAATTCGGTACAAACCCGCTGTTTGTGAGCAATCCAACCCTGATCTTTATCCTTGGCGGCGGATTCCTGGTCAACCTTGTATATTGCCTGACCCTGAATATTAAGAATGGTACATATAAAGATTACTTCAGTGTTTCCGGAGGTGTATTCCTGAACAACATTGCCTTTACATTCCTGGCCGGAATTCTCTGGTTCCTGCAGTTCCATTTCTACGGAATGGGTAAGAGCAAAATGCCGGAGGCCATGGAGGCATTCTCATGGAGCATCCTGATGGCCCTGGTCATTGCCATGAGCAACATCTGGGGATTGTTCCTGAAGGAGTGGAAAGGGGTATCCAGAAAGACCATTGTGATCCTTGTGATCGGTATCGTGGTCCTGATCCTGTCAACATTTGTAATTGGCTTAAATTGAGAAGAATCCACACATATCAAACCTAACGTTTGGAGCTTAGTGCGTTAAGTTTTATATTTGTATTAAATATCTGTTAAAACCAAATGACTTATGTACGAACGACGCGCCTTTAAAATGCAGCTATACCCGGGAATGGTCAAAGAGTATGAGAAACGTCATAACGAGATCTGGCCCGAACTGGTGAAGTTGCTGAAAGATAATGGCATTTCGGAATATAGCATTTTTTATGACGAAGAGACCCACATCCTGTTTGGATTCCAAAAACAGGCCGGAGAGCAGGGCTCACAGGAGCTTGGGGCGCTTGAGATCGTAAAAAAATGGTGGGCCCACATGGCTGATATGTACGAAACCCATCCCGACAATTCACCCGTTACCAAACCTCTTACCGAGGTCTTCTATATGGAATAGTAAATAAAAACAGATAATAAGATGAGCAAATCAGAAACGATTACAAAAGCCTTTGAAGCAGCCAAAGAGCAGTACGCCCAGATCGGCGTCGATGTGGAAGCTGCCATGAGTCAACTGGATAAATTCCCAATTTCACTGCACTGCTGGCAGGCCGACGATGTGGGGGGATTTGAAACAGCCGAAGCCGGCCTTGAGGGAGGTGGTATCCAGGCCACAGGAAACTACCCTGGTAAAGCCAGGAATATTGAGGAGCACCGGATGGACCTTGAGAAGTCCATGGAGCTGATCCCCGGAAAGCAGCGTCTGAACCTGCATGCCATCTATGGAGATTTCCAGGGAAAATTTGTGGACCGTGACCAGATCGAAGTAAAGCACTTTCAGAGCTGGATCGACTGGGCCAAAGAGCAAGGCATAGGAATGGATTTCAACAGCAGCATGTTCTCACATCCCAAGGCTGCCGATGACCTCACCCTATCTCATAAGGACAAAGGAATCCGTGATTTCTGGATCGAGCACACCAAAAGGTGCAGGACCATCGGAGCAGAAATGGGCAAGCAACTGGGAAGCCCCTCCATTCATAACATCTGGATCCAGGATGGTTCAAAGGACCTGCCGGTGGACCGTTATACACACAGGGCCATTTTGAAGGACTCCCTGGATGAGATCATGGCTGAAAAATTCTCCACAGACCATCTGAAAGACGCCATTGAGAGCAAGCTCTTCGGCATCGGACTTGAATCGATGACTGTGGGGAACTCGGAGTTCTACCTGGGTTATGCTGTGCAAAACCAGACCCTGATCTGTCTGGACAGCGGGCACTTCCACCCCACCGAGCAGGTTGGAGACAAGATCTCTTCTGCCCTGCTGTTTGTTCCTGAGATACTGCTCCATGTGACCAGGCCCATCCGCTGGGACAGTGACCATGTGGTTACCCTGAACGATGACACCATGCTGATTGCACAGGAGATTGTAAGGGCTGATGCAATGGACCGTGTACATATGGGACTCGACTTTTTTGATGCAAGTATCAACAGGATCGGAGCCTATGTGGTAGGCACCAGGGCTGCTCAGCAAGCGATGTTATTCGCCCTTCTGGAACCCAGGGATATCTTACTGAAATATGAAGAAAATAAGAACTTCTTTGAGCGGCTGGCAATGCTTGAATTGCTTAAGACCAAGCCTTTTGGCGCCATCTGGGACTACTACTGCCTGAAAAATGATGTACCTGTCGCCCAGGACTTTATTTCAGATATTCAGCAATATGAAAAGGATGTCCTCAGCAAAAGATCATAGAGTTTAGTTTTCATAATAGTGTATTGTATTAGTTAGCAAATAACAGCGGCGTGGTTTAAAATCATTGCCGCTGTTATTGTTCTAAAATAGAGAAAAGATGAGCAAAGATGTAGTATTAATTTTTGACATTGGTAAGACCAATAAAAAAATCCTCCTGTTTGACCGGTCCCTGAGTATCCTTCATGAGGAGGAGGCCATTTTTGAAGAGATCACAGACGATGATGGCTTTGCATGTGACGACATTGAGCGGCTCGAACAATGGATGCTGGAGGGGTGCAGAAGGTTCCTGGAGGATGAGAATTACGATGTACGTGGCATCAACTTTGCTACTTATGGGGCCACACTGATGTACCTCAATGAGCAGGGGAAACGCCTCACGCCGGTCTATAACTACCTGAAACCCATGCCTGAAGGTGTCACCGAATCCCTGTACAAGCATCATGGTGGTGAAGCGGAGTTCTGCAGGAATACGGCCTCCCCGGCGCTGGGTATGTTGAATTCAGGTTTCCAGGCCCTCTGGCTCAAAGAGAAGAAACCGGAGATATTTAACAAAACAAAGACCGTTCTGCATTTCCCACAATACCTGTCACACATGCTTACCGGCAAGGCTTCTTCCGAGCACACCTCTATAGGTTGCCATACTGCTCTCTGGGATTTTGACCGGATGACCTATCATCCCTGGACCAGTGAACTTGGTGACACGCTGCCTGACCCTGTAACGGTAGAAACCACATTTCCTTCAAATGTGTTTGACAGGGAAGTCCCTGTTGGAATCGGGATCCACGACAGCTCTTCATCCCTTGTTCCCTATTTCATGAATTCCGATGAAGCTTTTATCCTGGTATCCACCGGAACATGGTGTATCTCCATGAACCCCTTTAATGCAGAGCCCCTTACAGCCGAACAGCTGAAACAGGATTGCCTTGCCTATATGAGCATTCAGCAAAAACCTGTTAAGTCATCCAGGCTCTTTATGGGACATATCCATGATCTGAATGTAAAAAGGCTGAACAAGCTGTTCGGAGCTGATGACTCAGCCTATAAAAAAGTGGCCCTTGATGAAGAGATCATTAATTCACTCAACCAGAAGAGCGGTGGGAAAAGGGTATTCTTCAAAGGGGGCGTTCCGGAGGATCATCTGGACAACTCCATAGTTAAAGAGACCTTTGACAATTTTGAGGAGGCCTATCACCAGCTCATGATCGACCTGGCAGACCTCACCACAGAATCGATCGGCCTGATTATCGGTGAAGAGGACCGGACAAAAAACATGTACATCAGCGGAGGATTCGCCAAAAATCCCATCTTCCTGAAGCTGATGGCCGGAAGCTTTCCAGGTAAAAAGGTGTACACCTCTGAAGTGGCCAATGCAACATCGATGGGTGCAGCACTGGTATTATGGAAAGGCATTGATGCCGGATTTAATGCGGCCATTGACCTTGGATTAAAGACAACCTAACTGTTTGAATCATGGAAAAACTGGATACGGTATTGCAGCATCCGCGTGACCAGATCACCGAAATTATTAAAAGGATCTACAACGCGGGACTAACCACAACATCGGGTGGTAATATCTCCATTAAGGACGGGGAAGGAAATATCTGGGTAACGCCCAGTGCAATCGACAAGGGTACCCTGCAGCGCAAAGATATTGTATGTGTAAAACCCGATGGAGAGATCATTGGTCATTACAAACCCTCGTCCGAATTCCCCTTTCACAAGGCCATCTATGAAGCAAGACCTGAGCTCAAAGCTGTGATCCATGCCCATCCGCCCGCACTGGTCTCGTTCAGCATCGTCAGGCAGCTTCCCAACATGAACATCATCCCCCAGGCAAAGAATACCTGCGGACCCATCGGGTATGCTCCTTATGCCATTCCAGGTGGAGAGGAGCTGGGAGAGAAGATCGCCGTCGAATTTGAAAAAGGGGTCAACGCGGTGATCATGGAGAACCACGGCACCGTGGTCGGGGGAACAGACCTGAAGGATGCATTTGTCCGGTTCGAAACCCTGGAGTTCTCAGCCAGGACCATTATCAATGCAAGCACCATAGGCTCGCCTAAATATCTGGATGACAGCCAGATTGATGCTTTTGAGTCACAGATTCCTCAGGAGTTCCCGGAATTTGATGCAGTGGAGCATACTGAAAAAGAGCTCTCCATCCGGCGACAGATCAGCTCCCTGGTAAGGCGTTCCTGTTCACAGGGACTGATGATCTCATCCTATGGTACGGTTTCGGTCCGGTGCAGCGGTGACAACTTCCTGATCACCCCCCGCAATATTCCCAGGTGGGAGATCGACCTGGGCGATATTGTGAAGATCGAGAACGGGAAACGGGAGCGTGGAAAACTTCCCAGCCGGGCAGTCAGGGTACACCAGAAGATCTACAGGGAGAATCCCCATGTGAACTCTATTATTCTTACCCAGCCTCAGAACATCATGGCCTATGGGATTGCCGGAAAGAAGCTGGATGTAAGGACGATCCCCGAAAGCTGGATCTTTCTGCAGGATATACCCATGGTGGAATTTGGCAAACACCTTGGTGAAGGCAGTGAGCTTGCTAAGATGTTCTCCCCGGATACACCGGCCGTGATCATCCGGAATGATTCCATCATTGTAACGGGCGACAAGCTGCTCCAGACCTTCGACCGGCTTGAGGTGGCCGAATTCAGTGCGAAATCACTTATCATGGGCCATCCGTTGGGAGAGCTGGTCCCCATCAACGATGACCAGATTGAGGATTTGCGGAAAAAATTCCTCTCCTGATATTTGCTTAATATGAAGGCAGGCATCATCAGCAGAGTCCCGGCTGCAGCAGTATTGCTGTTGCTTCTCCTGGCAGGATGCGACGGGAACCGGAATCAGGCCCCTTCCGGACTTGCACAGGGTTTTCTGGATCCGCCTGACCAGGTAAAACCCTGGACCTACTGGTTCTTTTACAACGACCATATCTCTAAGGAGGGTATCGATCTGGACCTTCAGGCGATGAAAGAGGCCGGTATCGGTACAGCTTTACTGTTCAGCAGTGTTTACAACCCGGGAGGTACCGGAGATGTGCCGGCACTTACGGAGGAGTGGTGGGAGATGTTGAAGTATGCAATCAGCAGGGCTGGTGAGGAGGAGATCGATATCGGGCTTTTTAACTGTTTTGGATGGAGCCAGAGCGGAGGACCCTGGATCCCTGACGAAAAGAGCATGCGGCACCTGGTTACCCGTGAAGTTCAGGTAACCGGACCTGTCGAACTAAATCAGCCACTCCCTGCACCCGAAGGTTTTTTCCAGGATGTGAGGATCCTGGCCTTTCCAACTCCGAAGGGGGACAGGGACCGGCTGGATCTCTCCAGCGCCACCATCACAGGATCGCCTGCATCCTCAGGGACTGAGGCACTGATCGATGGAGATCCAACAACAATTTTCTCCTTTCCTGAGTCTGCACTGGAAACGGATGGTCTCTTTGAAGTAAACATCAGCACCAGGGAGCCCTTTGAGGCCAGGAGCCTGCAGCTCCATCCCTCATCCAACCAGTTTCTGTCCACCTGTGAACTGCTTGCAAAGAATCAGGCTGGTCTGTTTGAATCGATCCGCACCTTTGAATTCCAGCGCCCGCCCGACGGTGCAATGGATATTGGTCCCCTGTGGGACGGTCCGGGTGCCATCTCATTTCCTGCCACCAGTTCAGGCCACTACAAACTCCGCTTCTCCAATTTCAGGTTCCATGAATTTTTCGGACGCAGCGGAAGCAAACCGGGTTTCACGGAGATTGAACTCTCGGGCGCAGCACGGATCGATCACTATGTGGAGAAACAGCTCTCCAAGGTCTTCCCCATGCCCCTGCCCATGTGGGACGATTACCTGTGGGAGAAGCCGTCCCAGCTGGATGATCCTGACATGGTCATTCCTGAAAAAGAGGTGCTTGACATCAGCGACCACATGGTGGATGGCCGGTTGGAGTGGCAGGTCCCTCCCGGAGAGTGGACCATTTTGCGGGTCATGATGGTTTCAACAGGGGCCAAAAATGCACCGGTATTGCCCAATGCCGAGGGTCCCGAAGTGGATAAATTAAACCGTGAACATGCCACCTTCCACTTTGAACAATTTGCAGGACAGCTGATCAGGGAGATACCTGCAGAGAAGAGAGAAGCCATCAAATACCTGGTGATCGACAGTTATGAAACGGGATCACAAAACTGGTCGGATGACCTGGATGTTCCTTTTATGGAGGCGTATGGTTACGATCCCGTTCCCTGGCTGCCTGTGTTTACCGGTCGCGTGGTTGGAAGTTTAAAGGAGTCTGAACGGTTTATGTGGGACCTGCGCAGGCTCCTGTCCGATCGTGTATCACACAAATATATTGGAGGATTAAAGGAGATTGCCAACCGTTATGGGTGGAAATTGTGGTTGGAGAATTACGGACACTGGGGCTTCCCAGGCGAGTTTCTGCAATACGGCGGAGCGGCTGACCTGGTGAGCGGGGAGTTCTGGACCGTAGGTGAGCTTGGATCCATTGAGCTTCGGGCCGCCTCTTCTGCAGCCCACACCTATGGGAAAAAGGAGGTCTTTGCCGAATCGTTTACCTCCGCAGCTCCGCATTACCTGTCGCATCCATGGTATTTTAAGAAACGGGGCGACTGGTCCTTTACCGAAGGGGTAAACCACACACTGCTCACCGAATACCTTCACCAGGCCTATACCGACAGGGTACCCGGAGTGAACGCCTGGTTCGGATCGGCCTTTAACCGCAACAACACCTGGTTCTTTAAGATGGACTCATGGGTCACCTACCTTAAAAGGTGCAACTACATGCTGCAGCAGGGAACCTATGTGGCGGATGTGGCCTACTTTATCGGGGAGGATGCCCCAAAAATGACCGGAACCAGGGATCCCGAACTTCCTGAAGGATACTCTTTTGACTATATCAACGCAGAGGTAATTCTGGAAGATATGTTTGTCAGGGATGGCAGGCTGACCCTCCCCGATGGCATGTCTTACAAACTGCTTGTGCTACCTCCACTTGATAACATGCGACCTCAATTACTGGAGAAGATCACCCACCTGGTGGCTGCCGGAGGGTTCATCTATGGTCCCCCACCCGACCATTCACCCTCCCTGGAAAACTGGCCTGAAGCTGACGGGCTGGTGCAGCAACTGGCTGGTGCATTGTGGCAGGATTGTGATGGTATGCATAAGACCTCGGCCACTTACGGAGATGGTATGGTTTTTAATGGCAGTGCCCTGGAGCAGGTGCTGGAAAAGCTGGATACACCGCCTGACCTGCAGCTGGATAATAACCCGGGGATCCTCTGGATTCACCGCAGTACAGAACGCGAGGAAATCTATTTCCTGACCAACCAGACCGATGAAAAAATATGGATCGATCCACTCTTCAGGGTCCCTGGCCGGCAACCTGAACTATGGGATGCTGTATCGGGAGAGATCAGGAAAACCGCCATGTATGAACTACCGGACCGGGGCACAAGGGTGGCCCTGGAGCTTAACCCCCTGGAATCGGTCTTTGTGCTGTTCAGGGATGATGCGGACAAAGGCGATCCTCTTCAGATGATCCTCAGGGACGGTGAAGAGATTCGTATCCCCGCCACATTCACCGGAGATGGAACAAGCCTGGAGCTCTCCGAAAACGGGAGATACAGCGTGACCACAACAACCGGTCATAGAGAGGAGATTGTAGCAGATGATATTCCAATGCCACTGGAGATCTCCGGACCCTGGAAGGTCCGCTTTGCATCCGGATGGGGAGCCCCCGATTCAATCACTTTAACGGAGTTGACTGACTGGACCCTTTCTGATCACCCGGGAATCAGGTACTATTCGGGCACCGTCACCTACACCAAACAGGTGGAGATCCCAGAAAGATTCTTCAGGGATGACCTGAAACTGGTGCTGGAGCTGGGCGCCGTGGGCGAGATCGCCACAGTCACAATCAATGGAGAAGCGCTGGGCAACTGGTGGCACCCTCCCATGGAGATCGATGCAACCGGAACACTCCATCCAGGTATCAACAAGCTACAGATCGATGTAACCAGCACCTGGCGCAACCGCCTGATCGGCGATGCTGCCAATCCTGAACAGGCAGGGACCTGGGTCAGCACCGATCTTCAGCTCACCGGCCATGAGGAGCTGATCCCCTCCGGACTGATGGGACCTGTGCAGATCCGGGCCATCAAAACAATTCATTTAGAGAACTGATATCAATGAAACGTCCATGACAATAATTGCCTTCGGCAATTGCTTCGCAATTCGGGGTTCATTAGGCCAACCGAGGAACAAAGTGACGAGCTCAGCGGAGCTAATGAAATAGACTTAATAATTACTGATAAACCAGTCTGAATATATCCTGATGAATCGAACCATCCTGACCTCCGGCCTTGCTATCCTGGCTCTTCTGAGCCTCTCTGTCTCCACCCATGCTCAGCATATGATCTGGCTACCGGAGAATGACGAAACTGAAGCCCCCAGGGAAAGCGCAGATGATTATCAAGACATACATGCTTCCTTCCGGGGACAATTTACCCTTGCGACGGAGGGTGAGACCGAATTTCATCTTTCAGGTGCCTCCTGGTACCGGGTGTGGCTCGACGGCGTGGAGCTGACCGAGGGGCCGGACCGCTATGCACCGGAGTATCCCCTCTACCAGGTCCGTAAAACCCGGCTGGAAGCGGGAGAGCACCTGCTGGCTGTTCAGCTGCACAGCGAAGGGGTCGATACACGCATGCTGCAGGGGATCGATCCGTTCCTATACTGCCGTATTCTACTGGGAGATCAAGAGGTCCCTGTGGAGTGGAAATCAATGGAGCTGAAGGGATATGCCCGTCAATTGCGTAGGGTCAGTGCCCAGTTCGGATGGCTGGAGTGGGCCGATACCCGCCAGCAGCCCGATGGCTGGACAGCGCCCGGCTTTGATGATACGAAGTGGGAAGCGCCCGCCCGGGTATCCAGGGATCTGGGGTCATTCAGCCCCTCGCAGATCTCCCCGGTCACCAAACATGAGATCCCTTTTACGGAAATGGCATCCGGACCACTGGCCAGCTATTACGGGTATGAGACGGACAACCCTTCGGCCCGCTTCTTCCTGCGCGATCTGGAGTGCGCTATAAATCCGCCCCAGGGAGCATGGAAACGGTACGACCTGGGCAGGGTGAGGCTGATCTACCCCTCCTTTACCCTGGATCTTCCCGAGGGAGCGGTGGTGGAATTTGCCTTCAGTGAGGAGTTAAAGCATGGGCGGGTCTCACCCTGGATAAACCTCTCGGTAAGCGACTCCTACAACATGGTCCATTTTAAGGCCCGGGGCGGAATTCAGGAGTTTCATCCGATGACACCTAAAGGGGGCAGGTATGTGGAGATGCATGTTATCGCTCCTCCCGACAGCATTGCGATCGTTAAGGAGCGCTTTATCGAAAGGGCTTACCATACAGGCACAGGAACGTATCCTGATATCTCAGATTCTCTCATCAGGGTTTGACAAAATCCAGGTGATTTTTTATGGTATACCATAAATATTCACGCAGATCAACCTAAACCGATGAAATGTTTTGTTACCTGCAGAACTGATCAATACGTATCCCTTAATAATCGTATTTAGAGTTGCAATCGACTAGAATTATCTATTTTTAAACTTTGGTCAAAAAGTCGCATTTTACACAAAGATTATGAAATTCGAAACCTGGAAAAAGTTACAGAACGGCTCCGACATACGGGGTGTTGCCCTGGAGGGGATCCCGGGAGAGAAGGTGAACCTTACCCCCGAAATAGCAACCACACTGGGACAGGCATTTGCAGCCTGGTTAGCAAAGAACGGCAAGGGGTTGGGAAAAGTGGCTGTGGGTACTGACTCCAGGATCTCCGGTGCAAAGCTGAAAAAGGCCTTTATGGCCGGGCTGACAGGCGTTGGTTTTGATGTGGTGGACTGCGGACTGGCCTCCACCCCTGCCATGTTTATGACCACCATCGATCCCGACCTGGGTGTGGATGGCGGTGTGATGCTGACAGCCAGCCACCTGCCATTCAACCGGAATGGCATGAAGTTCTTTACTGAAAAGGGTGGATTTGACAAGGGCAATGTCCATGACCTGTTGAAGATCGCCTCTGTTGGAAAATTCACTCCATCCCCTACTCCCGGAGCCATAGAGGTAGTTGACTTTATCTCAAAATATGCCAGACACCTTGCAGAGACCATCCGCGGCGGGGTCAATGATCCGGATAACCATGAGAAACCCCTGGAGGGGATGAAGGTCATTGTAGATGCAGGCAATGGTGCCGGTGGATTCTTCGCCGGGAAGGTGCTTGAACCCCTGGGTGCCAATGTGGAGGGGAGCCAGTTCCTGGAGCCCGACGGCCGTTTCCCCAACCATGTTCCCAACCCTGAAGATGGCGAGGCGATGGACTCCATCTGTGCTGCAGTGGTCCGTGAGAAGGCCGACCTGGGGATCATCTTCGATACCGATGTGGACCGGGCCGCCATGGTGGATGCTAAAGGGAACGCCATCAACCGCAACGACCTGATCGCCCTGATCTCATCGGTGATCCTGGAGGAGCATCCCGGCTCAACCATCGTAACCGACTCCATCACCTCGGCCGGACTGAAATGGTTTATCCAGGAGCAGCTGAAGGGGGTACATCACCGGTTCCAGAGGGGATATAAAAATGTAATCAACGAATCACAACGGCTCAATGCAGAGGGCAAGGAGTCGTGGCTGGCCATCGAGACCTCGGGCCACGCCGCCCTCAAAGAGAACCACTTCCTTGATGACGGGGCCTACCTGGTGGCCAAGCTGCTGGTGCAGGCGGCCCGAATGAACCGGCAGGGTCAAACCCTGGGCAGCCTGATAGAGGCCCTCCCCCGTCCCCTGGAATCACAGGAGTTCAGGCTGAAGATCAAAGCAGAAGATTTCGGAAGCTACGGGAAACAGGTACTGGAGCAGGTGGCCGAAATGGTTGAAAATGAACCGGGCTGGAGCCCCGAACAACCCAATTATGAAGGCATTCGTGTACAATGCCAGGGAAAGGGTGAGGATGGCTGGTTCCTGCTCCGGATGTCGCTGCACGATCCGGTGATGCCGCTGAATGTGGAGTCCAATGTAGAGGGTGGTGTTGCAGCCATCAGCAAGCGCCTGGAAAAATTGCTGGGCACTTTCGGTCAGTTGGGAATAGAGGCACTTCAGTGATTTACCCCCCCCGGACTCGCTACTCTTTCAACAGATCCTCAACAGGTTTGAAAAACTGGGTCCAGATGCACTCTCCTAAAGTTTGATTATTTTCCTTGTAGTTACAAAGTCTTCTGACCGGAGGGTAATTAGATAGGCTCCCTTCCGGAAAGATGAGAGGTCTAACTGGTAAGAGGTTCCATTCCACTCTACGCTCCTTATCAGTTGACCATTTATCGAATTTATCTCGATTGAATATTGTCCCACTCTATTTGTTTCAATGATTATTAAATCCTTCGCCGGATTGGGACAGATACTTATCCGTTCACTTGTATGCTCTTCTACACCCACCAAGAGAGTCACTGTAGCCGGTTCTGAAATAATCCCATAAATATCAGCAGCATATAACCAGTAAGTTCCAACATTGAGATCAGAAGTTGAGAATTCTACCGGGACATTGGCATCTGCAGGTAAACTGTCTCTAAAATAGAAAGGATTTCTAATCGATAACAGATCCATTATCAATTCTCGACAGGAAACAACTGATATGGCAAATGGAACTTAGTAACCTCCGTGCTCAAAAGCCGCCTCGTACATGGCCAGGATGTTCTCCGGGGGTACATCTGCCTGGATGTTATGCACGTTGTTGAATACATAGCCGCCTCCCGGTTTAAACGCCTCCATGTTCTCCTTCACGTTGGCCCTCACCTCATCCGGTGTGGCAAAGGGCAGTACATGTTGTGAGTCGATGCCTCCTCCCCAGAATACCAGCTCCTTTCCAAAGCGCTCCTTCAGGAATTTGGGATCCATGCCCTGTGCCGTGATCTGTACCGGGTTCAGGATATCGATTCCATTGTCCATCAGGTCGGGAATATACTCCACGGCCGACCCGCAGGTGTGGTACCAGATTTTAGAACCGGTAAGGGATTTGATATGCTGCACCAGCTTTTTCTGCCTGGGTTTGACAATGGCCCGGTAGAATTCCGGTGGAAACAGGGGTCCGGTCTGTCCCGCCAGGTCATCACCGATCATCACCACATCGATAATATCACCGATCTCTTTCATAAAGCCGGTAAAATAGTCGAGCCAGAACTTAAGTACCTGGTCTAGCAGCGCTTCACAAAAAGCGGGATTCTCCATCATATCCATAAACCATCTTTCCAGCCCCCGCATGTACCAGCACACCTCGTAAACCACTCCGCCAATTCCGGTGGAGACAGCATAGGGGGTGTTCTTCTGAATCTCCAGCACCTCCTCTCTGACCCCCTCGAACCGGTCCGGATTACCTCCGTCAGGAAAGGGATAGGAGGCAATATCATCAATGGTGGCATCGGCCAGGGGATGGTGGCTGATATCCATATAGAGTTGCTGTTTATCCGGCATGGACCAGACGATCCCAAATTCATCCTTCAGGTCGTGCCACAACTCCCCTTTCCGGAATCGCTGCCTGATAGCGCCGTCAAAATCTTTCGGCCCCTTTGCGGTAACATACCTGATATCCACCTTCAACAGGTCCAGCACCTTCTCACTGGGTCTGACCAGTTGCTGAACCGGATCGAGCATCACAATCTCCTCCTCTATCTCCAGGTGTTCAAGCAGTTTCAGGTAGGCCTTCTTATGTATTCCCGACTGGAATCCGCCCAGGTCAATGGGCACCCGGTCGGGGGTCTGAAAATTAAGGGCTGCAAGCACTCTTTCACGAGATGTCATACGATGCGTTTTTTTTGATGACACAAGATATATACTACATTAATGTAAATCAATGGATCGGTAAACTTTAAGCAGCCATAGTGCCATTCCATGACACAGTTCTGATTTATGGAAAACCAAGCTTGTGAGATCAACGAAGCCAGTCATTCAGTCGTTCTTGCAGGATCAATTCGAACAACAAGGGATATTTAATATCGGGTTAGTATACTTATTTGGTGCTTTTCGGATATTAAATATCTATCGATAGATATTTAATATCCAAACTAACATCAATATAGTTCAATAACTGGATATTTTATGTCTATCTCTCCCGAAATATGATAGTTGAGTGAAGCCTCTCTCCTATATGGACGTCAGGACTGACTTTCGGTAAAGCCCGGGCGAGCTGCCGGTCACCCTTTTAAACTGCCGGTTGAAGTTGGAGAGGCTTTCAAAACCCGAATTGTAGCAAACCTCAATAATGCTAAGATCATCGGTTGACAACAGCTTGCAGGCGTGTGATATCCTCACCTCATTCAGAAACCCTATATAGGTCTTTCTCGTTCTGCTCTTGAAATAGCGGCAGAATGACTGCGGGGTCATGCCAAAATGGGAAGAGACCATTGGTACCGTACATTTGTGTCTGAAGTTCGTCAATACATAGTCATAAATCACATTAATACGCTGACTTTCAGATCCGCTTTTTACATCGTCGATGGTCAGTTTGGAGAGGGTTCCATACTCCTTTCCGGTTGCCAGCAAATCCAGGATATTCAGCAACTCAATTACCCTCCGGAACCTATCTGTCTTCAACAGTCTGTACATTTTCCGAATGATCCTGGCTTTGGAATCCCCGTTGATTCCCAGCCCCTTTGATGTTTTGTCAAGCATCTGTCTGATGTGCAGAAACTCAGGCTTCGACCAGAAATTGGCTCCCAGGAAATCTTCCGAAAACTGAATGATAACCTGTTGCACAGTTCCACTCCTGCTTCCGGCGGCATTGCTAATCCATGCATGTGGCAAGTTGGGGCCCAGCAGGATCAGGTCATCACCACGCACATCCGTAACACTGTCTCCAATAAACCGTTTACCATTGGCTTTGGTCACATATGCCAGTTCATATTCGGGGTGGACATGCCATGGGATCTCATAATGGGGAAAGCTCTCCATTTTTACCAGGAAGGAGGAATCGACCAGAGGCACCTTTTCAAACACCGGATCCATGAGTACACTATTTTATCAATACAAATACATCTTGCTGCTAAAATACGGTACAATATAGTTAAAATAGAGGTGGATACTTTGTTCCGGTTGACATAGATTTATATCAAATTAAAACTGTATGCCTTATGAACCAGAGAGAGCGCTCAATTAAACTGTTGGATTTCCGGTTTTTGAGCCGGAGACTTATTGGAATTTCCTTGTTGATCCCAGTTTTTGTGTTGACCGGTTTTTCTCAGGCGAATCCTGATATGGATCTCATTATCTTATATGATGATGATCACGGATCACTGATAAATACACGACCTGATAACGGCTGGTGGCCAGTGAATCCGGGATATCCCGACGACCCTGTGGTGGGGGATGGAATATGCAGAACCACCACCTCCCTGCTGGGAACCTATGAGAGCCAGGACACGGCGGTAATCCTGCAGCATGCATACTGGGTGAAGGCCCTGGGTTGCAATGTTTTTTGCAGCGACCTGACCAATGTGGAGTCACCAGAAGCACCCGATGCAGATCCATGGATGCCACGTTTTTACAGGGGAGTTATTAAAGCGTATGAAATCCTGTTGAAGGAATTGGCTGAAATAGAGGAATTTGAAACCCCAACAGCCTATCCTGCATTGAGGATTTACGGAACAAAAACGGATAATTTTAAAATGATGCTGGAAGAGATGGATACCCTGTTCCGGAAGTATCCCGATAAATGGTACAAACTCGATGATGGGACAGCCGATAAGGATAAACCGTTTATCGAAGTTTTTATCGATCCGGGTTACTATTCAAATTGGGCCACCAATGGAATTCCGCTGGAAATGCAGGGTGATCCGTTTAACAAGTTTAATATCAGGTGGACAAATGGTTTCTTTTTACAAATGATACCAGGTGCCATGCAGTATGTTGATAGCTTAAACGCATATAAGCTGCCCGGCAGTTTACCCTACTGGTTTTTTGTTGAAAACATGCAGACCTCAAACGGATATTATAAAACTGTGTATAAAGAGACACCTGACGGACTGGGTGTGGAACAG
>JBDLIQ010000038.1:0-30678 GCA_039714775.1 Bacteroidota bacterium
GACCAGACCCACGCGCTGATCTACCACTACAGCCTGGGAAGTGTCGATGTAAACCGAATCTTTCCACCCGACCGTGAACATGTAAGGTTTCCCCCAGGCACCATTGTGTTCCGGGAGAAGGAGTCGGTCTCAAGGGAGTACGAGGAGTACCTCAGGGGCATGCTTTCCGAGACCGACTGGCGGGGTGGGATCTTCGATGTGCTGCCCGGAAACGCACGGACCAACCTCTCGGAGGGCGCCATCGGCTACTTCACCGCCGGCGAGGTGATCCGCGATACGGTGGTGGTTGAATAAAATCCTTCATCATCTGTTCCCATACTGTGCCAGATTGAATCATTGTCCATGAAGTTTTACAATTATTCCTCTATGCCAACTATCAAGCCATCCTCCAATTTCAGATTATATCCATTTAATTCATGGTTATACCTGTTTTCAAATCTCTTAAGCTTCCGTTCTTTTATTCGCCTTAATCCACCTCTTAACACTATTTTGCCTTCATTATCAAACCAATAGAGCCTATTGTCACAATAGATGAAATCCATCCAATCCTGGATTCTGTTTGTTTTATTAATTATCTTTGCCATACAGATAAAACGATTTTCATCTTCGTTTACTCTTGAGGCATTGATAAGGTATGCAAAGGCAAGAAGCGCCTATAGCGTTTAAATATCAGTCTTATGAACACAAGTACAGCAGAAATAAAAAACTATTTGCATAAGCTCATTGTCGAGACTGACGATGAAAGCATTCTCAGCAAGGTGCAGGCTTATTTCAATACCCTAAAAGGTAAAAACATCGATTGGTGGGATACCATCTCTGACCAGGAAAAGGATGCTATCAACATCGGTTTACGACAGCTGGAGAATGACGAGGGGATACCTCACGAGGAAGTCAGGAAGAAAGCTGACAAAATACTGGGTAGGAAATGAAGCAATACCGGATTTCCTGGTCCCCGCTGGCCGAAGAGTCTTACCTGAATACCCTTTCCCAGATCCTGGAGAAGTGGACCATCAATGAAGCAGAAGATTTTGAGGCAAAGGTGGAAGGCCTACTGGAGAAACTAAAAACCCAAAAACATCTTTGCCCGCCCTCCGGTAAACAATCCGGTCTGAGGCGTTGTGTGATTGCTCCCCAGACTTCCCTGGTCTATCAAATCAAAAGCGAGGTCATAGAGCTTGTGGCCTTCTTTGACAACAGAAGTGACCACCAGTATTGAAATTGTCCCTGTGGATTCCGAGGCATTATTTTTATTGTTCTGTTTTGTCGAAACTTATATTCAAGGTTTCAAAAGGCACTTCACCTATTTGACCAGATTTTGTTTTAAAAATAATCTTCTCCTGTTTATTGTCAACTTCTATCTTAATTTGCTCTTTTAGTCTCGCTTGTGTTGTATATATTTTTAATTGCCAAAGCTCATCTTGTTCTTTAAAAATGTATATATTCCAACAAGGTAATCCTGAACATCCAGCAACCATTACAATATATATATTATAATCTTTTATAATCAGGTCTTTCGGATAAGTAGTAGAAAAAGGAAGTTGTGTTTTACTCCACTCTATTATTTGTTTCTTATCATTAAAAATAGTTTTTTCAATAGAATCAAGGGGTTCCCAGTGTAACTCTTTTTTAAACAATTCTTGAGAATAAGAGTGCATATTTGTTAATAATAGTAATAGTAGTATTATATTCTTCATATTTATTAACGTCTTATCCAAACATGGCTCCTTTCTTAATCTTTTCGGCACCGATATATTACCCGCTTAGCACATTAAAGGTAAGATACAAATTCTAGAAAAGGAGAACATCTTCCCAAATTGGGAATTAATCACTACATTTGTAACATCGCAACCAGACATGAAAAGAATTTTTGCGAAAAGTACATTGAGAGATTTCTGGGTGAAACACCCTGATACTGAACAGTATTTGAAAACCTGGTATGATACAGCTATGAGTTCAGGCTGGAAATCCCCGGGTGACATTAAGAATACCTACGCCCATGTCAGTATATTGAAACAAGGCAGGGTTGTTTTCAATATCAGGGGAAATGCTTACCGGCTGGTGGTAAAATTCAATTTCGAAAAACAATGGGCATTCATCAGGTTTGTAGGAACCCACAAAGAATATGATCATATCGATGCTGAAAACGTCTAACCGAGGAGAAAAATGAGAATTCAACCGATCAAAACAGAACTTGATTATCAAAATGCGCTGGAGAGATTAAACCACCTGTTTGATGCCCCATCAGGCTCTCAGGAAAGCGATGAAGCTGATATCCTGGCATTGCTCATTGACGATTACGAGCAGCAACACCATCCAATTGAAGCCCCGGACCCAATCGAAGCGATAAAAATCCGAATGGAGGAGATGCAGCTTAAACAGATTGACCTGGCTCCTGAACTGGGTGGAGCAAACAGGGTTTCTGAGGTTTTGCACAGAAAGAGACGGTTAACTGTCGATATGATCAGAAAACTGGCCACTCGGCTTAATCTGTCCGCCTCTCTATTGATCAGGGAGTACACGCTGATACGTTAAACCAGGCAAAGATTGGTGCCCTCTTTGGGATTGTTCTATCCGGCAAATTGCCTGAGCTCTTCAAACAGATGATGTAATCCATGTAAATTGCAATAAGTAAATTCAATAAACATGGATCATGCTCGTGATGACTACCAGTTCACAGTTCAAATGTATAGGTGAATTTCAGGGTGATGTTGCAGTTGACACTTCAGCTTTCCGGTTCACTATTCTGACACGAAAATGAACAATATGGTGCATGCCTTTGTTTTAGGTTGGTGAAATTGGGCATGGAATCCTTCAGTAGATAAAATCACGAATAACAGACCAGCAGATGCCGGGGTTTTGCCCTGGCGTAATGGAATAGATGGCTGCAGGTGATGCTGCATGTGCCCGAATTATATGAAAACCACAATGATGAATTTAAGGAGCATTACCCTGATGCTGTTGACGGCAGCATTAGTCATTGCCGGACCCGGTTTGTTGCAAGCTCAACAGCGACCTGAATTTGAGATGAAACACCATGTGGATACCACCTCTGGTAAGATTTTCTGGAATAGAAGTGTTCCCTTTGTCGTTAAGCTTGTCAGCTATTACTCGGACGATGAAGTGACATTATCTGATGACAATGAGGAGCTGATCTACTTCGATTCGGAGGGGCTAAATACCATTCGGAGTCCATGGCTTGTGGACCCCGAAACAAAAACGCCGGTTTATCCCCAGACCGATGTGATCTTTAAGGTGTATGCCGACGGGATGACACCGGTTACCAGTTCATCATTCTCCCTTTCGCCGGTGCATAAAGATGACCATGATATCTATTATGGACAGAACCTGCTGGTTGACTTGAAGACCAGTGACCAGATGTCGGGGGTTAAGGAGCTCTACTATTCAATTAATCAGAGACCCTATCAGCCTTTTACTGAACCCCTCGGATTTAGTGAGGAGGGAGACCATCAGCTAAAATACTTTGCCGTGGACCATGTGGGGAATGCAGAAGAGGAGTCGGTCCTGGAGTTTACTGTAGATACTAATCCACCAGAAACATTCCATTCTGTGACGGACATCGACGTGGAGAAGAGCATCATCTCCACCTCCTCAAAAATCACACTGGATTTGGAAGACAACATTGCAGGAGTTTCTAAAACCTTCTACTCAATGGATGGGGGAGAGAAGAGACTCTATAAAGGAGGAGTCATTCCCGTGGAACACCTGGAAGACGGGGAACATACGCTTACCTATTTTTCGGTCGACCATGTAGAGAATACGGAAGAGCAGAAGGAGTTCGGGTTTTATATGGACCGGACCGCTCCCATTACTTCATCCGATGTGCTGGGGGACCGCTTCGTATTTGAGGACAAGATCTATTTCTCCGGGAGGACCAAGCTGAAGCTGACCGCAGTGGACAACAAGTCGGGGGTGAAAGAGATCAGGTACTCCATTGATGGAGGAACCTATCAGCCCTACACCGAACCTTTCTATCTGCCCAGTGTGGAGGGAATGCATGAAATCAGATTCTTCGCGGTGGACAACATATCAAATACCACAGGAGGTGAGGATGGAGAGATCACCCCGGAACAGTTTAAACACTCGGTGATACGGGAGGTCTTTACCGACCTGGTGGGCCCCTCTGTGAACCACCGTTTCACAGGGCGTTTCTTCCCCACGCGCGACACGGTCTTTGTGTGCAATGAGACCAGGATCAACCTCTCGGCCAGTGATGGTGAATCGGGGTTGCAGTACATCTCCTACAGCATCGATGATAACAGGGAGGAGATCCGGTATGAGGAGCCATTTACCATTGAAAAGGGAGGATTGCATGAGATCGAGTTCTTTGCTTACGATAATGTGAATAACCGGAATAGGAGCACTTTCTTCTGTTTCCTTGATGATGAGCCTCCTGCCATTTATCATACCTTTAGCATTCCGCCGCTTAAAGGCAGTCAACCGGATCTCCCGGAAGGTGTTGATGTATACCCGTCCTATGTCACTGTTTTCCTGGCAGCAGTAGATGAGGTAGTGGGTGCTGAAAAGATCCACTACTCTGTGAATGGCGGTCAGGAACGCAGGTATGACAACCCCGTTGAGGGCTTTAAGGTACAGGAGGTCAACTCGTTAAAAATTATCGCCTTTGATAAGCTGGGAAACAGGGAGGAGCAGGAGATCCAATTCTATATTACGGACTGACATGAGAGTATTCTGGGTAGTCCTCCTTTTTAGTTCCACTCTGAACGGTTTCGGGCAGGTACTGGAGCCAATCCCGTTATCGAGACAGGATTCAGCATTGATAGAAAAGAACCAATCCCAGGCTAGTCAGTTGATGGCAGATGGCAATCAGCGGGAGGCCAGCGATCTATTCAACCAGAGCGCCATGCTCTACTGGGAACACAACCATTTTAACGAGGCTGTGGGATATTTCGAGGAATCCTATGAGATCAACAGGTTGCTGGGCAATGAGAACGGCATGGCCATGATCAACTCCAACCTGGCCCTGCTGTTTGCCGAAATGAATGAGTATGAGAAGGCCCTGGAGAGTTTTTTCAGCACCTACTCCATCCGTAAAGCCAAAGGAGAAAAGATCGGCACGATCTCCGCACTGATCAACATGTCGGTGGTGACCAACAACCTTGGGCAGTATGACAGGTCAGTGAAAAACTTAAAAGAGGCCCTGGATATTGCCCGTGGGATGAGCGACATCAACCAGATGAAGAGCTGCTACGGAATGCTATGTGAAACCTATGAGAAGGCAGGGAATACCGACTCGGCTCTTTACTATTTTAGTTATTATGAATCCTTCCATGAAAAGATGCAGGAGGAGAAGGTTGAGAAGGTGGTGATGGATATGGAGACCGAAAGGTTGAGGGCAGAGCTTGCAGAGGCCAGGGAACGGGAGAAGGAGTATGAACTGCTCAAGAACAGGCTGGAACTGCAAAAGAAGGAAGATGCGTTGAAGGAATCTGGCCTGGAGAGGGACCAACTGGTTATGGACCTGACGAAAAATGAGCTTCAGATGACGCTCATCAAGCAAAATGCGGAAATAGAGGAGTTGAAATCCAAAAATGAACTGGAAAGAAGGGGGAAAATTGTCATCTCCACCTCATTTGGTTTTGTAGTTCTGCTCCTCCTCCTTGTCTGGCTGACCCTTGCTTTCAGACAGAAGAGAAGGGTCTTTCATAAGCTGAACCAACAGCACGATGAGCTCCAGCTGAGAAACGAAGAGATCGTAGAGCAGCATAACCAGATCACGCAGCAGAGGGATGAGATCACATATCAAAAGAACGACATTGAGCTTATTCACAAAGAGCTGACCTCCAGTATCACCTATGCCCAGAACATCCAGAATGCGATCTTGCCGAATGAGCAGAAGATCGGTAGTCTGCTGAATGAGTATTTCATCTTCTTCAGACCCCGGGATGTGGTTAGTGGGGATTTCTACTGGGTAGCCACTCCAGGGGAACAGGTGATCGTTGGAGTTGCAGACTGTACCGGACACGGGGTACCGGGTGCACTGATGAGCATGTTGTCTATCTCACTGCTCAACGGAATTGTCAACAAGGAGGGTGTTACAAATACAGGGGAGATCCTTGACCGGTTAAGGCAGGGAATTATCACCTCTCTCAAGTCGCATGACGATCAATCGAAAATGAGAGATGGACTGGATATTGCGCTCTGCAGGCTGGACCTGAAGAGTAGAAAGATCGAATTCTCCGGAGCCAACAACCCGCTCTATATTGTACGCAACAATGACCTGGAGCCCATTCCCAACTCAAGGGTTATTGAGAAAAACGGAAAGGTCCTTTATGAGATCAAGGGTGACAGGGCTTTTGTCGGCGCATGC
Organism: Bacteroidota bacterium; assembly: GCA_039714775.1. Classification (GTDB taxonomy): domain Bacteria; phylum Bacteroidota; class Bacteroidia; order Bacteroidales. Next base: position 6,350 of record JBDLIQ010000038.1, read on the forward strand.
CCTGATATGCAGGCGTTCAGCTCACATGAAATTGAAGTGATGCCTGGTGACACCCTTTATATGTATTCGGATGGATATATCGATCAGATGGGAGGACCAAAAGAGAAGAAATTCAAATCCTCTGCGTTGAAACAGCTGATTCTCGACAGCTGCCATCAACCCATGAAGCAGCAGCAGCAGATATTTACAGAGGCATTTAACAATTGGAAAGGTGATACTTTCCAGATAGATGATGTGCTCCTGATGGGAATCAAGCTGTAATTCAACTCCGGCAGATCCTGGTGGAGCTGTTTACAATTCAAACGTATAGGTGAATTTCAGGGTGATGTTGCGCTGGTCATAGAGGGGCAGGGTGGGGGATTCCCTTTGCAGGTATGTGTTGCGCCCCTCGTTAAATACCAGGTAGAGGTCGGTACCCTCTTTCGGGTTGTAGCGGAATCGGAGGTTGGAGATTACCTTTTTGATGGCGGTATTATATTGAACAAAGGTGGAGAAGGAGATCTTTGTGGAGAGCATGTAGAGTGCCCTTACACCGGCAATGTGGTTGTTGAGGGTCTGGTTGCGGTCGGGGAACTGCACATGGTCGAACCGGTAGATCCCTCCCAGCTCGACAGAAGCTCCCAGGTTCCAGGTAGGTTCAACGGATGGGGAGATCTTGACCCCGTCATAATACTGTCCACCTTCAATTTCAAAAGAGGCACTGAATGGTTTGGTCCAGGGAGTCTCCAGCTCGAGACTGGAATATATGAACTGGTAATCACCCGCAGGGACCATCACAGGGTCAAGAAGATCGAAATCCTCCAGGAGATTCTCAAAACTGTAAGCGATGCTGATTGATCCGCTCCATGCACTTTTGGTGGTAATACTCCATCCCGGGCTTGTGTAAAATGTGAGCAACTCATTGTTGATCACATCATTCAGGTGGTATCCCGACAGGTATAGATAGTAGTTCTGCATGGGCGACTCTTCCGGAGAGATCCAGATATACTTCAGGTTTCCCGAACTGGCATAGTAGTCCTGGAAAACCTCAAGTCCGATGCCTGGTTCGAACTGGGTGCCTGAGCGGGTAAAAAGGAGTGAATAGGTGAATCCCTCCTGTTTTCTCCGGTCCCAACTGATCAGGAACCTGGTGGGGTCCAGTGAAAGAGGATTGTTTTCGACACTGTCGGTGAAGGTCTGTGCCCACCTGAGTGTCAGGTATTCATCCCCGAAAACCCGGACCACACCGTCCAGTCCGTAGGCCACATTATAGCTCCCATCCACACCGATCCGTGAGGTGATCATTCCGCCTGTATATGAGTATTCGTTAAAGACCCGCTTCTTCACCCGGAACACACCGAAATTCTCTGACGGGAGGTTGTCCAGTGAGGCGGTTTGAAGGTCCATGAGTCCGATGTCCCAATCCTTCACCCTGCTGTTGAGCCTGGCCCCTCCCCAGATCCTTACCGGCTCCCCTTCGTGCAGGCCGATCCTGCGGCTGTAAAAGAGGGTGTTGTGACCTCCCAGCCCGAAATCAAAAATGCTGCTTCGTTCAAGAAAGAAGGCCCTCTTCTCCGGAAATACAAGACTGAACCGGGTGAGGTTGAACTGCTGGTCATCGGCCTCCACCTGTGCAAAATCGGTATTAACTGTGAGATCCAGGGTGGTGTTGGGATTGATGCCATATTTGATATCCAGGCCCGGCTCCAGGATAGTTTCTTTGTAGGGTTCATAGGCCGTTTCACCTGTATTCAGTGCATGGGCCTGTTCCATCCCTGCCAGCAGGTATGGAGCGATGTAGAGTGGTCTTTCCGGCTTCAGGCCGTGGAACTCCACCTCGGCATAAACGGAGGGCTTAAACCTGCCCATAAATCCCCATTCCAGGGATGTTTCAGGAAAAATATCTGTTTCATTCTTGGCCGGTATGTATCGCTGGGTATTGATGCCCATCACAGTGCTGTTGCCATTGACCTGGAACCTGAGGCTGGATAGTGGGATCCGCATCTCCAGGGTCCACCCCTGATCATCCATTGTGGTTTTAACATCCCAATAGGTGTTCCAACTGGTATTCATTGATTTGGTGCCACTAATATATGTTGCGTCATTTTGGATGGTGGCATCAGACCTGACCCCATTTGGATTGGTAAAGAATAGCAGTGCGTTCTCCTTGTCATTGTATGTATCTAAACCTACTACGAACCAATCGGTGCTGGGACTGGAGAAATCCCTTTTCTTGCCAATGGCCTGGATCAGTTCCGGGTTGGAAACATAGAGCATTGCCCCAACATAGAGATACTGATCGTCATAGGTCATCTTTACAACCGAATGTTCGCTGGGTCTGTTACCCGAAACCGGATAGTGGGAGATCAGGGGAAATGGTTCAACCCGGCTCCATGCATCTTCGTCTGGCATGCCGTCAAAATCGATCGCTTCGCTTAACCTGTGGATCTGCCAGGGTTCCCGGCCTTTTGCGGGGGCCAGAAAGATCATTGACAGCAGGATCACAAAGATCATTTGATGGAGAGAAAGTTTCAAAATCTGGTTAAAGAGGTACTCAAAACATGTAAGATACTAGGAATTATGGTACCAGTCAAGCAACCAAAGTGATGGCTGAGGCACGGGGCGGCTTTGAACAGTTCGACCTCTTATTGGAGGCTGATCTCTTCAGTCTCAAGCACCTCAATGTACTTGTTGTATGTATTGTAGAATTGGCTGATCACTTTTTCAGGGTGATCGTCATTGGTAGAGTGGCCGGTTTCCGGGACCACAATGTGGAATCCACTTTCCCAGGAGGGAATGATGGTCTCTGAGATGCACAGTTCGGTAAGCGTTCCGGTAAGGACGATCCTGTGTATTCCCATGGCATTCAGTGTATCCTGAAGTTCGTGGTTCATGGCAGAGATGGTCTCCTTCTTCAGCATAATATCCTTTTCGCCAGGCTTTACACCTGAATGGATCTGCCAGCTGTAACTTCCCTCTTCCCAGAGACCCAGGTGGGTATGCTGGATGAAGATGGTCACTGCATCACACCTGTGGGCTTGCTCGTGCAGTGAATTAATGGTAGCCAGCAGCATCTCCTGCCTGAAGACCGGGAAATTGGCATTCTGCAGGTCGATGATCAGCAAGGCTGTCCGGTTACGATGCTCCAGGATCACATCATATGTTCGCTCATCCCCGTTTTCTGCGATGACCTGCACAGAATTGTGCCCAACCGTAAAGGTGCTTCCACTTTCAGGAGTAGAGGTGGCCCCGTTGGAAATGATGAAATGGGCCACGTAATCTGTCCCTGGTGCGCAGGGACCAAATACCATGATCGAATTTCTTCCGTAATTGATGACCCCCTGGTTGGGGAAAGCATCCAGGTAAAAGGAGCGAATGAGGTTCTCCGATGTCTCCGGTTCGTTCCCGGGTCCCCCACTTTCACAGGAGAACAGGAGGGCCATGATACATGGAATGATGATTGAACGGAGATGCATTGGCAGCTTCATTGGCAGATAGTTCATACAGTAAGTCAGGCACTTACAAAAATAATATAAAAAACCTCAAATTCAAATAGGGGTATCGTGGGGGTAGCGGTGTGTTATGATTGAACCGACTAAATGGAAAACAAAAACCATTAATAAGTATTCACTAAAAACAAGAAATCATGAAAAAGTTATCGTTCTATTCTTTCGTAACCCTCCTGGCAGGGGCTCTTTTTTTCACTGCGTGTGAAAATTTCAATGACGGACCCGACACCGGGAACACTATTCTTCCCGAGACGCTGACCGTGGAGATACCCTCGGCCCTTATTGCCGATGTGGCCATGCACAAAAGTGCTGCGGCTGTTGATACACTGAAAGGCCGTGAAATTTACGGACACGTGAGGTTCTTCATACATGCAGGTGACCAGGCTGCTCAAATCACAAGACATGTGATTTTTGCCATCCAAAGGTACAACATCGATATGGTGAAGACAGTCACCTATGAGAGTGAGGATGATGGCCGCATCAAGAACCTGGTGGTGGTTGAGGCACCCGAATTTGAAGGGCGTACCTGGGAGTATGGCCTGACCATTACCGATGCCGGGTCGGAAGGAAACGAAGATGGCGGAAAAGCCCTGCAGATCTTCTGGAACCATCAGAATCCCAAAGAGGGGATCACCATCATTAAGCCTTACAACCTGAACCGTTCCGAACATGGCCGCTGGGCTGAAGCGATGTACAGGATTGATTACAGTGGTGCGGGTGAACTGGGTTATGACCACCACATGATCGTCTCCATTGCAGACCTGCCCGAGATTGAACCGCTGCTGGCTCCCTTTGCCATGGATGGAATGAAGATGTTTGTCGGCAAAAAAGGTGACCAGGTCGATGTATTTGGGAACTCCAGCCACCCCAATGCTAAATTCCTTACCGAAAAGGTAGGTTACAACTGGGCTTTTGTAGCTTCCGCTTCAATTGAGGAGGATATTGCAGTGGTTGAGCTGGGTCTGCCCTTAAGTACAGTGGATTCAGACAACCGTACCGTTCTGCTGGAGGAGAACTCCATCTACAATGTGCTCTACAACGAGGTGATGACCATCTGGCCCAATTCCAGCGAAGCGCTTCTGAATGCATGGCTGACCAATACAGAAGCTCCCGGATATTTCAACAAGGGTGGATTTATCCAGGGTGGTGAGGCTCCAGGTGATGAGTTTCTTCCGTTGGTGGAGCAGATCGCAGGGCTTGCTCCCTATAATCCGATGACCATTGCAAACCTGGAGATCATTTTCAACTAGGGTTTCCTGAAGATAGGATCAGCTGCTTGCAGCGATCCCAACCCCGTTCGCACCTGTGGACGGGGTTTTTCTATGACGAAAACAGGCTCTACCCGATCCAGCTGATCAGCTCTCCCCACCGCTCTTCCAGTGAATCTTTCATATTGCCATGGGCAATTCCCAGCATGAATCCACTGCCCGGTCCGCTGAGTTTCAGGTAATAATCGTTGGAGACCTGTCCTTCAATCCAGGGATCGAGTGCAGTGTCAGGGATCATTTTACGGAAATGGGTGAACTGGAAATCGGATATGGCCCTGACCAACAGTGCAGGGTCCGCTTCCCGTGTCTCGAGCAAAACCTCGATCAGCTTCTGGTTGATGACCATGTATTCGTTCCGGACGGAAGATGCAAAATCCTTATCCTCCATCTGACTGATAAACTGTTTTTCAAGGGTTTCTGTGTCGAACCGCTCTCCCGTGTCGAGAAGGAAAAACCGGTATCCTCCCTGGATATTGGATGGCTGAAAATCAACCTTCTGTATGGTACCATCAGCCATGAAATGGTTGGTTTCCCCAGCCTGCCAGGAGAGGGCGCTTCCTCCTGCAAGCAGACCATATTCTCCCACCAGCATCACTTTTTTTGGGTATCTGGCTGTTTTTTGCATCTGTTTGTATTGTAATAACTCGTGACTGACTGTTCATTAATAGTTTCCAAAGGTATTCAATTATTGAGTTAATTGTATGCGGCCTCTTCTGTCCGGTTCTCCGGGTTGGAAAGGGATTGCTATATGAAGACGGGAATAGGAAAATTATTGCAGATTGATACCGGCAACAGGCTTATGATCCTGGCACTGCTGGTACAGGCTGGGTGTACCGGGATATTTATCGGAACCCTCGAGCTGGCTGGTAATGTCATGTTCCTTGACTCTTTGGAAGATGGCAACCAGCTTCGGCTTGCCAGTGCCATGATGTTTTCAGGGGCTGCGGGGATCCTGGTCGCCTCCATTTACAGTTATTTCAGTAAGCAGCTGAAGGCACGGTCATTTGGCATTGTGAACCTGGTTGCAGCAGTGGTTATTGCGGTTGTTTTGCAGACAGCATCCGGTATGCTCGACAGCTCGGAGTTCTCTTTTGTGCTGTTTGTGCTCATGGGGCCGCTGCTCCTGATCATCCTGCTGGGTTTCTGGATAACCGTCAGGGGTTTCCTCTCTCCAAGCAGTGGGAAGCAGTTATCGGGACTCGTTGAAATGACACTGGTGGGGGGAATGGCACTCGCATTTACAGGGATCCCGTTCCTGGTCAGGATTGAATTGAAGCTGACTGAGATATTGTCGGTGGGTTTGGGAAGTCTGGTCCTGGCCGCCGTGGCACAGCTGTATGTGCTTGCCGGCATGAGAAGGAACAGGGCATTCCCAAGCAGAAGGGTTAGCAGTTCAGGTCCTTTCAGACTCTTTTCTCACAGGTATACCGGTCTGATCTCGGCGTTTGTAGCCATTGGGGTGATGGTCTCTGTGGCACTTCATTTTTCCTTTCTCAGCTCTCTCTCCGATGAGCATGTAGGCGATGTTGACATGGTGGCATTCCTGGGATTCTTTTTCGGGGCCATGATGGTGGTGGGATGGATGATGAAACGGGCCCTCTTCGGATGGATCAAAAAGCGGTTTGGCACCGGGGTAACCCTCCTCATGTTGCCTCTCCTTCTCCTGGTTGTTCTCCTGGCTTCCATCATTACCTGGGATGCTTACGGACTGGATGCCGGATTCCACATCATACCCTATTTCTTCCTTTCTGTTTTTATGGCCCGGTTCATTTTTGGAGCATGGCAGACATCCATGCAGGATCCCTCCCTGAATGTAATCTACCAGTCTCTCGATCCAAGGGAGAAGCAAAATATTAAATCGGGGATTGAAGGGGTGCTCAGTCAGATCGGGGTCTTTGCTATCGGACTGGTACTGGTTCTCTTTGCCTCGGTCAATATCCTGGCAGAGGGTTCCACGATAAGACAGGCAATCATCCCTGTTTACTACCTGCTTGTTGCCCTGGTGATGGCCTGGTTTTTCGTTGGGTTGTCGCTCTACAGGAGTTACAGAAAAATTCTCCGGATTTCACTGGAGTCGGACCGAATCAGGGACCGGCAGGATCTGGGATTGAAGGAGCTGGCAAAAACTGATCTGCAGAAAACGGCTTTTCCGGTGGAATCGATCGAGTTCAATCCATACATTTTTCATTATAAACCGGGAGATGACCTGCTGGCCATGCTTGATCATTCCCATCCGGGGGTCCGGATCCGTGTCTGGGATCATCTTCTGGGGAGCTCTCCGGGATTGCCGCAAAAAACACTCAGCCGGATGCTCGCCAGTGAGCATGAGCCGGCCATCAGGGAGCGGATCAGGAAACTGGAGCGGCGAAAACTAAGAAGCAAACTCGGCCTGCAGGAGGCTTTCATTAAGGAGCGTATCGATCGGTTTTCAGATGATGTCACCCCGGTTGACCCTGCAGTTGATGAAGCATTTCAGTCCGGCGTAAGGAATGAGGTGCTCGCTGCACTGTACCATGTGGCCAGGGAGCATGACCGTACCCACCTTCAGGAGGTGGTATCGCTGTTAAAGGACAAGGACCTCGGAGTGAGGAGTGTGGCCATCTCAACTGCCGGGAAGATGGATTCCAGGAGGGTTGCAAGCAGTCTGATTGAGAGCCTGGAGCATCCTGATCTGTATACTTTGGGCTGGTCTGCACTGGTCAGCCAGGGGGGAGCGGTGCTGGAGGACCTGGAAGCGGCATTTCTTAAGCCCGGTTCCGATATCAAGCTCCAGAAAAGGATTGTTTCTGTATTTGCAGCCATAGGGGGGGAGCGCGCCATGCAACTCCTTGTTGAAAAACTTGGATACCATCACCGGGAGGTGTTCGATGCGGTGGTCCTGGGTCTTTATGAAAACCGGTTTCATGCTACTGAACTTCAGACAGCAACCATCCAGACAGCCATTTTAAGGCTGGTGCACACAGGCGCATGGAACCTGGCTGCAAAGGTGGCAGTCAGGATGGATAACCCGGGCGGATCGGTTCGTGTGGCCATCGACCATGAGATCTGGGATGTGAACGAGATGATCCTCCGGTTGCTGGCGCTGGTCTACGACCGGCGTTCGGTACACAGGATCAGGATGAACCTGCTGGATAAGCAGACAGAGGACAGGGGAATAGCCATCGAGTTGCTGGACCTCCTGTTGACTGAACCGCTGAAGCGTGTACTGATCTCTTACTTCACCGATGTATTGATCAGGGAGAAGGTCGATAGCTTACAGGCACCTTACAGGATCGATCCCATTCCAGTAAAGCTGTTACTCAGAAAGATCCTGAACCGTGACGGGATGCAGATGGGAGATTTTATCCGGGTCTGTGTTCTCGAAAGAATGGGCAATGTGACCGCTTTTTTTGATGAACAGCAGATTATTGCACAGGGATTTCATCCAAATCCCAAAATTCGTGAAACTGCAGCCCAATTATTTCGTAAAAATGATCCAGGGCGGTATGACATGGTAACCGAAAGGCTGGATTTTCCCGATAACAGCTTTTCGGATCATGAAGATTCAGCAACGTGGTATGTAAATACCACAATAAACCTGGCCGTCTGGAAGTTGTTTAAGAACGTGGGAATTAACAGCTTATTTAAGCTGGTCTCTCTATTGCAGCCTTTTCGGGATGAACTATGTTCCGCAGGAGATTTTGTGGTATTGACCAGGTCAGCCCCGGTAGCTGGTATTTCTCCGCTTTCAAATGGGATTGCGATAATTGCAGCGCACCAGCCTGAAATAGTGGAGCAAATTAGTTATCTTGTGGCAGACGATAAAGCTGATGCGTATTTAATTGAAAGAAAGGAGTTTGTCGAGTTGCTGTTTGATGACAGGAGTTTGTTGCACCTGTTTAATGCCTTCTTAAACCAGGTGGGGGACAGGTTGGCTTAAAAATTGTGTTGTCGTAGTATAATGATTGAAACGTCCATGAAAATATTTTCCTGGTAAGTTGTATTAGACCAATTAAATAGGTTGATAGATACTAATGAAAACGGAGGAAGACCTTCAATGATAGATACAGGTGTCCTTACAAAAAATCCATTTCCGGGCATCAGGCCATTTACCAGTGCCGAGGACCGGCATTTCTTTGGGCGGGAGGAGACTGCCCTGGAGGTGCTGGGGCTGTTGAAGGAAAACAGGTTTGTGGCGCTGGTGGGAGCATCTGCCAGCGGTAAGACATCATTGATTCAATCGGGTCTGATCCCGGCCCTGATCACCGAACAGAAACAGGAGTGGATCCCTGTTACCATCCGTCCGGGTACAACTCCGCTGGAAAACCTGGTACGTGCGTTCCAGCAGATCTTTCCAAAGAAACTTAGGGAGACGGATGTTCGTTCCTTCCTGGACGGAACCCGGGATCTGGGTGACCTGATTGTTGAAAAGGGTTTGGGGAGTTACAACTATTTCCTTGTGGTGGATCAGTTTGAAGAGCTTTTCAGGTCAGGACCCTCGGGAAGCTTCAGTACCAATGATTCCGATACCTGGCGTTTTGTTGATCTGCTGGTGCAATTTGTTCAGAGAGCGCGGCCGGAAATCCATGTGATGCTATCCATCCGTTCCGATTTTATTGAGGCCGTTTCGACCTTCACCTCCCTGACCGGGTTAATGAACAGGAGCAAATACCTGTTGCCACAGATGTCACGCGAAGCATTGTCCAGAGCCATTACCGGACCGGTTCAGCAGGAGGGTGCGCAGTTAGAACCCGGATTTGTGGAGTACCTGCTGGATAACCTGGATGATGAAGAGACACCTCTGCCCCGCATGCAGCACGCCCTGATGTCTACCTGGGAAAACTGGCGCCGCAGGGAGAACAGGGATCAACCCCTGTCCATTAGTGATTACCAGGCTACCGGGACTGTAAAATCGGCCGTAACCAAACACCTGGAGGAGGCTTATGAAGAGCTCGATGGGCGCCAGCAGCTTATCTGTGAGATCCTCTTTAAAACCATTACCTCCAAAAGTGATAAGGAGCATGGTCTGACACGCCAGGCCACCCTGGGGAACATTGCAAGGATTGCCCAGTGCAGTTTTGAGAACCTTCTGGTTGTGGTTGACCTGTTCAGGCGACCCGGCAGAACCTTCCTCTCACCGCATACAGCCAACACCCTCACCCCCGACAGCCGCATTGAGCTTGCCCATGAATCGTTGATCCTGATTTGGGAGAGGCTTCACCGGTGGGTGGATGAGGAGGATGAATCCATTAAGATGTACCTGAAGCTTTCCAGGGCTTCAGCCCTGTACCAGCAGGGAAGAACCGAATTGTGGAAACAACCCGAGCTCAAGGAGGCCCTTAACTGGCGAAAAGCTCAGAAGCCAACACCTGCCTGGGGAGTCCAGCACCACCCGGCTTTCGAAAGGGCCATGGTCTTCCTGAGTACCAGTGAAGAGGAGCTGTCGTGGGCAGAACAACGGAAAGTGATTCTGCGCCGGCGCAGGGTATTTATGAACCGTGTCATTGTTGTCTTAATGGGTGCCCTGGTGGCCGCCCTGGCTATTGTATATTACACAACCCGGATCAATCCGGCAGATGAGCCTGCAGGCGATCAAACGGCCACACAGGAACTTGCCGGGGTGAATGATCCAGTGGTTGAAACAGAGACTATTGCTGTGCCGATCCGGGAGGAGACTGCAATTGTTGAAGAGGTGACTGCCAGTACGGAACCGGCTGCTCCGGAGAGAGAACCGGTTGTTTCGGAGATAGAACCGGCTGTTTCGGAGAGAGAACCGGCTCCTGAGACAACCAGGGAAAATTCTCCCACAATTACACCTGCCGTTGATACCCGGGCAGCGGAGCGTGAATACCGTAGAAATGCCATTCAGACCGCGAAGCGTGTAGCCAGACAGAGTATCGATCTGTCGGACAAACCGGGACTACAGGGACTGCTGGCCTATCAGTCCTACCTGATTAATGACGGGAACAATGGAAATTATTATGATGCCGACATCTACAGAGGGCTCTATGCAGCACAGAAGGAGTTAATCTCCCCGGGATATAACATCTATACCAAGCTGACCTCTTCCACCAGGGATATTCAGTGGCTCCACCGCACCAACAGCCTTCTGATAGTGAGCAGCGATGGATCCGTCAAGAGCCTTCCCGGAAAGCTTGAATACCGGAACTCACAGACCTCCCTGAATAACACAGGGCAGAGAAATGAGTGTCTCGTTGTAAGTCCCAACGAACAGATTGCTGCTGTTGGAACCAATGGCGGGGGATTGCTGTTCCTGGAGCTGGAGAATAAAGGGAGTGTTGTACACCAGAACAGTGAGGAGGGAAAATCTGTTCTGTTTCTGACTAACCTGGGAACCACCGGAAGCTTTCTCTCAGCAGGAACTGACCACCGCATCATGAAATGGGATTTTTCAGGCATGTCTGCCAAAAAGTTTCTGGAGACTGATGCCCGGCCCTCTGCCCTGGCAGCCTCCCGCAGTGGGAGCAAGGCAGCATTCGGAACCAGGGATGGAAAGCTGTTTGAGCTGGAGGTGGCGGCCCCTGAGAATCGAAAATTGGTTGGTGAATATGGCAGCAACTATGTTAAATCCATTGCCTACAGTCCGGGAGGACAAAATGTGGTTGTAGGATTACGGGACGGATCCCTGCAGGTGCTTTCCGGATCGGGCCGTCGGCGAATAGCAACCCTCAGGGGTCCTGAAGCCAGCATTTCAGATATTGCATTCAGTCCCGATGGCAGGTTCCTGGCGGTGGCCTCAATGGATAGCAAGGTATACCTTTGGCATGCTGCGGACTGGACCGCTCCACCCGTTGTCTTTGACGAAGAGAAGGGATTTGTGCTTTCGGTTTGTTTCAGCGGAAACAGTGGCTATTTTTACACCGGCAGCAAGAATTTCCCCCGGGTTGTTGGCAGGCCTTCAGAGTCTGCCCTGATGGCTGGTGAATTTTGTAGCCTGTTGAAGCGAAACCTGACACATACCGAATGGAGCCGGTACTTTGGGGGGGATATCCCCTATTCGAAGAGCTGTCCCGGAAAGAATTAAAGGTCTAAAAGCAATCTGGAAATGCGATATTGGATAGTGATCATTATAACCTCTTTGATGCTGGCTCAAAATGTGTCAGGGCAGGATCAGGCGGTTTGCAATCAGTTGCTTAATGATGCAAGAGAGGCATATGGTGCAGGGATGGTTGAACTGGTGCCCGAGCTTTTGAACGATTGCATTGAAGAGGGGTTGACGGGGACAGCAAAGCAGGATGCTTATATCCTGGTTATCACATCCTACCTGTTCGATTACCTGCCCGACCAGGCCGACACCCTCATGAGCCGGTTTCTGGATGAATTTCCCTATTACCTTGAGCGGTCAACCGATCCCTCTGAATTTATCATTCTGCTGAACAAGCACAAAGAGCAGCGGGCAGCCGAGCTGGAGGCACAGAGAAGTGCAGAAGAGCAGCAAGAAGAGCAGGGTGACCAGAAAGATCAGGAGACGGAGCAGGAGAAGGGGGCCTCATCCATGGGATTGGGTTTCATGCTGGGAACCAACCTGTCGATGCCGCAACTGATTGAACCCTACAGCATCTCCGATCCGAACAGCAGGGCGGGAGCCTATGGAGTGGCTTTCCCCGGATTTCATGTGGGTGCCACCTGGAACCTTCAGCTGTCGCGAAGGTTTGAAACCTCCCTCGAATTGCAGTATCAATGGGTCTGGATCAACTATTCGGCTTCGCCCTACGATTTTACCACGTACGAAATGGACGAATATCAACACCACATCACTTTGCCAGCCTCAGTGCTCTTTCATCTTACTCCGGAGGGTAAGAACAAGGTATATCTCAGGCTGGGGGTGATGGCAGATTACATGCTGTCGGCTTCAACATCAGCTGTGAGAAGCAATTCCGCTTCTGGAGAGACCACTGAGGAGGTGACCCTGGAAGCTGTGGAGGTCACATCCGCCAGGTCGCCGGTCAACATGGTTGTCCATGGAGGCGCGGGGATAAGATTTCCTCTGCAGAGAGGCTATATTTTTGTCGAATCCAGGTTCCAGTACGGAGTTTTGATGGCCAATGAGCCTTCGAAGCGGTACGATAATCCTGAGCTGATATGGCTTATCTACCATGTGGATAACGATTTTAAACTGCATCAGCTGAACATCTCTGCAGGGATGGTTTTTAATCTGAATTAAAGAGGCGAATGATCATGAGGTACATCCAATATATTCTAACCCTTCTTCTGGCCCTGTTGCTCTTTTCATGCAAGCAGGAGGTCTCTCCTGTTCAGGCCGAACGCTTTATCAAGTTCTATGGAGATGCGATGATGGATGTGGCCGGGGATGTTGAAGTGCTTGGGGATGGGGGCTATGTCTTTTGTGGCACAGACTCTGTTTCCGGTGAGGGCAAGCGGGCCGTACTGATCGTCACCGATGAATATGGCAACATGAAACCGGGATTCCCGCAATACTATTCGGATGGAAATAATCCTTCCGGGGCCAACGCTCTGGTTGTGAAGAGCGATGGGGATGGATTTCTTCTGGCGGGTTTTGTGGAGCGCTCCATCGGGGGCGGCTCCATTCAGAAGGACCTTTTCCTGGTAAGCACATCAGGGACCGGGAAGGAGCTCTGGAAGAGGCGTTATGGATCGACTGAGGATGAATCGGTACTGCATGCCACTGAGATGATCTCTTCAGATGGATTTTTACTGGCCGGATACCAGGTAAAGGAGGGCAGGAAGGACATCATGGTGATGGGAGTTGAAGCGAATGGTGACTCCCTCAGTCTCGGTCTCAACTATAACAACCCCAATGCTGATAATGCAGCAGCCACCTATATCTGTAATACCGGAGAGCAATACCTCTGCGTCTGTACCTACGATCAGACCGGTGTGGATGGCACGAAAATCCTGGTCCTCAATTTTGATGATGGGCTTAGTCCCACGGCAAAGATTCTGGGAGGGCAAACCGATGAGCTGGGCCGGTGTATCATCAGGGATGAGGCAGACCGCTACCTGGTGCTGGGGAACAGGATGAATCTGTCGGGTCACACCGAAAGTGTTGTCTACTCTATAAACATTGATGGCTTGCTGATTACAGGTGGCTCATTGGTCACAGATCATCCCATCTCTGAGATCAATGCAGACCTGGTTGCAAAGCGGTTTATAAAGAGTTCAGAGGGGAGGATTGCCATGGTGGGCACAAGGAGCGCGGAGGGCGGCAGTGACATCTTCCTCCAGTTTATAGCTCCGGATTTCCGGTTAGCCGACAGGATCCTTTTTGGAGCTTCCGGAGCGCAGTCAGGTGCAGATATCGAACTCCCGGCCGATGGAGGGCTCCTTATTCTGGGGACCAACGGTACGAAAAAGAGTAGTATGATCTCCCTGATCAGGACCGGGGATAACGGGGAGCTGTAGCGCTCTGTTTTTAGTTTTATTTTGATCCTATGCGCAGCATTAAATTGCAATGGGTTTTATCGGGATTGATCCTGTGGCAGGTAGTTGCCGTTGGACAGGTACCACAAGCTTACATATGGAGCGGAGAGGATGAGGTGTGTTTGGGCGATTCGGTGGCTGCCGATCTGACCATCAAAGATGGTACGGCACCCTGGACGGTGGTGATCAATGATTCGCAGGGGGAGTATATCACCCTCAAGGAGATCAACTCCCCGTATGTTGTCTGGCTGAAACCCGATACAGATGATATTTACACCATCGCCAGGGTGGTGGATGCGCTGGGTGTTGAAGGTGAAACATTCGGGGAGGTGGATATTAGGGTCCTCCCGATCCTCCCTGTTGAAATTATCCTGGACCGGACCACCTATCTAAAAAGTGAACCGGGGATCTCCCTGGTCTCCGATCCGGATGGAGCCGAATTCTCCGGGAATGGTGTGATTGGAAATCTCTTTTACCCTTCGGTAGCCACTCCGGCAGGATCACCCCACGAAATATCCTGTATCTATACCAATTTGAACGGATGCAGCAGCAGCGACCATATTGATCTGGAGGTCATTCATGGTGAATCGGAGGTGGCTCTCTATTCAGGTGAGGAGCCGGTCGTTTCGGTTTGTGATACTGCTATAGGCTATGAAATCAGGGGATCGAACCAGGATCACCAGGCCGGTCTCTTCTCGATCAGAGCAATCGATGGTACGGAACCCCTGCCCGGGACCCTGGTTGATGAAGATGCCGGTGACAACCTGGCCATCTTCAACGCTTCCGGTTTATCAGGGATCTATGAGATTGAGTACACCTATCAGTACGATGTGCTAACAGTCACCGATACGGTAGAGATCGTTGTTCATGACCTGGAGAGCTTAACCATCAAAGGTCTGCCCGACACAGTCTGCAGCGAAGATGACCTCTACCATCTTTTACCCGGGGGGATTGATGACGATCCGGAAGCGATCTACACCTTCAGCGGGACTGGTGTTTCAGGGAACCAGGCCGATGGTTTCTGGTTCGATCCGGGAGTTGTCGGAGGACTCCCTGACCTGGTTACAGTGGTGATGGATTACACCACGGCTGATGGTTGCCAGCGGAGGATTGAAGCTCAGACCGGTGTCTATTTTACGCCAGCTGCATCCTTCACCTTCTCACCCACCTGCCTCCCACCTGAAGGAGGAACCGTCACCTTTAACAATACAACGACCGGTAAGTATGCGGTGGATCATTGGTTGTGGGATTTTGGGGACCCTGCAGGCGGATCGTCGAATAACAGCGATTTGGAGAACCCTCAGTACAGCTATGATGCTCCCGGACAGCCGGTCATTACACTCACCGCCATTACCGGGGCGGGCTGTATTTCAACGAGCATTCAGGATACAGTGCTGGCGGACCAGCCGGTGGCTGACATGATGTGGTTCCATGATTGTTTTGTGAGGGGAGGGGCGATCTCCTTTATGGACCGCTCCGAGAGCCATCTGGAGCAGATCGACTCCCTGGTGTGGACCTTTAAAACAGGAAGTGGATCGGTTATTGGGAGCACCAGCAGCAACTCGCCAGCTGATACCATTGTGTTTGGTTTTCCCACACGCGACAATTACCAGGTTCAGCTTGAGGTCTGGAACCAGGGGGGGTGCCATGACCTCACCACAAAGGAGATCGTATTAAAGCCGGTTATTGCCGTTACAACCGATGGGTATTCAGCACACTTTGACGATGACAACACAATGTGGATCGCTGACTCGGAAAACCAGGTTTCGAGCTGGGATCGTGGCACACCCGGTTTCACAGGATTCGATCCGGTTGCGGAGAACATGGCGTGGTTTACCGATCTTCCCTATGGTGATGATGACTATCTGGAGAGCTCCTGGGTTGAAAGCCCCTGTTTCGATCTCACCCAGACTGACCATCCACTGATAGCGCTCGATCTGATGAAGAGTTTCAGGCCCGGTCTCGATGGTGCCGTGTTGCAATACCTGGTAGGTGAAGGAGAGGATTGGGAAACACTGGGCGGTGTTGGTGAAGGGGTGAACTGGTACGATGTGTCGGGAATTGCAAACTCTCCGGGGGGTGGCGATTTTGGATGGGGAGGCGGCCAGGAGGCTCCCGACTCTCTCTGGAAACAGGCAGGATATGATGTGGGAATGCTTGCTGCTACCTCACATACAAAATTCAGGATTGTGGTGGCCACCGGCAGCGAAACAGAGAGCGGGAACCAGGGATTTGCCTTTGATAATTTCAGAATTACTGAACCGGCAAGGAGCTCCCTGCTGGAGCATTTCACCAATTCATCCCAGGCTTCCTCAAAGATTGCAGATGACATGGTTGATGCTTATGTCCGGGAGAACAGGCCCCATGTTTTAGATCTGCAATATCATACCGATCTACCAGGAGCAGATCCCATGAATGCGAACAATGCCTATCCGCCTTCAGTGAGGTCATTTTTCTATGGGGTACCCGGTGCTCCCTATGCCATTCTGAACGGAAGGGAGGCACCTGAATACCGCGTCAATTTTTCGGACCTGACCGAAATGCCGGATGAAAGGCTCCTGTTGCAGTCTGCCATTGAGCAACAGCACTTCGAAATGGAGCTGGAGGTGGCGTGGGAGGAGCAGCGGCTGGAGGCAGTGGCAACGATCAGCTGTCTGGATGAGACTTACCCTGCAAATGTACAACTCTATATGGCGGTGGTGGAGAGCGAGGTTACAGCATATGTTGGTGGTAACCAGGATGTTGAATTCAGGAATGTGGTATTGGATATGCTGCCCACACCAACAGGAGAGCTGTTGGGAAGCGACTGGAAACAGGGAGATGTTGTCACAAAGAGTCTCTCCTGGGATTATGCCGGTTTTATTGAAGATATTGAAGACCTGGCCGTGGTGGCTTTCATCCAGGACAGGGATAGAGGTGTGGTTTTGCAGGTTTCGGCAGCATACAAGGACACGCTGGTGGGAATCGGGAAGCCCGGGAACCTGGCACGGGAGCTGACGGTCTATCCAAATCCCGCCATGGATCTTCTTTTTGTTAACCTGGGGGAACGTAGCACCGGGATTGGCAGTCTGGTAATTACAGACCTTTCCGGAAGGGGGATCATGGAGGTTGA
The DNA here is from genome assembly GCA_039714775.1 of Bacteroidota bacterium. Taxonomy (GTDB): domain Bacteria; phylum Bacteroidota; class Bacteroidia; order Bacteroidales. The sequence continues at coordinate 23,620 of JBDLIQ010000038.1, forward strand.
AATTCAGCCCGGTTATGCTATTATCAGGCTTGAAACCGGATCCCTGCCGCAGGGTATCTACATGGTTAGCTGGGTTGAATCAGGTTTGCTGAAGGGACAAAACAAGCTGATTATTCTGAGGTAAGGGCCCGGCCAAACTCCTCACCAAAACGGATCAGGTTATCGGTCTCCTCCTTGCCGGGCAGGAACCTGGCGGTTATCCCTTCAGACACAATATTCAATTTAAGATTCCGAAGGTGGTCCTCAATCAGCTTTACAGCCTCACCGCTCCAGCCAAAGGAGCCAAATGCAGCCGCCGGTTTTCCCTTGTCACGGATGGGATTGATCACCGAAAAGAGTTTGTAGACCGGAAGCAGTGTATTCTGGTTGATGGTTGGAGAACCCACGAGAATCCCGTCTGCACTTACTACATGTCCCTCCAGATCACCAGGAAGCATATGCTCAATATCCACCAGATCAACCTCCACATTGCCCGATTTCATCAGTCCCTCTTTTACCTGCAGGGCCATCTCTTTTGTATAGCCGTAAGCTGAGATGTAGGCTATTAGTACCCGGCTGTCCTTCTCTGTCTCCTCCAGGTACCTGGTGGCCATGGTGGTAGATTGTTTCATCCTCTCTCTCCAGGTGGAGCGAAGAATGGGTCCGTGTCCCGGACAGATCACATCGATGGGGAGCGATTTCACCTTCTCGATGGCCTTTAGCATAAATTTGCTGTAGGGTTTCAGGATTACATCATAATAGTAGTTGAATGCATCGTCATAGTTACCCACCTCGTCATCCCACATCTTTTCATCGGCAAAATGGGCACCGAAGGAGTCGCATGTGAACAGCAGGGCCTCCTCCTCCAGGTAGGTATAGATGGTATCGGGCCAGTGAAGGTTTGGTGCGCCGATCACCCTCAGTTTCATATTTCCCAGGTCGATTACATCACCATCCTTAACCTTCAGAGATTTAAAGGGTTTTTCAACCATCTCACCAAGGTAGGTCAGGGCCTGACCGCTCCCCACCACAGTGGCGTCAGGGGCAATCTCCAGCAGGTGCCTGACCGATCCGGAGTGATCAGGTTCCGTATGGTTGAGAATGATGTATTCGATATCGGCGGGATCGGTGAGGGAGAGCAGTTTCTCCCTGAACCGGGGCCAGAAGCCCTCTTTAACCGTATCGATGACAGCCCTCTTCTCTGCATTGATGAAGTAACTGTTGTAAGTGGTCCCGTATTTGGTCTCCATCACAATGTCGAAAGTAACCAGGTCGTGGTCCAATACCCCGATCCAGTGCACATTGTCAGAAACCTTAAGTATATTTTGGTTCATTGGTAATGCCTGATTAAATAGGCTGCAAATATAGATAAAGTGGCAGAAGAAAAAAAGCTGCTCCACCTTAGCGGAACAGCTTTTCGAAAACTCACAATCTGAATGGTTCGGACCTTAACTTTTTGTTTGGTTTGCTATGGCAAGATAGGGCTTCGCTAAACAGGAAGCTGTTAACCGGATGTTAAAAAAGAGGTACAACTCTTTTATTTTAACCTTGCAATGGGTGTAACCCCTCCGGTTACCCTCTGATTAAGCTCCACCTGAATAGCTGCATCGGTGGGAATGAAAACATCCAGCCTGGAACCGAACTTGATGAAGCCCATCTCTTTTCCCTGCCTGGATGATCTGTTTAATGTAGCATAGCACCTGATCCTGCGGGCCACAGTTCCTGCAATCTGCCTGACCAGCAACGGTCCGAAAGGAGTTTCAATACCTATGGAATAGCGTTCATTGAGCTGCGACGACTTGGGATGGCGTGCGAGCAGGTATTTACCCGGGTGGTATTTCAGGTAGCTGACCTTTCCATCCACAGGGTAGTAATTGACGTGGACATCATGAATACTCATGAATATAGAGATCTGGATGCATGGGCGACCTAAATACTCTTCATCCTCTCTTCTTTCAATCACAACCACCTTTCCATCGGCCGGGGCGGTGATGGTTCTCTCATCCAGAAAAGGTCTCCTGATGGGTACACGGAAAAAACGGAGGACAAGGATCATCACCACAAGTGCAAGCAGTGTGAATGCTCCATTTGCCTCTGCAGAGAGGTAGAGGGCTGACAGGCTGACCAGGGCCAGGAGAACCAGGAGGGTGATGGCAACAATCAGGCGACCTTCCCTGTGGATTCGCATCATAAGAACAGGTTTAGGATGACCAGGACCAGCAACAGGGCCGGTGTAACAAAAAGTAGTGAATCGAACCGGTCCAGGATCCCTCCGTGCCCCGGAAGAAGATTTCCCATGTCTTTGACATGATATTTCCGTTTTAATCCCGATTCGAAAAGGTCTCCGGCAAACCCGAGGATGCTGATGATTCCGCCCGAAAGAATCCAGGATGCAGCAGAATTAACTCCGGTTATTCTGAAAAGGAGCCATCCTGCCAGCAGGGTGAACACAATGCCACCAACAAACCCTTCCCATGTTTTGCCAGGGGAGAGCCGGGGTGTTATGGGGTGCTTCCCAAGAAGACTTCCGGTAAGGTATGCAAATATGTCGTTGATCCAGACCAGTGCGATGACCGACAGGGGGATCAGCGGGAGATAGGTGACGCCTCCGGGCAGCCATCCCAGGGCTGTGTAAGCAGCAAAAGGAGTGGCCAGCCACAACAGTACAAGTCTGCCTGCCTTCCCAAAACCCGGCCAGAGGGATCCTACAAGCCACATGCTTAGGGGAAGGGTAAACCAGAGGGGGTGCATGTGGTACTGCAGTGCTGCAACCGTTGCTGTGATAAAGAGTGCCCCAGCGCCTGCAATAAGGCCGGCCGGCACCCTTTTTTCAATAGAGAGGAGCCTGAAGAGTTCCCAGGTGCCCAGTCCGTAGATTACCAGGATCATGACCAGGAAGGGGATCGGCCCCAGCAGGATCGATCCTGTGAATGGGACCACCAGTGAGATCCCGGTTGCAGTTCGGCGAATAATCTCTTTCACTATCACTGGTTTTCGAATTCAGCGATCAGTTTCTTGGCCCTGATTACATGGTCCCTGTGTACATAGAGCTCAATGTCGCCAAATTTATAGGCTGAGTCCTGTTTGTTCACAATAAAGGCATCAATGCGGTTATCAGATAGCATCTGGCGAATCAGTTCAGCCTGGTAAGGAACTCCTCCCGAATATATGTGTACCAGGTCTGTGGACATTATTCTGCAGGACCTTCCGGTTTGGTTTTCTCCTCAGATTCCGGAGCTTTCTCCCCGGATTCCGGAGCTTTCTCCCCGGATTTCGGAGTTTTCTTATCAGAACCCGAAGCTTTCTTACCGGATTTCAACACCGGAGTCTTCTCCTTACGACTCGGTAGCTCCTCATCACCTCCCCATGGCCTTTTCCCGAAGATCTCTTCCAGGTCATCGCTGAAGATCACCTCCTTCTCCAGGAGAATCTCTGCCAGTTGCTGCAGACCCTTTTTGTTCTTCTTCAGGATCGCCTTTGCACGGTCATACTGGATATCGATCAGGCGCTTGACCTCTTCATCAATTGTTTCGGCAGTCTTCTCACTGTAGGGTTTGTTGAAGGCAAAATCCTGCTGTCCGGAGGAGTCATAGTAACTGAGGTTGCCAATTTTGTCACTCATTCCGAAATAGGAGATCATGGCAAATGCCTGTTTGGTCACCCTCTCAAGGTCATTGAGGGCACCTGTCGAGATTTTATCGAATGTAAGCTCTTCTGAAGCCCGTCCGCCCAGGGTGGAACACATCTCATCCAGCATCTGCTCCGTCGTAGTAATCTGGCGCTCTTCGGGCAGGTACCAGGCTGCCCCCAGGGCCCGTCCCCGGGGAATGATGGTCACCTTCACCAACGGATTGGCGTATTGGAGCAACCAGCTCACTGTGGCATGACCGGCCTCGTGCCAGGCGATGGTTCTTTTCTCCTCCTTCTTGATAATTTTATTCTTCTTTTCAAGTCCCCCGATAATCCGGTCAATGGCATCCAGGAAATCCTGCCGCTTCACTATTTTGTTATTTTTTCTTGCCGCGATCAGTGCCGATTCGTTGCAAACGTTGGCAATGTCGGCCCCTGAGAACCCTGGTGTCTGCTTTGACAGGAAATTCACATCAACTGATTTATCGGTTTTGATCGGTTTCATGTGAACCTCGAAGATGGCTCTGCGTTCATTCAGGTCGGGAAGCTCTACATGGATCTGGCGGTCGAACCTGCCGGCCCGCAGCAGTGCCTTGTCAAGTACATCGGCACGGTTGGTGGCTGCGAGGATGATCACCCCGCTGTTGCTGCTGAAACCATCCATCTCTGTAAGTAGCTGATTCAGGGTATTTTCCCTTTCGTCGTTCGATCCAAAGTTTGGGTTCCTGCCACGGGCCCGGCCCACTGCATCAATCTCATCAATAAAAACGATACAGGGGGCTTTCTCCTTGGCCTGTTTAAAAAGGTCCCTTACACGTGAAGCGCCCACTCCAACGAACATCTCCACAAAATCGGATCCCGACATGGAGAAGAAGGGTACATGTGCCTCTCCGGCAACCGCTTTTGCAAGCAGGGTTTTTCCTGTTCCGGGAGGACCTACCAGCAATGCCCCTTTGGGAATTTTGCCTCCAAGTGCAGTGTATTTCTCAGGACTCTTCAGGAAATCAACGATCTCCCTGATCTCTACCTTGGCCTCTTCCAATCCGGCCACATCGCTAAAGTCTACCTTCACATTGGTATCCTTATCAAAGACCTGAGCCTTTGATTTACCCACATTGAAGATATTGCTGGCTCCTCCTCCTCCGGCTCCGCCACCGCCCATGCGCCGTAACATGAAGATCCAGACCCCCAGGATCAGCAGGAAGGGAAGTATCCAAAACAGTATCTCACCCATGTAGTTTCTCTGGGTAGCTGTGGTGTATGTGGGCCTCTTATCCTGCGGAATGGTATTCATCACCTCATTCAACTCGGTCATAAATACATCCTGGCTGATGATGGAGTAGTAGTACTGTGGGACCGTCTCTCCCAATACCGTGTTGCTCTTTTTCGATTTTACATCCTCATACAAAGGATCGGAAAGCCTGTCGACACGGATGTAAACTTTAACCTTCTCCTTGTTGACGATGATCAATTTCTCGATATCACCCCTTTTGAGGATCTGGAAGAAGCGGTGTGAATCGATCTCTGTCTCACTACTGCCCGCATTCATGAACTGGATCCCAATCATCACAAGCAGGATGATCCCGATAATCCAGTATGAATTGAACTTCGGCTTCATTCCACCTCCCGGTTTTAATCCACCTCCCGGTTTATTACTACTTCCGGGTTTGTTACTACTTCCGGGTTTGTTTCCGGGATTTCCCCCTATGTTCTTCTTTTCAGTCATATATCTCTTTAACTTTTCCGTCTGCCCACAGCTCCTCCAGTTTATAAAAGGACCTGGTCTCTTCAAGGAAGATGTGCACCAGCACATCAAAGTAATCCAGCAATACCCACTGGCTGTTTTGCCGGCCCTCCACATGGTGTGCACGAATGCCGGTCTCCTCTTTCAACCTCTTTTCAATCGAATCGGTAATGGCGCCAATCTGGGTCGAAGACTCACCGTGACAGATGATGAATGTATCACAAATGGAATGATCAACTTCTGAAAGATCAATGGTAACGATTCGGTGCCCCTTCTTCTCCCTGATTGCATCTACGATGATCCGGCTCTTCTCTTCCACGCTCAATACATCGTTTTCACCCATCTGCGCTTTTATTTACAAAGGTAATGTTTTTTAAGTGTTACTTTTATCCAGTTTACCTGTTGCAGGTTCCGTGTAAGTGTCAAAAATTGTACCATGCATGTAAAAAGAATCCACCTGGAGCGTACCGGTTCCACAAACCGAACCCTTTTCAAACTGCTGAAGTCAGGTTCTGTCCGGGAAGAGGTGGCGGTGATTGCTGGTTACCAGCAACATGGGAGGGGACAGGGAGATCATGGCTGGCACAGCAATCCCGGTGAAAACCTCCTGATGAGCCTGCTGCTGTTTCCTGCATTTTTGTCAGCTTCCTGCCAGTTTCACCTCTCAAGGGTGGCATCACTGGCCCTTTGTGATACACTGAAAAAACTGAAACTCCCGGGGAGCTTTAATCCGGATCCGGTGATCAAGTGGCCCAACGACATCCTGGTGGGTGGGAGAAAGATCGCAGGGATCCTTATTGAACATGGCATCACAGGGAGTAAGCTGTCGCATACCATCATGGGCATCGGGCTCAATGTGAACCAGGAGAGGTTCCCCGATTTTCCGGTTGAGGCCACCTCCCTCGTCCTGGAGGGGCATGCCCGGATGGATCTAACCGGAGTAACCGACAGTTTGCTGGAATCCATACAGATCCGCTACAGTCAGCTTGAGAGCGGCGCTTTCAGAGCCCTGGAACAGGAGTACCTTGAGCACCTTTTCCTGCTGGACCGCCCGGGTGAGTATATCTCAGGCGGAGTGAAGTTCACCGGTATCATCAGGGGAGTGAATGAATTTGGAGAGCTCCTGGTGGAACGGGATGGGAAAACCGGCAGCTACGGATTTCAGGAGATCAGATTCGTCATGCACTCTACAGTTTAAGAATCCATTTACATCCCGGCTCAAGATCCAAAAATATCGAAATGCGCCATTCAACACTTCGCCGATCTGATTTAAGAAGGAGAGGGCTAAAACTGAAAGGACTCCATTTTGTCCACCAGCCCGTCTACAAATTTCTTCAGGGGACCTTTGATCATAGGCAGCAGCATCTTGTTGACCTCCGGCTCCACGGTGACCTTTACCCTTGTGTCGTTCTCAGCCGCCTGTTTCAGCTGGATCCAGATGGTAAACTGGTAGCTTGAAAACTCCGGATCGGAGAGGATCTTAACCATTTTATGAGGCTCCTTCTCCACGATCATCAGACCGGTCCTTCCCAGGGGATCCACGTTGAAGCTGCACTTCTCCTCCGAGGCCTCCCACCCCGATACCTTTCCGGCCGGGAGCAGCTCTTTGAAATTGTGGAAATTGGTGATGAATCCGTAGATCTGCTTATCGCTGCTGGTTGATTTTCCTATCCTGCTCTCAATTTTCATTCTTTCTGCTTTATGAC
>JBDLIQ010000039.1:0-30552 GCA_039714775.1 Bacteroidota bacterium
TCCTCTGTGGCAGCTTTTGGTTCCTCTTTTTTGGGTTCTTCTTTTTTTGGCTCCTCTGTTGAAGCCTCAGCTTGGGCTGTTGTTTTTTCCTCAGCTGCTTTTTTGGTAGTTTCTTCTGTTGCTGCGGCTTTAGCGGCCTCAGTTTCTTTGGCTGTTGACATCGTAATTACTTTAATTTTAATAAGTTAGACATTATATGATTGTAATCGAGGCGCAAAGATAGCAAAAGAGCCAGAAAACCCCAAAAAAAGAACCTTGCAAATCGCTGAAAAACTTGCAGTTAAAAACAATCATTGAACATTCTCCGTTTTATCTTTAATCGTTTAACTTTACATCTCATTTCAAAATCCTCTTTTTTATGAAAATTACAGTGGTTGGAACAGGATATGTGGGGTTGGTTTCCGGAACCTGTTTTGCAGAGACCGGAATTACTGTAACCTGTGTCGATATTGACCAGGATAAAATAGACAAACTCAATAAAGGGGTCATCCCTATCTACGAACCGGGGCTGGAGGACATGGTGAAGAACAATGTGGAGAAGGGCCGGCTCTTCTTCAGCACCAGTCTTAAAGAGAGCCTTGTGGATTGTGAGACGGTTTTCATCGCTGTAGGCACGCCCCCTGACGAGGATGGAAGCGCCGACCTGAAATATGTACTGTCGGTGGCTGATGAGATTGGAACCCATATGGAAGACTACCTCGTTATCGCCACAAAAAGTACCGTTCCCATTAAGACTGCCGAGAAGGTGAGGGCCCGGGTGGAAGATGCTTTGAAGAGGCGTGGGGAAGAGGTCGATTTTGATGTGGCTTCAAATCCCGAATTCCTGAAAGAGGGGGCAGCCATAAACGATTTTTTGAAGCCTGACCGGATTGTGATCGGAACCGATTCTGAAAAAGCAGAGAAGATCATGCGCCGTCTGTACAAACCCTTCCTGCTGAACGGGCACCCGATCATCTTCATGGACATCACCTCGGCCGAGATGACAAAATATGCAGCAAACTCCATGCTCGCCACCAAGATCAGCTTCATGAATGATATTGCGAACCTTTGCGAAGTGGTGGGTGCCGATGTAAACATGGTCAGAAGGGGTATTGGAAGCGATACACGCATCGGGACCAAGTTCATCTACCCGGGAGCAGGTTACGGGGGCAGTTGCTTTCCCAAAGATGTACAGGCTTTAATCAGAACAGGGGATCAGTACGGGCGTTCCCTTGAGATCTTAAAGGCAGTTGAGCTGGTCAATAACAACCAGAAAGGCGTTATTCCGGAAAAGGTTAAATCTCACTTTGGAGAGTCTCTGAAGGGAAAAAGATTCGGATTATGGGGGCTCTCTTTCAAACCCCATACGGATGACATGCGTGAGGCCCCCTCCATCAGGATCATTGAGGAGCTGATCAGTGCAGGAGCAACCATTAAGGTGTATGATCCTGTAGCCATGGAGGAGGCACACAAGCAGTTGGGAGATGCTGTTGAATACTGCGATGACAAGTACGAGGCGATTATTGACACCGACGCGCTTATCGTGGTTACCGAATGGCCCGAATTCCGTGTACTGAATTACAAAATACTGAATAAACTGATAGGCGAAAAGGTGATTTTCGATGGCCGGAACATCTATGATGCTGAAGAGCTCCTGGAGTATGGCTTTACCTACTACAGCATTGGAAAACAGCCTGTAAATCCATAAATCAAAAAAGAAAAGAATCTCAATCCGTTCATGAAAAGAGTATTAATCACCGGGGGGGCCGGTTTCATCGGCTCCCATCTATCCGAGAGACTCCTTAAAGAGGGAAACGAAGTGCTCTGTCTGGATAACTATTTTACAGGAGCAAAGCGCAACATCCTTCATCTGCTTGACCATCCCTATTTTGAGATGGTCAGGCACGATGTCACCTCCCCATTTTATGCAGAGGTTGATGAGATCTATAACCTGGCATGTCCGGCTTCACCCATCCACTACCAGTACAATCCCATTAAGACGGTAAAGACTTCGGTTATGGGGGCCATCAATATGCTGGGGCTCGCCAAACGAATCAGAGCCAAAGTGCTGCAGGCCTCCACAAGTGAGGTTTATGGTGATCCGATGGTCCATCCCCAGCCCGAAACCTACTGGGGGAATGTAAACCCGGTAGGATCCAGATCCTGTTACGATGAAGGCAAACGGTGTGCTGAGACCCTGTTTACAGATTACCATCAGCAGAATAAGGTGCGAATTAAGATCATCCGGATCTTCAATACCTATGGTCCACAGATGCATCCCAACGATGGAAGGGTGGTTTCCAATTTTATTGTACAGGCACTAAAAAATGATGAGATCACCATCTACGGGGATGGTAAACAGACCAGGAGTTTCCAGTATGTAGATGACCTGCTGGAGGGAATGATCCGCATGATGCAGACCGGTGATGAGGTTACGGGTCCGGTCAACCTGGGCAATCCGGTAGAGTTTACAATCCTTGAACTTGCTGAGAAGATCATTGAGATGACCGGTTCAAAATCAAAGATCACTTTCCACCCCCTGCCCCAGGATGATCCCATTCAACGCAAACCCGATATCACCATGGCAAAAAACTTGCTGGATGGCTGGAAACCGGTTGTGAAGCTGGAGACGGGACTTAAAAAAACCATTGCCTATTTTGACCAATTACTTAAGGAGGAATAAAATGAAAGGAATTATACTTGCCGGAGGATCAGGGACAAGACTCTATCCCATTACAAGATCCATCTCCAAACAGATTATCCCGGTATATGACAAACCGATGATCTACTATCCACTCTCCGTACTGATGCTTGCGGGGATCAGGGAGATCCTGATCATCTCCACACCCGAGGACATCCACCTCTACGAGACCCTTCTTGAGGATGGATCCCACCTTGGATTATCCCTCTCCTATGCCATTCAGCCCTCTCCTGACGGACTTGCCCAGGCCTTTTTAATCGGTGAGGAGTTCATTGGCAGTGACCCTGTGTGTATGATCCTGGGAGACAACCTCTTTTATGGACATGGTTTCGGCCATACCCTGCGGGAAGCCGCTTCGATCCGGGATGGCGCCGTGGTCTTTGGCTACTTCGTAACTGATCCTGAGCGCTACGGCGTGGTCGAATTTGACCAATCCGGCAGAGCCATCAGCCTGGAGGAGAAACCTAAGAAACCAAGGTCCAAATATGCCGTTACAGGACTCTACTTCTATGGCAATGATGTAATTGAAAAAGCCAAATCCCTGAAGCCTTCGGCCCGCGGCGAACTGGAGATCACCGATTTGAACAGGCTCTACATGGAGGAGCAGAGGCTGAAGGTACAGATCATGGGACGTGGGATGGCCTGGCTCGATACAGGGACCCATGAAAGCCTGCTGCAGGCATCCAACTATATTCATACTGTTGAGAAACGGCAGGGATTAAAGATTTCATGCATTGAGGAGATCGCCTACAAAATGGACTTTATAGACAAAAAGCAACTGCTGATCCTTGCCAGGCAACTTAAGAAGAGTGCATATGGCCAGTACCTCTTCAGTATTGCAGAGGAGACCATATTCAGCTTTAACAATTAACCCATCATGCAGATAAGAGAGACAGGCATAGAGGGGCTGACCATCATAGAGCCGAGGGTGTTCAGGGATCAACGTGGCTATTTTTTCGAGAGTTATCACCATGGGAAGCTGAAGGAAAACGGAATCGATTTCTCATTTATCCAGGACAACCAGTCCAGGTCAACCCGGGGGGTGATCAGGGGGTTGCATTGTCAGCAGGCTCCCCATGCCCAGACCAAGCTGGTCAGGGTAACCGAAGGACTGATCTATGATGTAGCAGTCGACCTGCGCAGGGGATCCCCCACTTTTGGCAAGTGGTTTGGGATCGAGCTCAGTGCTGAGAACCACCTGCAGCTACTGATCCCGAAAGGATTTGTCCACGGATTTTCCGTACTCTCGCCATATGCCACCATCTACTATAAATGCGATGCTTATTACCATCCTGAATCGGAATCGGGGATCCATTGTGCTGATCCCGAACTGGGGATCGACTGGAAGGTGGACCCGGCATCTGCAGTTATTTCGGAGAAAGACAAAGAACTCCCCTATTTAAAAAATCTTCAAAAGGATTTATCATGAGTAAGGTACTTGTAACCGGGGCCAAGGGACAGCTGGGACGCGAGATTAAGAAACTTCGCAACCACTACCGCCAGGTCTACACTTTTACCGATATCGAAGAGCTTGATGTTACCGATGTCGATGCCATTAAGAGCCATCTGGAATCCAATCCGGCCGACTACATCATCAACTGTGCAGCCTATACCGATGTGGATGGCGCAGAATCGGAACCGGAGCGGGCCATGCAACTCAACAGGGACGTGGTGGGTAACTTCTCCACAATTCTGGAGCAATTTCCTGAAACCAGGATCATTCACATCTCAACCGACTATATTTTCAAAGGTGACCTGCTCAGGCCCATCAGGGAGGATGACGCTCCTGCTCCGCTGAGTGTTTATGGCAATACAAAACTTGAGGGTGAACGTATCCTTCATGATCATCAAAGGGCACTGGTGATCCGAACCTCCTGGCTATTCAGCCTGTTTGGAAAGAACTTTGTAAAGAGCATGATCAACCGGATGGACAAGCGTGATGACATCAGGGTGGTCTATGACCAGATCGGCACCCCGACCTACGCAGAAGATCTTGCCAGGGCAATCATGCAGATCATCTGCGATGTGGATACGGAAAAGAGGCCTTTTGTCCCCGGAATTTTCAACTATTCCAACGAAGGCATTTGCAGCTGGTATGACCTGGCCATGGAGATATGCAAACAGATCAACTGCAAAGGCAGGATCCTGCCTGTTGAAACTGATCAGTACCCGCTGCCGGCTAAAAGACCGGCCTATTCGGTCCTGAACAAATCCAGGATCAAAGAGGTATATGATGTTGAGGTCCCCTACTGGAGGGAGAGCCTCGAGAAGTGCATTAAAAATCTACTATAACACAATCGAAATGAACAGCAACCAGGAGATCCTGCAACAGGTAAAAGAGAAGGCTCAGGCCTGGATCGACAGCCCCATTGATGATGCTTCCAGGGAGGCCATCCGGACCATGATGCGTGAAAATGAGACAGAACTTGTAGAGAGTTTTTACAGGGACCTTGAATTCGGGACCGGCGGACTCAGGGGGATCATGGGTGTGGGAACCAACCGGATGAATATCTACACCGTTGGAATGGCCACACAGGGCCTCTGCAACTACCTGCTGAAACAGTTCAGCGACAGGGAAGAGATCAGCGTTGCCGTGGCCCACGATTGCAGGAATAACAGTCCCCTGTATGCAGAGATAACTGCCCAGATCTGTGTGGCCAACGGGATCAAAGCCTACCTCTTCGATGACCTGAGGCCCACCCCGGAACTCAGTTTCGCCATCAGGCAGCTGGGGTGCCAGAGTGGTGTGGTGGTCACCGCCTCACACAATCCGAAAGAGTACAACGGCTATAAGGTGTACTGGGAAGACGGGGGACAGATCATCAACCCCCATGATGTGAACATTATCAACGAGGTGCAGCAGATCAGATCCATCGAAGATGTCAGATTTGACGGTGATAAGAGTTCGATCATCACCCTGGGTGAAGAGATGGACGCCCTCTATATCAGTGAGGTGGTCAATCAATCGATCAACCCGGAGGTGATAGCGGCCCATTCGGATATAAAGATCGTCTACACCCCCATCCACGGAACCGGTGTAAAAATGGTGCCAAGGGCCCTGAAGGAGCTGGGCTTTAAGAACATTTACAACGTACCTGAACAGGATGTTGTGGACGGCAATTTTCCCACCGTAGCTTCACCCAATCCGGAGGAATCAGCCGCACTGGACCTGGCCCTGAAAAAGGCTGATGAGGTGGGTGCGGACCTGGTGATGGCCTCCGATCCGGATGCCGACCGGGTGGGAATCGCCATCAGGGACGACCAGGGGAAGCTGATGCTGATGAATGGTCATCAGACCGCTGCCCTGCTCAGCTATTACCTGCTTTCCCAGTGGTCGGAGCGGGGGAAACTGACCGGCAAGGAGTACATTGTGAAGACCGTGGTAACCACGGAACTGATCGCCGATATGGCCAACCATTACAAGGTGCCTTACTGGGACGTGCTTACCGGTTTCAAATTCATTGCCGACATTATCCGGAAGAACGAAGAGACCATGACCTTTATCGGGGGTGGTGAAGAGAGTTACGGCTTTATGATTGGTGATTTCGTCAGGGACAAAGATGCGGTAGCCTCATGTTCGATCCTGGCCGAACTTGCAGCCTGGGGTCGCAGCCGGGGAAAAAGCATCTATGACATCCTGCTTGAGATATACCAGGATTTTTCGCTCTACCGGGAGTCACTCATCAACGTGGTGAGAAAAGGAAAATCGGGTGCTGAAGAGATCCAGGAGATGATGGCCGGGTTCAGAAGCAATCCACCGAAAAGCATTGCCGGCTCTGCAGTACAGGTGATCCGCGACTACCAGGAACAGGTCAGCCTCGACACTTCGACCGGCGAGAAGAGCCCCATGGACCTGCCCAAATCCAACGTACTCCAGTTCCTTCTGGAGGATGGAAGCAAGATCTCTGTCAGACCTTCGGGTACGGAACCAAAAATCAAATTCTATTTTAGCGTATTTGACAACCTGGAGAGCCGGGAGGATTACGAAAAGATTAAAACAACACTGGACAGGCGGATTGAGCACCTTAAGAAAGATCTGAAACTCATCTGACCTGTAACAAATTCACTGCCATGAAATCATACCGTAAAGAACTCTGGTTCAACATTACAAAGAGAAGAGAACTGATCAACATCACCCCCGACGTGCAGGCCTGCCTGATGGAGAGCGGTATCCGGGAGGGTCTTATCCTGGTCAACGCCATGCACATCAGTGCCTCTGTGTTTATCAACGATGATGAGTCGGGACTGCACCACGACTTCGAGGTGTGGCTGGAGAAGCTGGCTCCCGAAAAGCCTTACAACCAGTACCGGCACAACGGCTTTGAAGACAATGCCGACGCCCACCTCAAGCGCACCATCATGGGCCGCGAGGTGGTGGTGGCTGTCACAGAGGGCAAGATGGACTTCGGTCCCTGGGAACAGATCTTCTATGGCGAGTTCGACGGCAAGCGCCGCAAGCGCGTGCTGGTAAAGATTATCGGGGAGTAAAAAAACCCGTTGAGACCAAAAAAGGTCTGAACGGGTATATAAGATCTACCGGACTATAGTTTAAAACCTGTCGTTCTCTTTCCTTGGTTTTGCCTGGTTGACTGTGATGTCCCTGCCTTGATGATCGGTGCCATTCAGCCCTTCGATGGCTTTGTTTGCTTCATCATCACTCTCCATGGTGACGAACCCAAATCCTTTACTTCGACCACTGTATTTGTCAGTAATTACGTTTACGGAACTAACGGCTCCATACTCACCAAATAATGCTTCCAGGTCATTCTCTGTTACCTTGAAATTGAGGTTTCCTACATAAATGTTCATTTCAATTTGTTTTAATCAAGCTTAGTTTTTTAAATCTTTAACAGAAACAAAAATAGACTTATTATTAACATGTTCCCTATATATCCTTCATAATCATAATTTTTCTTGCGCTGTTTATCCCAAATTGGCCCCTTTCACCACAGCTCCGGGTTGAATAATCCCATTTCTGTTTCAACCACCACATATATTTTTCTTCCATGAAATTACCACATACATTGGTCTGAATTTCAAACCCTTAAACTATGCATATTCTACTGGTCAGCCCCAGCTATCCCGATACCTACTGGAGTTTCAAACACGCCCTGAAATTTATCTCAAAGAAAGCCAACAACCCGCCACTGGGACTAATGACCGTAGCGGCCCTGCTTCCTACGCGGTGGGAAAAGAGGCTGGTTGATCTGAATGTCAGGCCGTTGCGCGATAAAGAGATCCTCTGGGCCGACTATGTGATGGTTGGAGCCATGTCCGTTCAGGAAAAATCAGCGTCGGATGTGATTAACAGGTGCAGGGAACTCAACAGGAGGGTTGTAGCCGGCGGTCCCCTCTTTACCGGAGATCCGGATCCATGGTCGCATGTGGATCACCTGGTCCTCAACGAAGCAGAGATCACACTGCCGCACCTCCTTTCAGACCTTGAAAAGGGTCAGCCAAAAAAGATCTACCGTACCAGGGATTTCGCGGAGATGAAGGCCTCTCCCCCGCCCGACTATTCGCTGATCGATGCATCGGATTATGGCCAGTTGAGCATCCAGTACACAAGGGGATGTCCGTACAATTGTGAGTTTTGTGAGATCACGGCACTGCTTGGCCGGAAGGTTCGTGTAAAGAGCGGTGAACAGATCCTGGATGAACTGGAGGGTATCTACCAGACAGGCTTCAGAGGCAATGTTTTCTTTGTGGATGACAACTTCATCGGGAACCGGTACCATCTGAAGAGAGAACTTTTGCCCGCCATCACCCGATGGAACGAGTCTCACAGATACCCGTTCTCATTTACTACCGAAGCCTCCATCAACCTGGCTGATGATACCGCACTGCTGAAACAGGTGGCGGATGCCGGGTTTAACAGGGTATTCATTGGTATCGAGTCTCCTAACGAAGAGAGCCTGAAAGAGTGTGATAAGAAACTGAACCTGGAGCGTGATTTGCTGCAAAGTGTCCGGGAGATCCAGTCAGCCGGCATTGAGGTTACAGCCGGTTTTATTGTCGGATTTGATCATGACACCACCGCTGTCTTCCAGAACCAGATCGATTTTATCCAGCAGAGCGGTATCATGACCGCCATGGTCGGACTGTTGAATGCGCCCAGCAGGACCAGGCTCTACGAACGGATGAAGCGTGAGGGCAGGATCATCAGCACCTATGAGGGCAACAACACAGATTATTCAATGAATTTTGTCCCGGTAATGAACAGGGAGACCCTGCTGACCGGTTACCAGGCCATTCTGACCGGCATCTATTCAAACAGGGCATACTATGACCGGTTAAGGAGGTTCCTGAAGGAGTTCAAACCGGCAACCAGGTTTGGAAGGCGGCTGAACTATCAAAGCATCAGCGCCCTGCTGCGCTCCATTCTATACATCGGCATTCTGGGCAGGGGCAGGATCTATTACTGGAGACTCTTTGCATGGAGCCTCTTCCGAAGGCCACAACTGCTTCCTCTGGCCATTACCCACAGCATCTACGGGTACCATTTCCGGAAGGTTTTTCAAATCGAAAGATGAAACCCGGGGGTTACCGGGGCACAAACTGTTTGGCCAGGTTAACCAGGTAGAGGTGGTCCGAAGCCCGGGTGAAGGCGGTGTAGAGCCAGCGCAGGTAATCCAGGTTGAGCATCTCGTCTGTAAAGAAACCCTGGTCAAGGAAGACCGATTTCCATTGGCCCCCCTGTGATTTGTGGCAGGTGACTGCATAGGCAAACTTCACCTGGAGTGCGTTGTAATAGGGGTCGGCGGCAATTTTTGTAGCCATCTGTCTCCGGTTCACCACATCGGGATAATCCTCGGCCACCGACATGGAAAGTCTCTTCTGTTGTTCCCAGTTCAGCGATGGTGCATCCAGATCGATCACGTCAAGAAGCACCTTCACCTCAATCTCCAGGTTTTCGTAATCGGGCAGTGACACCACCACATCGGCAAACCTGTATCCATGCACCTCTTCGGTTTGAACCAACCGTTCCACCTTCACAATATCCCCGTTGGCAATGAAATCGATGCGGTTGTCCTCATCCTTCCAGAAATAGTTGTTTCGGACCACCATCAGCAGATCCCCGGGAGAGACCTGCTCCTCCCTCCACAGGATCTGACTCCTGATACCAGCATTGAAACGGTTGGCCCGCTTGTTGGATCGGGTAACAACGATGGTCTCCCCGATACCATAACGGTCATAACTGGCACTGATGGCCTCCAGGAGCTCAGCACCACCCAACATGGTGATGTCTTCAAATGCATCGAAATTGAAACCTGGTATTTCAGCTCTCCCATCCGAGATCAGGTTTCGGATGGAGGTGGCATTATGGAGGATCCCTGATCCCTCGGCCTGCCTGATCACATCGGTCATCTCAATCTCCCTGATGTGATAACCCAGTTGTTCAAGCCGCTCCCTGCTAAGCGCAGGGCTGATCTCCAGTCCCACGGGTGGAAGCTGGGCCGTGTCCCCCACCAGGATCAGCCTGCACGCTGTTCCCGACTCCACAAAATCGAGCAGGTCCCTGAGCAGATCCCCCGAACCAAAAAAGGGATCCGGCGTCCTCTCCCCGATCATGGATGCCTCATCCACAATAAAGTAGGTATTCTTGTTAAGATTTCGGTCAAGCACAAATTCACCCAGTCCGTCCCTCCCCGATTTCTGCCGGTAAATCTTTTTATGAATGGTCCAGGCCGGCCGTTTCGTATATGCGCTGAGCACCTTTGCTGCACGACCGGTGGGAGCAAGCAGGAGACTCCTCTGCTTCATGGAATCGAGGGTCTTAACAAGGCTGCTTAAAAGGGTGGTTTTTCCCGTTCCTGCATATCCCTTCACCATCATCACCTCGGCGGGATCGTCCGAAGCAAGAAACCCTCCCAGTTCATGAATCATCTCAACCTGACCCTTCGTTGGCTGAAACTCAAGGTTTTCAAGAATTTTTGAGGCTATGAATTTTCTAAGCATCTCTCAGAATTAATGCAGCATATAAAAATATATAATATGTTATTTTTTTGCTAAATTTGTTCGCAAACATTAAAAGCATTCCCCATGAGACGTGTAATCCAGATTCTATTTGCAATAATTATCATCGTTTTAGGTTATCTGATCGTTGAAAGCATCATGGAACCGATTCGCTTTAACAAGGAGGTTGCAGTGAGGGAAACAGCAACCATTAACAAGTTGATCGAGATCAGGACAGCCCAGAAGGCGTACAAAGATATGTACAAAACCTATATGGGTAACTTTGACACGCTCCAGGCCTTTCTTGATACCGGTTCATTTGCAGTTGTCAAGGCCATTGGAACAATTCCGGAGGAGTTGCTGGAGGAGATGGGGTTTGAGAAAGCACGTGAAAAGGCTTTGAAGGAGGAGATCATTAGCCGTGAGACTACCCTGGTCCCTGTCCTTGACTCACTCTTTGGAAGCAGTTATAACACCGATTCATTGCGTCTGGTCCCTTACACCGACGGTGTCGTGTTCACCATGGAGGCAGGAGAGTTCCTCACCTCTTCCAACCTGACGGTCCAGGTGGTGGAGGTCTTTGTTATGTATGACGATCTGCTTAACGGAATGGACAGGCAGCTGGTTATCAACTACACAGACGAGCGAAATAAGATCGTGGGATTCGAAGGTGTAAAATTCGGATCCCTGGAGGAAGGCACGCTTACCGGAAACTGGGAATAGGCCCCGCCTCATGCAGGTGGAGGGTATAATATCGAATTCTGTCTCCCAGGATATTAAAAACAAAGGACACCTTTCCATCCGGTTCGCTCCGGATCGATTCTCTATTCTTGTATCTGATGCGAGCTACAGGCCTGTTCTGCTGAAAGAATACAGGTCTGATGCATCGGTGCCGGCCAGCAAACTTCCTGTAGAGTGCAGCCGGATTCTGGATGAACTTCAGCTTCTCTCATTCGAAGGAGAAACTGTTTTTATTATGGATACCTCTGCCGTATCGTTGGTTCCTGACCAGTTTTTCAGTGAGGAGACTGCCAGGTCACTTCTTGATAAAACCATTCCCCTGGAAGAGACGGACCGGGTGGACCACAGGCACATCCGTGACCGCCACCTCCATATCCTGTTTGCCTATCCGGCTGAATTGGATCAGTTGAAAGCGCAGATTAAGGGCAAAGTAAACATCATCCACACGGCCGAATGTATGATCTCACTATCTGATCAGATACAGGCCAGCGACCATCAGCGTGGTTTTTTCCTTGCTGATGTCCAGCTGCAAACCCTTGACCTCCTGGTAATCCGGGAAGACGGGATTCGGTTGCAAAACCGGTACGCCCTGAAAGAGCCGTCCGATTTTATCTATCATACTTTAAATACCATGAAACAGCTGGAAATGGACCGGGAGAATGTACCCGTTTACCTTACCGGCACTGTACATCCGGAGCATGAGCTGTTCACACTACTGGGTAAATATGTGAGGCATGTCAAGGCCACACCCTACTACCTTGAGGAGCTCTCAACAATCCAGGTACTTCGTTTCATGATCCTTTCAGAAGGTAGCAAGTGCGCATAATCAGCGGCATATACAGGGGTAAACAGATCCATCCACCCAGGACCTTCAAAGCCAGGCCCACAACCGACTTCGCAAAGGAGAGTCTTTTCAATATCCTCCTGAACCTGTGTGATATGGAGGAGATGGATGTGCTTGATCTCTTTTCAGGGACAGGAAGCATCACCTATGAATTTGCCTCAAGGGGGGCCAGGAGTGTGGTGGCAGTGGAGCGGGATCATGCGCATTATAGTTTTATCAGGAATACATGTAAAGAGATGGAGATGGAGTTGGTCTCTGTGATCAGGGGTGATGTTTTTCGCTATCTGAAGAGACCCTATCAGTCCTTTGACATCATCTTTGCCGATCCCCCTTATGACCATCCCCAGCTTGACACACTACCTGACATGGTTTTTAAAACGGAAATACTGGCCAAAGAGGGTCTGTTTATTCTGGAACATCCTGGGAACTACACATTCACTGCCCACAATCATTTCATGCAAACCAGGAAATACGGAGGGGTGAATTTCACCTTTTTCAAATAATCACTACCGGCTCTTAACCAGCTTGCCGGCCCCCTTCAGCCTCCCCGATCCGATCCAGCGAACCAAATAGATCCCAGGGTCGAGATGTTCTACAGGTACCCTGATCAGCTGGTATCCTTCAGGTACAATACCATTTTCAACCACCCGGCCACTCATATCTGTCAACTCGAAGATTCCGTCTTGACCTGCCCTTTCACCAAGATTAATAAACAGAACATCGCTGGCAGGATTGGGGTAAAGGGTCAGCACTGCCAGTGCTGATTCAATCTCAGCAACAGCCACCGGATCGTTTCGGTATTCAACGGCCGACTGGAGTATCCTGCCTGTACTCCGGTCCTGGATAAAGGCCACCACAACCAGATCTTCAGCATCTTCCACATAGGGTGCAATGGCCCATGGATTGACCTGTTCCACCGCTGTTCCCGATTCCCACCTGTTGCCAAGCAGTTCTCCCGTGGCATTGGGCAACATATCCAGCACCACATTCCGGAAGCTCCTGTCACCATTCCCACCGGTGTATGCTGTGACCTCCTGTTCCATGACAACCACATAGAGCTGTATATTCTCACTGTATGGTGCTATGCTGGTCACCGTTGTAGTTGATACAACCTCCTCTCCACTCCACTCCACCTCCAGTTCGATGTCAAAGGCCGGCATCTCAAGGGATAAAAGTATGAGCTGGTCTTCAAAGGCCTCCGATTCCAGTTCGTTAAAGGTAAATCTGGTGTCGGGAGCCGTTCCTCCATCCATGATTGTATAGGGCGGATCTGAAATCCCATTCACACTGGCCCTGGTTAATGGAGGATTAGGATTGTTACCGTTCATGGGATCCGAACCGGGAATGTCCATGTGATACTGCAGATCGATTGCAATTCCCGGATTTTGCATACTGACATCATCGATAATGTCATCTGCCAACCTTGATAAACCATCGGCCGAGCTGGTAAAATGTTCAAGCACCACCCGCCGGGTCCGTTCAGTGATCGCAATATTATCAAAAGCAAATCCCTGGTTTCCAATCTCCTGAACTCCAGCAGTGGCAATTGCCACCCTGAATGAGATGTGAGATTCTCCCATCACCTCATCAAGATCGTGGACAGCAGTGATCCATTCGGAATCGGGGTTAAATTCCTCCAGGCCCCATCCGGCACTGCTTCCTCCCGGACGATTCTCTATATCGGAAGCGTTGTACCACTGAATACCAGAGGAGACCCGGCCAACTGTTTTCCAGCCCTCTTCAACAACATTCTGGTACTGCAGCACAGCTCCATTCACAAAATCCGGCACAAAACTTCGCATGAGATCCAGTTTGATCATCGGCACATCCATTCCGGTGAAATCGAAACAGGGGCTCTGTACCCACGAATGTTCAGTGTAGTCTGGCAGATCAGGGAGATGGGTGAGCCATGCCCTGTCTCCGGCAACAACATTAAATCCTTCAAAATCCGGAGTGTCCCATATCCAACTGATGGCTGTGCTGTCTGAGTGGGTGGTCCACTTGCTTTCGCTATCATTAAAATCCTCCTCGTAACTCCTGTCTTGCAGGGAGATCGTCGGTCTGAGTGTCAACTCCTTTGAAGTCTCGTCCCAACAGCCATCTGTTCCCCGAACATGCAGATCAACCCTGTAGGTATTGATCGCACCAAAATAGAAGCTGACTGTATCTGCAGATGAAGCTGTTGTATCCTCACTTAATACAGAACCGCCCGAAGCCCTGAAGGTCCAGCGCAACAGATCAAGATCACCCGATCCCAAAGCAGATCTGTCCAGAAAGCGCGTTTCCGTTCCGCCTTTGAAGCAATCGGTGATCCAGGTAAAATCTGCAGCCGGTCTCATTCCAATCACCGTATCAATGGCAAATTGATCCACACACCCCTCATATGTTGTGGCCATGAGGTTGATGGTCCGGGAGCCCGATGTCTCATAGAAATGAGCAGGTTCAATCAGGTCACTCCGGTTTTGCTCCCCGCTGGAGGGATCTCCAAAGTCCCAGCTCCACCTCTCAACATCGAGCTTTCCGGTAGTCAGGTTGCTGAATGATATCTCCGAACCATCCTGCGAAATGCAGGCTGAGTTTATGGCAAACCGGACCTTCGGAACATCCACTACATCCAGATTTTGCTGAATGCTTTCCGAACAGCCATGTGCTGTTGTTGCGGTACAGGTGATGGTATGGGTTCCCAGTCCGGCTTCCCCGGGATCAAACCAAAATCCATCGGTAACATTCCCGGATACTCCTGATCCTGTAAATATGGCACCTGCAACAGTTGAGGTCAATGCCACCAGGTCCACATTATGACACAATGTGAACTTGTCGGGCGAGGTAAAACCAGGAGTCTGTACGCCCTCCACAATGAAAGATCTCCTTAAGTAGAGCGTAACCTCATCAAAATAGGCGTATTCGACTGTATAATTGCCGGAAGTCAGCTGTGAAGGAAGGATAGTGGCTGTATTATCCCCGTTGTCGGTGAGCCCCGGAACTACCTGGCCGGACTGGTTATGGAGTAGAAAACTACCTGTTACCCCCTCCACATTGGAGGCTGTAACCATAAAAGGATCTGCATCCTCACAAACCACCTCATAGGGCAGGTAGATATCACCTTCAGCACCCAGTACAAATACAAGGGCACTGTCCACGCTGACGCATCCGCCCTGATTGGTGAAGGTGTAGTAGATTGTGTGAGGAGAGTCAACTGTATCGGCAAGACCCGGATCAAAAAGCGGGGGATTAGTGAAAACCCCGGGTCCTGAAAACAGGCCTCCCGGCACATCAGCCTCCAATGGTTGGGGATCATCTTCAATGCTGTAACTTCCGGCCAGGTTGATGATGTTTACCGCTGTTTTTGCATTTACCTGAACCTGTCGACTGTTGCTCATGTTACCCTCCACTCCGTTCAGATCGGTCACCCTTGTCACACGGTAGGTGGTTGTGCTATCAGGCTGGACCATAATATGGAACTCATCGCCGGTGATCCCTTCATAAGAGGTGGTCTCTGTCCCGGAGCTAAGATCAATGCTCCACGGAGCCCTCCCCCCGTTAAGAAACAGGACAAGATCAGCCTCCTCATCCTCACACACTTCAGATGTGCCTGTCAGCAGTGCAGATGGTATATCTGTATAGATCTCCAGGAGATTCGGTTCAATCACCGCATAGGGAGCACTGAGATTTCCGGTCCCGTCACGCAGGAGAAGGGTCATATCCAGCTCGCCAGGAGCAACCCCGGCATCATCCGCCCCCACCACATAGGAGAGCTCATAGAGTCCGCCGGCTATTTCTGAAAAGGTAACATCAGGTGAACTGACAGGGATCCCGTTAATCACGGTTCCTGCAGCCACAGCATAGTGCGCTTCATCGGCTAATATCGTAACCTGGACCGTTCCCCCTACACCAACCTCAATGGACGGCACCTCCATCCTGGTGATGACCGGCGGGTGTGCATCAATTGTGACCTCATCTACATTGCTGATCATGGTATATGGCTGCCCCACATTACCCGATGGTTTGATCAGGGTGACCGAAGCCTTCAATTCACCTGGGCCCACACTGATATCCCCCTCCTCAACCTGATAGACCAGCCGGTAGGCACCTCCCCCGGGTTCACTGAACAGAATATTGGGTTCTGTGACAGCGACATCATTGATACTTGATGTTGAATATACTTCGTAGCCAGTTCCATCTGCAACAATATCCAGAACCACCATATCCCCAATTCCATAGTCCCCGGCGCCTACCGAAACATCAGTAACTACCGGGTATTCTGCGTCCAGAAGATCATTGTCCTGGGATATGGGGGTAGCATAAGGCTGGCTGGGTGTGGTCCCGTCAGATACCACCAGGCTCCCCACCGGGATATCCTCCTCCGCCAGATAACTGTTACCTCCCTCAGCAACTTCGAAACTGGCCCGGTATTCAGTGTTGTTTATCCTCTGCAGGTTGTAGAGTGGGTATCCACCGATATCGCCCGATACCAGGGTATAAACCGATCCTCCATCATTGGCCACCTGAATGGTGGCGGTGATCACATCGCCAATCTTCATGGAGACTCCGGGTATGGTTACATCCAGTATGTGCGGATCCCTGATCTCAACAGTGACACTGTACTGGCATGTTGAGGTGTTGCCTGCAAAATCCTCTGCGACATAGGTTACAGTGGTTGTCCCGATCTGAAACAGTGCTGTTCCCAGGTAGTTGATCCCCGATGCGGGTGATGCACCGGTGGTGGCCCCACTCATTGACCAGGTCAATAAAACAACTTCGCAATTATCTGTGAACAGTGGATCCTGTGTAACAATGGAGCCGGTTGTCTCATCTCTCTCAATCTCAACGGTGATATCATTGGGGCAAACAGTGAACAGTGGATCCTCACTATCTTCTGTTGTGATGGTGACCACATTTGAAGCAACCGATCCACACTCCACGGTTGAGATACGCTGGAACTCTGTTGTCTCCAAAATTCCAGAAGGCGGATCATAAAAGAGGTCTGTTGCCCCGGCAATATCTCCGAAAGAGAGGGCGGGAGGAGTTCTTGATTGCCATTGATAACTCCAGTTATTGCTTCCTCCTGAAGGAGAGATCACGTTCGCTATGATGGCCGGATCCCCGGTGGGACAAAGTTTCTGATCCTCCCCGATCTGCCCTCCATCCAGGATAAATGAGACGGTCACCGAGGCTGTAACGTAGTCCGAATTACCTCCACTGTTAAAAGCACTGAGGCGGTAATAGTAGGTGGTATGGTTTAAGGTAGTGGCATCTGTATAGGATTCACTATTTGGAGCGATGACATCAAGCGGTGTAAATCCACCTGCAGGCAGAATGGAGCGTTCCATCAAAAAACCATCCTCATTGTCACTCATATCGACCCACCTCAATTCCACCGTACAGCTGCCCGACGCATTGGCATCCAGGGAAGCCGGGGCATTTGGAGGGGACAACAATGTGGTTTCACTTCCCGAAATGTATTCCGACATTCCAGTGGCATTCACCGCCTTCACCCGGTAGTAATAGGTGGTGACATCCTCAAGTCCGGAATCGTCAAAAAAGGCTGTATCCACCCCTGTTGTTCCAATCTCTGCAAAAGGACCTTCCGCTGCCAGTGAACGCTCCACAACAAAACCTGTCTCATTGTCTGAATTATCCACCCAGGTGACCCGCATGGAACTGTCTGTAACATTGGTGAATCCCAGGTTGTCCGGAGCATCCGGCAGTGAAGCAATATAGAAATCGATGGCTTTGAACCAGGCAGCACCCATCTTATCATACCCGCTTTGCAACAGATGAATTCCATCCGCTTCAAAGTCCCCGCCATATAAAATTCCGGCTCCCGATTCCATATCAACCAGGCGGATGGTTGGGTCACCACGTCCGGCTACAATTGCAGCCACATTGTCGTTGAAATCGGTGATGACAGGGTTGTAAGGAGTTGTATTGACTATTCTGGCAACAAAAACAACAACATCTGAACCGTTGTCAGCCTCCCACTCTTCAATCTTATCCAGAATCTGCGCCACGGTATCCGCACCGGATCCCTCTCCATCGAATGCGATGTCACTGGTTCCAATATGCAGCAAGATAAAATCGGCGGTGAACCAGTCCAGATAGGGCCGTGATGCCGGGGTGGTCTTTATATCATTGACTGCATCATACCCGTTGGTCAGCAACTGAAGCACATGCTGATCGTGAAACCCCGGTATACCGCAGTGTTCGGGATCCAGGGGAAGCAATGCATCTCCCGAACTCCTGTGACCAACATAATCAATGCTGTATCCACCCGCAATCATAGCATCCCGAAGTTGCAGCCTGTATGAGACCCTTTGATCCAAAGGCAATGAGCCAGCCCCCTGTGTAAGGGAGTTCCCAAGAGGTAAAATTCTATAGCCCTGTCCTGCAACCTCAGACATTGAGACAATTCCCGCAGAGAGTAGTATAACCAGTAATATCCGGTAAAGCATGTTGGTCATTCTGCAAAGTAAGTAAAGCTCAGCTGTAAAAAATAATTACAGACTGTAATTTGATCAATTCTTAAATACAAGATACAAACAAAAAAGGAGCATCCGGAGCCAGCGCTGCACAGATCAGCCATGCTTATCCTCTGCGGCAGTCTGTTTGTATAAGGAAAAATGGTTTTAAACACACACCCATACGTTAAATTTCTGCCAATTTTTGAAAGATCTCATGATTTTTGTCAAAACAGCTCCTCCTCCACCCTCCTGTTACAAAAAAATATCCTAAATTCGGTATCACCATCATTTGATTGCAATACTGAACTGTAAATGGGAGAAGAAAAGAGCATTTTAACCAGGGCCGAACTTGAGGAGCGCTGCCTGAAGAAGAACATTCTTATTGAACGCAAAGACCCATTCAACAATACCAAGATTTTTCTTCCAAACATAGAGAAGATCAATAAGATGATCAGGGAGTTCGACTTCCTTGTTGATGGTGCCTCAAGGGGCAAAGCGGTCAACGAGATCAGCAAGATCGAAAGGTTCCTTTATGACAACGAGGAGGACACCGATATCAGGAGTAAATTTCTGGCCGCATACTACTCCAGCGCTTCTATGTACATCGAGCACCACCGCAGCCTTCTGGAGGACAAAAGGTCGGAGAACTGGACCTACCTCTTCGTTAACTATTTTAAGCTGGAGGATATCTACAGGTACTTCACCAAAGAGATAAGTGCTTCGGTCTTTTTCGAAGATTTCAGCATCTACAGGGACATGGTTGAATTGACCTTCAACGTGAAGTTGATGGATTACCTGAGAAGCCAGGTGGAGCTGGAAATCGTACCTGAAGATGACAAGGATGTTCCGGTAAAAGTCGACGAGTTTAATCTGAAGCTGGTGATGCTTCATGAGACGGGGGCCCTTGATCTGTTCAGAAAGCAGATTCCTGAGAATGCCCTTCCAAACCTCGCCAGGTTTCTGACGGTCATTTGTGACCAGGACCCGGCCGATTGGAGGGAGATAATGAAAAAACTGAAGAATCTGAACCTGGCCAATGAGAAGGACCTGCTCACAGAACTCAACCTGAATAAGGCCCGCGAAATATTATCGCTGTTTGGAATTGAATATGAAAAAGATTAATATTATAATATGGAAAAGATTAGTATTGAACCCACAAAAAAGTCTCTTGAAGTAGAATGCACACCCGGTTATTTTAAGTTGTCAGGTAATTCCATACTATCCGATCCCCGGAAATTCTTCAAACCGATTGTTGAATGGGTAGAAGACTACGCCCAGACCCCGCAGGATCTGACCACCATTGACCTGAAGCTTGAATATGTAGATACAGCGTCAGTGCAGAGCGTATTTGATATCATGCGCATGTTCAAACCGCTTCAGGATAAGAACAAGGAGATCGCGGTCAATTTCTACTTCGAATTCGATGACCCCGAGCTCCTGGAACTTGGCGAGATCATGGAGGGCCGGCTCGGTATCAAATTCAACTTCATCGAGTACCAGTAGTCCTTCTATCATATCTGTAATTTGGAATATCTTTCATTCTTGTTGACATTCAAATCCTACACGTATGATTGATTATGATGTGCTTTTTAAGATCTCCTACGGGCTCTATATTGTGAGTTCCGGATCTGAACAGGAGGGAAACGGTTTTATCTCCAATACCGTATTCCAGGTCACCTCCGATCCGCCACAGTTTGCAGCCTGCTGCAACAAAGAGAACCATACGGCCGGAATCATACAATCCTCAGGACATTTTTCAGTCTCTGTGCTACAGTCAGATGCCTCTGCAGACCTGATAGGAACTTTCGGGTACAAGAGCGGAAGAGACACTGATAAAATGGAGGGGATGGAGCTGAAATATGGTGAGAGCGGAGTACCCATTGTCCTGAACGATGCCATTGCTTTCCTTGAGTGCCGGGTGGTGAAAACAGTTGATGTAGGAACACACCTGATGTTTATAGGGGAGCTGTTGCAAACCGGTATGCTGGACGAGAGCAAGGATCCGCTCACATACCTGCACTACCGCCAGGTCAGAAAGGGAGTGGCCCCGAAAAATGCACCCACCTATCTGGACAAATCCAAACTGGAGAAGAGATCCTCCCACGGGGAGTATTCGAAATACGAGTGTGCAGCCTGCGGGTATATCTATGACGAGGCGCAGGAGGAGAAAAAATTTAACGAGCTTCCAGACGACTGGATGTGCCCTGTATGCGGAAGCGATAAAGAAGACTTTATAAAACTATAAACCAACTGAAATGGAAAACTCACTAAAAGGCACAAAAACCGAACAGAACCTGCTAAAATCCTTTGCAGGTGAATCCCAGGCAAAGAACCGCTATGAATTCTTTGCAAAACAGGCCAAAAAAGAGGGGTTTGAGCAGATATCTGCCATCTTCATGGAGACGGCCAAAGAGGAGCAGGCACATGCCAAGCGCTTCTTTAGATTCCTGGAGGGCGGAGCAGTGGAGATCACTGCCACCTATCCTGCCGGGATAATCGGCACCACAGCCGAGAACCTGAAAGCTGCGGCTGAGGGTGAGCACGAAGAGTGGGCCGATCTCTACCCCGAATTTGCTGAGATTGCTAAGGAGGAGGGATTCCCGAAGATAGCCTCAGCCTTTAAGATGATTGCCAAAGTTGAAGCCGAACACGAGCGACGCTACCTGAAGCTACTCCAGAACGTTTCAGAAGACAAGGTCTTTATGAAAGATGGAAAGGTGTGGTGGAAATGCATGGTGTGTGGCTATGTATACGAATCGGAGAAGGCGCTGGAGAACTGCCCTGTCTGCCTGCACCCGAAATCCTATATGAAACTTAGGGAAGATAATATTTAGAGCCCATTATGATTGATGTCAAAGAGGCAGCTGATAAAGCCAAGGCACACCTGGCCTCCTTCTTCCCCGACGCTGAAAAGGTGCAACTGGAGGAGGTGGAGCTGACCGAGGACAAAGCCCATTGGTTTATCACCTTGAGCTATGAGGGGGTCTCCAACTCTGTGGCCAGCTCCCTGCTTGTGGGTAAATCGGTGCGCTACAAGATCTTCAAGCTGGATGCCGAATCGGGCGATGTCATCTCCATGAAGATCCGGGATATCAAGTAGTGAGGCCGGTCGTATCTATGGGCTGATACCGGGGCTACTCTTTCAAAGATTCAAACAGCTCCCGGTCGAACCGTTCGGTTTCGCAAATCCCGTTCAGATTGCTGGTTGTTACCCACGGAAGCCATCCGGGATGCAGGCCCTTTCCCCTGGGAGGTGCCAGGGACCAGTGCTCCTGGATCCACCCCGGAGCCCTGTACTGGTATTCCCTTCCCGGCAGGGCCAACATACCTTTCGTATTGTGCAGCAGAAGCCTGGCCACATCAAAATCATGCGGATCACCTGCATAGCTGTAGAGCTTTGCGTAGGTATCCACATCAAATGCCATGTAGTTGTCCACAAGGGAGTGGCCGGTGGAGATCAGCTGAAGTCCCACCGTTGAAACATCATCCGCCCACTCCTTATCCGGGTCCCCCCCGACCATGGGCACATTCCAGATATAGATCCAGGTTTCGGCAAAACGGGCCGCTGCCTGCGCCCTTTCCAGCCACTTCGTATCTTCAGTGACTTCGTAGAGTGACAGGTAGGCTTCTGCCGAAAGGGTTCCGGCCTCCTTGTCCAGCACATTGGGATTATCAATGGTACCTCCCACAAAGCGGCCCTGCTTCTGACCCGAACCCCATGAAAATTCACCGGTCAGTTGTGCAGCTTCAAGCCACTTTGCCTCTTGAGTAATGGTGTACATGTTACACAAAAACGGGATCAGGTTGTAACTCGATGCCGGTGATTCCGCTGAGACTTTCCCGGTTCCCGGCTCCCAGGCCCTGGGAAAACCACCCTCCGGGTACTGTTGTTCCAACACCCAGTTTCCAAACCTGCTCATCCATGCCAGCCAGTCCGGATGAATGGTCCCATACTCTTTTTCCAGGATATATGCACGTGCAAGCGCTTTCATCCCATCACCATACGACCTTAAGTATACCTGCTGATGGTGAGGAATGGCCAGGGCCGGTTCACCTGTTTTAAAATAGTAGCCCTCTCCTGCGGGGGGATCCACCTTGAGGCTGGTAAAGGAGGCTATGATCTCACCGGCAAGATCCAGGTAGCCGGCACGCTCTTCCCCCGGATGCACCCTTGCATGATACAACAGGTAATTGGCAACCTCAAGGTTCTTCCCGGTAAAGCCAAATACTGCTTTGTTGTCAATATTCTTATCGGATGGGTCTGTGGCATCATGCCAGTTAGAGAAACCGGTCCGGTGCGCCTCCCTGATCACAACTCCTGGCAATATGGAGAGCAGGGCATCCCTGGCCTGTTCGATATCCTGGTGGTTTACCTCCGGATCCAGCTTCATAAATGCATTCAACCACTCGGCGCTGTAAAACTCCCTGAATCCGGAACTGGAGTCCATGTTAAAACTAAGACTATAGGCATGCTGAAGTCCCTCTTCTATTGGATGATACCGCCTCCTCCATTGGTGCTGTTGACCACCCGGGTAGGTATCTCCCTGGTAGGTAACCGATCCCTCCGAACCGGGGAATCCATAACCCATCCTGAGGGTATCGCCCTGGTGTTCAGAAAAGAGAGATCCAAACTGGAGCGCTTCATCCACCATTGTAAGCCCCTGAACATCATGCGCATCTTCAAGGGTGGTTCTTCCGTCCGGGCTTATGTTCAGGAGTGAAAAGGAGTGCTTATTATCAAACCGGACGGCCATCAGCGGGGCAGGCATCCTCTCTTCCCGTATCCACAGATTTCCATCCCACTGCTCATAGAGCCTCCCCCCTCCTATGGCCTCCGGGGTAATCTGACCGGTACCCCCGTAGATCATTCCGGGCACAAAATATTCTGTGGCGCCCCGGTCGTATCCCACAAATTCAAACTCAACGGCCGAGAGGAACGCTTTGCTGCTGTTCCCGCTCACCCCGATCTTCCGGTGCAATTCGGGAAGATGGCCTGTGACTCTCCATCTGTCATGGATGGTCAGGATCGCATCATCGATCTGAAGGGTTGCTGTGGCGATCAAACCCTCATCTGTTTGCTCTGTCGCTGTGTACGGGGGATAGAGGGTTGATATCTTCCCCTGGTCATATACTTCAATTCTGACCGGTCTTATGATACCAACAGAATCACCATTCATTGATTTGATAAACGGGATCTCCCCCTGATCAGCCTCCGGAAACTGAATTACCGATCCGTTACTGAATTGAAGATCAGGATATTGCTTCGAACAGGAGGTGATCAGCAACACCCCCGGAATGATTATAGCCAGGAATTTAGGTCTCATGTGTTAAAAGCTTTTTGTTGTTATTTCATTTCAAAACAACTTTTGGGTATTCATCCATATTGAGCCAGAACTCTTTTTTCGTTCCGCTCCAGATCATCAGGCTTTTTCGTCCCTCTCCGTCGTCATCACACACATCAACATCGAGTCCCATCACCATATCTTTTTGCAGCTCCATCCCCGGTAATCTGAAACCTATCTCTGCAATATATCCCGATTCGGATTTTATACAACAAAACTCTCCGTCCCACGCTTCGAGAAAAAGAGAATCCTGCGCAAATTCCATTGAATAGACCGGTGCAATGGAATCATTTACGAAAACATGATTGGGCGAAGCCGGCAGGAAGTGCATTTCATAGCCATAGAGTTGTTTACCGGCATCTGAGCTGGTAAACCTGGCTCCTCCTGTATTGGATGGATCAATCATGATCTCAATACAATCGTTCAGCCAGGAGTAGGTCTGCCCGGCAGGCTCAACCAGCAGATCATCCTTTACTTCAAACAGAAAGTAGATCTTCTCCCCATCCCAGCATGAACGCCACCTGAAACTAAGATCATCTTCGCCTTTCCAGTTCTCCAATACCATACCCTGTCCTATCCATAAATCATCAGGTGAATTCACCTCATATGCCCGAATCGTCCCCCACTCTTCAGGTGAACCATCCACCTTCACCTCATTTTGCACGATCCCAGCCCTGATCTCTCCATCTCCCCTTTTGCATGAAACCTGAGAAACAACCAGGCAGGCTATGGCAATATATTGGACCAATCTGTATTTACCGGCGTAATTCATACTCTGAAGCTTATATTTATCTGGTGCATTGTAACGATTCCAAGTTAGGATTTTCTTTTCAGAGCTGGTCATTCCGGAACCCATTTATATCTCCATTGCATGTTGGAGTTAGAGTGACGTGGCCGTGGAAATAATGATTATATTCACTCTCTGCAAACCAACCAACCAACCTATGAAAACATCCCGGCGACAATTCCTTACCTCCATAAGCATGCTGGCAGCAGGATCGGCACTGCCTGTAAGTGCTTTTAGTTTTGGCAAACCCGGAAAACTGAAAATTGCGCTTGTGGGGACCGGTATCAGGGGAAACAGTTTTTGGGGCAGACGCCTGGTGGAACAATATTCCGATATCCTGGAGTTTGTGGGACTGTGTGACATCAATCCGGGACGTCTGGCCTACGCCAAAGAGTACATTGGGGTATCGTGTCCCACATTTACCAATTTTGAACAGATGGTCAGGGAGACAGCACCCGACCTGGTGATCGTTACCACAAAAGATTCAACCCATCATGAGTTTATCATCAAGGGACTGAATATGGGGTGTGATGTGCTGACCGAGAAGCCACTGACCATCGACGAGACAAAAGCCCAGGCCATTATCGATGCTGAGAGGAGATCGGGCAGAAACCTGATCGTGGGATTCAACTACAGGTGGAGCCCCTATGCCACCAAAGTAAAAGAGCTGTTGATGAACAACAGCATCGGGAAAATCACCTCGGTGGATTTCCACTGGTACCTGAACACATATCATGGGGCTTCATACTTCAGGCGCTGGCACGGATTGCGACAGTCAGGTGGCACCCTGTGGGTCCATAAGGCCACCCACCATTTTGACCTGCTTAACTGGTGGATCGATTCCGACCCTGCAGAGGTGTTTGCCTATGGCGACCTGGAGCATTACGGATCCAATGGTCCATTCAGGGGCGACAAATGCAGGAGCTGTCCGCACAAGGATGAATGCAAATTTTTCTGGGACATCACCAAAGACAAAAGGGCCATGCGACTCTATGTGGATCATGAACAGCATGACGGCTACATTCGTGATAACTGCCTCTTCCGTAATGAGATCAACATCTATGATAAGATGTCGGCCCAGGTAAAGTATAAGAACAATGTTGTTCTGAATTACTCACTCACCACCTACTCCCCCTACGAGGGATGGCGCGTGGCATTCAATGGCACAGAGGGGAGGATCGAGGCGTGGCTGGATATTCCATATTTCGAGGGGGTGACGGTTGACCAGGCCGAGCTGCATGCAAGTGAGATGGAGCAGTCGGGCCAGGAGGAAGAAGCATTTGAACCCATCATCGTACACCGGTTATGGAATGAGTATGAGACTGTAAAAGTCTCTAAAACCAGGGGCGGACACGGCGGAGGCGACCAGCGGTTGCAGGACAGGATCTTCAGGGATCCCGGTATGGAGGACCCATACGAAAGATCGGCCGGACTGCGCGACGGGGCCATGTCGATCCTCATAGGCATTGCTGCAAGAAAGAGCATCGAATCGGGCAATCCGGTGAAGATTGCCCAGCTGACCGACCTTGAGCCCAGGGTAAAGAGGTTATAGCCAGGCGCCATCCCGGATTTAATCTAAATGTTCTCCTCCAGCCACCAGAATAGCCGGAATTAATTACATTTACCGGCTATGAAAAGAACCCTGGTCCTTGCCACTGTGGTGGCTGCGTTGGGCGGATTGCTCTTTGGATTTGATACAGCTGTCATCTCCGGGACCACCCAGTGGTTGAAATCTGCATTTGATCTCTCCTCTTTCGAACTTGGCTTCACCGTGGCCAGTGCCCTGATCGGCACCATTGTGGGCGCCCTGGTTATTGGACGTCTGGCTGACCGGTATGGAAGACGTTCTGTCCTGTTTGTCCTGGCGCTGCTCTACTTTGTTTCGGCACTCGGGTCGGGACTGGCCTGGGACTGGTACAGCTTCCTGATTTTCCGTTTTATCGGGGGACTCGGTGTGGGTGGTGCTTCGGTGGTCGCACCCATGTACATTGCAGAGATCTCCCCCGCCAGGCTCCGGGGCAGACTGGTTGCCGTGGCACAACTGAACATTGTCATCGGGATGCTGGTGGCCTATCTCTCCAACTACCTCATTGCCGGATTGGAGCTGGGGGCTATCGAGTGGCGGTGGATGTTTGGAGTAGAAGCTGTTCCCGCCGCCCTCTTCTTCCTTTTGCTGTTTACCAATCCCCGCTCTCCCCGCTGGTTGATCTCAAAGGGCAGAGCAGATGAAGCCAGGGTGGTCTTTGAAAAATGCGGCACCGACAGAGGCAACATCGAGCACGAAATCAATGAAATTCAGCAATCGCTAAGCCTGGACAAGCACATCTTGAAAGAGCCCTTCTTCACAAAAAAATACAGGGTTCCCATCATGCTGGCCATTATGATTGCCCTGTTTAACCAGTTCTCGGGTATCAATGCGGTGCTCTACTATGCACCACACATCTTTAAAATGGCAGGTTTTGAAAAAAGTGCCGCCCTGCTCAACTCCATGGGGATCGGGGGTGTTATCTTCATATTCACCATTGCTGCCATGGCGGTGATTGATAAGATGGGGCGTAAAAAGATCATGATTATTGGCTCCATCGGCTATATCATAAGCCTGGGAACCATTGCATGGGCCTTCTTTACCTATGGAACAGAATTCACCCACGCAGGAAGCCGTGTGGTACTGGTCAGTGTCTTCATATTTACAGCTTCTCATGCATTTGGCCAGGGTTCAGTGATCTGGGTCTACCTGAGTGAGATCTTCCCCAACCGGGTAAGGGCAAGGGGCCAGTCACTGGGATCGACCACCCACTGGATTGCAGCAGCGCTTATCTCATGGACATTCCCACTTATCGCTGAAGTTTCCGGGGGATATACATTCGCCTTTTATGCGGTCTGCATGGTGGCGCAGCTGATCTGGGTAATTTTCGCGATGCGAGAGACCAAAGGGATCTCCCTGGAAGAGATCCAGAAACAGCTGGGTATTGAATAGGTACAATTAACAAAAACTATCCGTTTTCAGTGAAAGATTCCGGTTGAATTATTCAGCTCCTGCTTCATCCGCCAGACCCATCCTGCTACACCTTGAATTAAACAATTCCAGGTAGTTTCCTTTCATGTTATCAGACAGGAATGATAGATCAATCAGTTTTCTTGCTTCATTCATTCTCCTCTCAAAACGGCTGTACACTCCCTGAACCTGTTTCTGATTTAAACCCATTCCCATACCAAATCTGTCAAATGCTTTCCTGGTCAGGTTTGACCTCTTTCCAGATAATGCAAGAGCCACTTCTTCCTCATCAGAGGGAAGCACAATTGCAACATTAAGCAGATCATATGCCGGTGCAAGAATCCAACCAGAGTTCGTTTCAATCATGGAGAAATTTTTCAAATGCATATCACTGTTTCCGGTTAAATAGCAAAACACGACCAATTCAAAGTACAACAGCTTATCCAGCATGCTGTTGGCTGAGTGTAATCCGACCGCTTTCCCAACCTTCTCGTAAGAGCCTTTGTATTTATCAAAAGCCTCCAGAATCTGAAACATATCAATCATATGGATCTTAGAACCATCTTTGGTCCTGTCAATCCTCCGCGTAACATATGAAAGTTCCCCTGATTTCAGCCGTATAAGACTTGAAGGCACATTTTTTATCCCAAAAGCTCCGGCTATCCTCATTGTTACATGTTCATTCTGGGGAAGCTCAGGATACTCAACGGTAGGAGGTTTGAGGATATAATTCCCTCCCAGCGCCCCAACAACCGTTAATCTGAAACGTCCCTTATCCTCAATTTCTCTAACCATGGACATGGAAAGCTTCGGCTGAAAACCTGGTACTGACACACTTTTTTCAACCACATGCTTTGCCAGATCAACCATCTGATCAATAGTAAAATCTATTAGAGGGGGTTCAATGGATTCAAAAAAGGACCTGCTGCATGAAGTATGGAAATCACCTTCATCATTTAGTTCCTTATAACAATATAAACATCGTCTATTTATCATGATGCCGGTTTCAGAATAACGCTTACTGCTCCGATACAATCTTTGCAGCAGGCAAGCAAAAGCCCCATCCTGTCATTCTGGTTAATCTTCCAGTTTCTGGAGGCGATCTCCAGTAGCCACCCTTCAGGGATCAGTCCATCGAAAAAAGAAAAAAGTTGATTTGAGCGGTAGGTTCCTGTTTCTACCGGAAAGGAGAAAGAAATAAACTGGTCAGGGAAGTTTTTAATGTAATCCGGATCATACCTGAATAAATAGTCTCCATCATCTGTTTCTGTGAGCTCTCCGGCAAGAATCTCCTTGTAATAAATCTCAGCCGATCTCATTGGTTCTGTTGCTTTTAGTTTCTTCAGTTTTCTTCTTTACCGGTGCCAGTTCATGTCCAAACATGGATAGAACAAGGTTGACCTTCTCCATGTTCAGATTCGTCTTACCCTGCTCTATCTTCCTGAGGACTGTTAAAGCAACACCTGTTTTATCTGCAAACTCTTGCTGGGTCAGGTTCACTTCCATTCTGCGTCCCCTAACAAATTCTGACAAGGTCTTCATTATATGTATATAGATATAATTTGCTGCAATTTACATATTTTATATGTATTAGCATATAATTTATAGATATTTTATGTATTTATATGTATTTGCATATAACCATATCTAATACAGACAAATTACCTAATCGTCAGATCAGGCAGGCTTTTTTACATTTTATACCGTTATGTCAGCAATTTTTGCAGGAAAGTGTCGAATAATTATGCAATCTCCATAGAGGCCACAACCTGGGATCTAGTTCAACGGTTGGTGTAAGGTGCGTTGCCTGTGTTGCGCCTGCGGCAGGCTATGCACTTTACACATTGTTGTGCAACGTTTTACTTAGCTTGGCTGTTTCATTTTTCTAAATCCATTTGTAAGCACATCCCTGTTCAAAATGGGTAAACTCAATATTCTTTACATTTTTGTTTAGGAACTCACTCAAAAGTCTCATACCTGAATCTTCAGACGTACCATGATTTATAACTACTAACGGATTCCCTGTATCGGCTGCTAGATATGGCTGTATCCATGCACGCATTGTGTCATCTATTGCTACACTTAAATCAGGGTTCAAATCTTTCGATAATATAGGATCACAAATATATCCCGTACCTACACCAACTGTAGAGACCATTCGATTTTCATTACCATAAAATTTCACTCCAGGTTGTCCGAGTGATTTTAAGGCATCTGAAATTCTCTTTGCCACATTTATTGCCTTATCCTTTTCTATAGCATAAACATTAAAATAATTCTTTGAACGTACTATATCAGCATTTGTAAATCCTATAGCCTGACCTAAAGCAAATGGCATTCCGAAATCTTTAACAATATCCATTACGTCATGGCTTCTAATAATCACCATATTATTATCCTCTATCCATTTTTTCTTCTTTTTTATTGATTCTTCATATTCATCTTTTGCCAATTTTGACATACCTTGTGTCAATTCATCTATACCATCCAAATCCCAATGCGTATAAAACGTTGGTTCATGAACAATTAAAGTATTAATTCCTTGTTTCTTCGCTTCTTTCAATGTTTGCATAAATGGCATCCAACATGTTCCTACTTTCGTTATTATTGTTTCAGGATTACCAATGATTATTCTATCCACAGATGGTTCAATTACCGTATAAAGTGAACGCAAGAAATCGTTCAATTCTCCAGCTGTTTTGATGCTTTTATCCGATGCAAATATTTTAGTTCCTAAAACACTTAA
>JBDLIQ010000040.1:0-30493 GCA_039714775.1 Bacteroidota bacterium
AGTTCCCTGATTTTTATACTTCTGTACCACACATCATCCCCGTGATCCTGCACCCCGAAAAGACCTTTATCTGCCACATGGACCCAGTCAGGATTCAGCCCCGGAAATTTTGAGATGGCTACCAGCTCGTTCCACTCTTCAGATCCGATCTGGTATTCCACAACCACCTCTCCGTTCTGAATGTGCTGTACGTGACCGTTCTTATGGATCACCTCCGCCCGGTTCCACTCCCCTGCACCTGCAAAGTTCTGAGGAACTGCAGGGATGAGATCATAAAGTGAACCGGCCTGCCTGTTCCCGTCCCTGCCCAGTTTGGCATCGGGATGCTTTGCATTGTCCAGCACCTGCATTTCAGGAGCTGTTCTGTAGATCGCATTGAAAACAGTATCTTCCTGTCCCAGGTAGAAGATTCCCGAATTCCCCCCTTCGGCTATTTTCCACTCCAGTTTCAGGTGAAAATTGGAAAATACCCGGTCGAAGATAATATCCCCTCCATCTTCGGCTCCAGCCTCACCCCTGCCGGAAGCCTGGCAATGAAGGGTTCCATCTTCAACCACCCACTTGGCAGGAAAATGGTCTTTTTGGTATCCACGCCACCCATCGGTGGAGACACCATCAAACAGCAATTCAAAGCCCTGTCGTTGTTCGGCTCGTGATAGCCTGTTGGATTCGGGGATCTCATTACAGGCTGATAAAAAAAACAGGATGGCAACTCCGGTGGCAAAAGTTCTAAGCAACATCTTAATCTGTGTTATATTGTTAAAAAATGAAATCAAAAGTGTAAAAACTATTCCATTTTACCAAAATGCATAACCACTTGAACTGTATCTGAATATTTATTAAATTACACATGGAAAACAGAGAAGGTCGTATGAAGTCACATAGCGGAAAAAAGGACAATTTTGCTGTGGACCTGGTCAGGATGCGAGATCATCTGTACTACTACGCACTGCAACTCACCGAGGACCGTGAGGATGCCCTGGACCTGGTTCAGGAGACCAGTTACAAAGCCCTGAAGAATAAAAAACGTCTGAATAATGATGACCACATCAGGGCCTGGCTCTACACCATCCTGAAGAATACATATATTAACTACCTCAGGAGCAGCCAGTACAAGCAACTTATTTACAATACAAATGAGTTAAACAGCCATTCGGATTCAAATGCAGATATAGGGAGCCTCCTTCCCGATGAGTTGCTACTGAGGAAAGAGCTGCATGAGATGATCGGTGATTTGCCCGGCGCATATGAAAGACCTATCAGGATGATGCTATCCGGCTATTCTTACAAAGAGATTGCACAGCAGATGGGCATTCCCATCGGGACAGTGAAAAGCAGGATCCACCTGGGTAAAAAGCAGATCCGCAAGGTCTATGCAGCCTGACCAGATCTGGTCGGATCACAAAAAGAGGTGTAATCGCAATTGAAACGGCCAATTATTTGCTACCAAAGCAAAAAAACAGATCTTTGCATCCTGAATAATAAAAATCTCTGATCATGCATTTCAACCTCATGGAGACGCTGGCAACATTTATGGTGCTGTTTGCCATCATCGACATCCTTGGTTCCATTCCGATCATCCTCGATATAAAAGCCAAAGCCGGAGTCCTCCAACCTGCAAAAACCACCCTTGTGGCCTATGGGATCATGTTACTGTTTCTCTTTATCGGAGAGCCATTGCTTGGTCTGTTTGGTGTAGATATCTCCTCATTTGCCATAGCAGGTTCGGTGATCCTGTTGCTGATGGGGTTGGAGATGGTGCTGGGTATTCAGCTGTTCAAACATGATGATGCAGGTGGAGGGGCCATTGTTCCCATTGCATTTCCGATGATTGCCGGTGCAGGATCGATCACCACACTACTCTCCTTACGTGCTGAGTATCATTATATAAATATTCTCATTGCCCTTTCATTGAATATGATTATTGTGTATCTTGTGCTCAGACTTACAGCAGTATTTGAAAGAATTCTCGGGCCAAACGGACTGCATATCCTGAGAAAATTCTTCGGTATTATTTTGCTGGCCATTGCGATCAGACTCTTTATGTCGAACACGGGGATTGATGTTTCAAAAGGGATGTAAATGAGAAAGCTTATCTGGATAATCGGTCTCTTCTTATTGGCTGGGTGTGGCGATGATGACTATTCCTGTATCTCCATTCATAACGATACCGGGATTCCCATTTATGCACTGCCCTACACATCGGAGCACACCGATGGTGACTGGATTCAGCCAGGGGTAACAGATATGTTCTATTCAATTAACTGTGATTGTCTTGACGGTTACGACTACTTCTCATTTTACTATGACAGTCTGATCATTCATTTGAAAGGATACAACGATGATCCGGTGAAATTCTTCAAGGATGGGACCACCGTCAACTACAATCCCACGCTGAACCCTTTCACGAATGCTGAAGTGTGGAATTCGCATAAAGTGGATGAGGATAGACTCCTCAATGAGCACTTCTTCTCTATTGAAGCGGATCAGGTAAAATCCCTTGGAGATACACTGTACTTTGAGTTAAATCCTGCTTCTTAAGGCGTCATCCATCTGTTCCGGAGTTAGTTTAACCGGATGGGATTTATGTGTGGTGTGTTCAATAATCTTTGGGATTGATTCTTCCGTAACTCCATATTCTGACAACCTGGGCAACTCCAGCAGACTGGTGATGTGCAGTAGTTTCTCCTTGAATGCCTGCAAATACCCTTCATCCTTCTTGTATTTGAAATCGGCAAATACTTTGCTTACGATCACAAGCTTCTGAAGGGCTGGATTACCCGGTTGTTCCATCAGGTTATCAATGGTATGCACAAATACAGGTGCCATCAGTGAACCACATGCCACCCCATGCGGAATATGAAAAAACCCACCAAGGGGAGATGCATATCCATGAACCAGTCCAAGACCGGCATGTGCAAGTGTGATTCCCGAGAACATGGCTGCAAGTGCCATTCCTGAACGGGCCTCAATGTTGTTTTCACCCTCCAGAAACGCACGCAGCAGCTGTTTTTTTATCTGTTTAAGTCCCTGCAATGCCAATGCATCTGTCATGGGGTTGGCCTGCCGGGATAGATAGGACTCCAGTAACTGGGTAAAAGCATCCATCCCCGATGAGGCAGTCAGACCTGACGGACATGAGAGCATCATCTCAGGATCGATAATTGCCATCTCAGGAATGAAGTTCGGGTGCCTGAGTGATTTCTTGAATCCCTCTTCTCCCACTTCAGATATCACCGCATTCTTGGTCATTTCACTACCGGTACCCGAGGTGGTGGGCATCGCAATGAAAGGAATCTTCTTCCCGGGATGCTCCCGGTCTCCCACCCCCTCCAGATACTCCTTGATACTCCCTTCCACCGGTATCATCGCAGATATGGCTTTCCCGGCATCCATGACAGAGCCTCCTCCCACAGCTACAACCACATCTATATCATTCCCCCTGCTTTTTTCGACAATGGCATCCACCAGCATGGGTGAAGGTTCATGGGCAATCAACTCATGATTCAGGTTGATTCCTGCTGCTTTCAGCCCTGAGATGATCTCCTCGCCGTGACCGGAATTGTGAACTGAAGAGGAGCCTGTCAACAGAAGCACATTCACACCATGCTTTTTTACTGCCTCCGGAAGCTCAACTCTTTTTCCCTTCCCAAAACGAATTTCAGGTAATGATGAGAATTGAAAGGATTCGATCATTGTACAAACATTTATGTAAATATAAAAAAAACCTTCTTTTACCATATTTTGCAAAGTGTTGCTATTTTTGAATAAATAAACAAACCACTAACACCATGAAGCAAACTAAACAGAGAAATTATTCAAGAAGAAACTTTATCGGAACCGCTGCAGCCGCTGCAGCCGGTGTAACCCTGCTACCCTCCCTTAGCTCTTGCGCCGCTCCGGCAGCAAACCGGGAGATTACCCTGGGCTTTATCGGGCTTGGGCGACAGTCCATGTTTCTGCTGAATGGGTTCATGCATATCAGCGGGGTAAAGGTGGTTGCAGGCTGCGATGTTTACGGACGCAAACGGACCCGTTTTGAAAACATGGTCAATGCGTTCTATGCAGAGAGTGAGAAGCCGGTGGAGGTAAAAACGTATGAACGGGCCACTGATCTGCTTGAACGGGAAGATATTGATGCAGTCGTGATCGCCACCCCTGACCACTGGCATGCCCTGCACGCCATTGCAGCATGTAAGGCAGGAAAAGATGTCTACCTGGAGAAACCAATGACCTTTACCATCAGGGAAGGGCAAGAGTTGGTCAGGACAGTTCGTGCCACCAACCGCATCCTTGGTATCGGAAGTCAGCAGCGCTCCGATCCCAACTTCCAGCATGCAGTCAGGATGGTCCAGTCCGGAGAGATTGGCAGGATTGAAAAGGCCAATGCACACGTGGGACCACCTCCCACACCATACAATCTGCCTGAGGAGCAGATTCCTGAAGACCTGAACTGGGACCGCTGGCTGGGACCGCTTCCCGGGGATATTCATTTCAACAACAGGCTGAATCCTGCCATCTCCCTGGATCCGCCACAGAATGAGACAACCTGGGCAGAATGGCGCTATTACAAAGAGACGGGAGGTGGTTTTACCACCGACTGGGGAGCTCACATGTTCGACATTGCCCAGTGGGGACTGGGTATGGACGGAAGCGGACCGGTGGAGGCCTCACCCATAGGTGATGGGACAGAGTTCATGTCATTCAAATATGGCAACGGCACGATCCTCACCTCAGAACCGT
This sequence comes from Bacteroidota bacterium, assembly GCA_039714775.1. Lineage (GTDB taxonomy): Bacteria > Bacteroidota > Bacteroidia > Bacteroidales. The sequence goes on from JBDLIQ010000040.1 coordinate 4,744, forward strand.
TTAATGAACGGCTTACCAAGGGTGTAAAATTCCACGGGGATAAGGGATGGATCGAGGTCTCCCGTGAACACTACCTGGCTTCGGATGAGCGACTGAATCCCCAGGTTGCTGAGTCGGATGAGGATGTTCCTTATGAAACAAAAAGTTCTCATCACCAGAACTTCATAGATGCTGTACGCAACCGGGTCGATCCGGTAGTCCCTGTGGAGACCGGACACAGCTCCTGCACGGTGTGCACTCTTGGCAACATTGCCTGCGAGCTGGGACATACAGTGCAATGGGATCCATCCACCCAGACCTTTGTAGATGACGTGGATGGCGCGGCCGCGGCCATGCTTCACTACCAATACCGGGAGCCCTATTCCCTGTAAGGATTTTTTAGCGTTCTTCTTCTAAAAGCTGGTCCCCCGCGGTGGATCAGCTTTTTTTTCTTTACCTTTAGTTTAAATTAATAACCTACCTCCTTTGTGGATGGTTATGTTCTTAGGTTATACCGTTATTTATAACATGAGTAAGTACAAGAAGCTGTCTCATGTTGTTTACCGGGAGTAAGTCATGATGAACTAACACCATGTCATATGATCTCATTTGAAGAGTTCCTGAAGATGAAGGATGCCGGATCGGCTCCTGAGGATATCCCTCCCCTGCTCCAGGCACTGCTGCTGGATGCAGCCGGCGACTGGGAGAGTGCCCACCGCATCGCCCAGGGGGAGGCCCACAACGACGGATCGTGGGTGCATGCATACCTTCACAGAAAAGAGGGGGACATTGGTAATGCCGGATACTGGTACAAGAATGCCGGTAAGAGCAAACCGGAGCTCTCCCTGGATGAGGAGTGGGAATACATCGCCCTCGCCCTGCTAAAAAAGAGTTAATCCTCCGCAGCAAACCGAACAATCATCAATAGAACTGTTCTTCAAATTATTGTTATATAGTACCTGTAGATAAAAATCCAAACAGATGAAAAACCTGACACTGATTCTTCTCCTCCTTACCACCTCACTAAGCCTCTCTGCTCAACAGGAGAGGGAGCAGATCGCAGAACAGTATAAATGGGACCTTTCCGGCATCTTTCAAAACAACGAGGAGTGGCACCAGGCCAAGACAGCCCTTGTGGCGGAGATGGCAAAGGCAGACTCCTTCAAGGGAACATTCACAGGATCTGCACAGGAGCTCCTGGCGGCCCTGCAGTTTAGCTCAGAAATCGGAAAAGATGCTACCAGACTCTTTGTCTATGTCAGCATGCAATCTGACCTGGATGTCCGGAACATGGAGTTCCTGGGCATGAAACAGGAGATGAGGCAGATCTTATCAGACTATTCGGCTAAAACAGCCTTTATGCAGCCTGATATTCTTGCCACTGAGTGGGAGATCATAGCGGGTTACCTTGCCGAGGAACCAGCCCTTAAACCCTATGAAAAGGGTCTGAAGGATCTGTTTCGGCTGAAGGAGCACACCCCGGGAGAGGCGGAGGGACGCATCCTGGGCCTGACCGGGATGGTGAGCGAAGTTCCAAACTCTGTATATAGTATCTTTACAAATGCAGAGATGCCAAATCCGGAGGTGACCCTGAACAGTGGAGAAACGGTAACCCTGGATAGCCCGGGATATGCAAAATACCGGGCGCTGCCTGACAGAGAGGACCGGGCACTTGTATTCAGGACTTTCTTTGAGAACCTGGAAAATTTCCAGGCCACCCTGGGAGAGTTGCTCTATGGAGGCATCAAAAAGGATGTGTTCAGGTCGAAAGCTTACAACTACAACTCATCATTGGAAGCCAGGCTGGCTCCCGAAAACATCCCAACCGATGTGTACCATTCACTGGTAAGCAATGTAAATGCGAACCTGAATGCATTTCACCGCTATCTAAAAATAAAGCGACGCATGCTTGGGCTGGATACACTCAGGTACATGGATCTCTATGCCCCGGTAGTGAAGGATCTGAATCTTAACTATGAATTCGGGGAGGCACAGGAGGTCATTCTCAAAGCCCTCTCCCCGCTGGGAGATGAGTATGTGGGTACTGTGAAGAGAGCATTTAATGAACGATGGATCGATGTCTACCCTTCGCCCGGGAAAAGATCGGGAGCCTACTCCAATGGCGCTCATTATGAAGGACATCCATACATCCTGCTGAACTATAACAACCTCTATTCGGATGTGAGCACCACCGCCCATGAGCTGGGGCACACCATGCAAAGCTACTACTCCAATAAGAGTCAGCCCTACCCCACTGCCAGGTATACCACCTTTGTGGCTGAAGTGGCATCCACCTTTAACGAGGTACTCCTGTTTGAACACATCATTAAAACCATTGAGGAAGATGATGTAAAACTCTCCCTGCTGATGGACCGGCTAAACGGGTTTAAAGGCACCCTCTTCCGGCAGACCCAGTTTGCCGAGTTTGAGTTGAAAATGCACGAAGCGGTAGAGCAAGGGCTTCCCCTTACCGGGCAGACCCTCTCTGAACTCTACCTGGAAATTGTTAAGAAGTACTATGGGCATGACCAGGGTATCTGCATGATTGATGACTATGTCCATATGGAGTGGTCCTATATACCCCACTTCTACTACAACTACTATGTATTCCAGTACAGCACCTCATTTACCGCCTCCATATCACTGGCAAAGCGTGTGCTTGACGGGGTACCCGGAGCCAGTGAGAAATATATGGAGTTCTTAAGCGCAGGTGGCTCAGACGATCCCATTGTCCTGCTGAAAAATGCCGGAGTGGAGATGACAGGATCCGAGGTTTTCGACTCGACAATTGCAGCCATGAATGACCTCATGGACCAGATGGAGGAGATCCTCGACCGGATGGAGAGATAACGATATGGTCTAAAACTTCGGGGAACAGAGCCTGCAAGCTAAGCAGAGCAAATGTACAAGCAGGATTCCGGCTGAGACAGTCAGAATGAATAGCATTGTCAAAGATCGGAGAATGGAAGTTCTCATCATGACTTGATTGGTTTTAAATAACAGCTCCGGTAATAACAATTACGTGCAATTTCAAATGTAGCCATAAAAGAGTTCTACATCCGTGATAATCAGCACGATTTTCCTAGATTTATAGAACCATCAACCACAACCCAATCCATGAGTCTTTTCCATGACCAGCACACAAAACTGTCAGTTCGCATGACCAGGACCACACCTTCATTTGCAAAAAAACCTTGATTATGACATTACCCCCTCGTAAACACCTGTTTTCCAACCATCATCGAACAATATACATAATGTCAAAATAAACACCCCCTCAACTTTCACAGTTGTTATTGCCCAATCGAAATATAATTAAGTAGCAATAGAATGAAATTACTAAAATTATCTTTATACGGAATCGTTGTATTTCTCTGCTTGGCTTGTTCTGAGTCGACACGACGACAGGAACCTGATAAAACCCCTACCCAACCAAATATCATTATCTTATTAGCGGATGATTTGGGCTTTGGAGACCTTTCCTCTTATGGAAGTCAAAGTATTCACACGCCAAATCTTGATGCGCTCGCATCTGAAGGTATTCGGTTTACACAATTTTATGCTGGTTCAGCTGTCTGCACGCCTTCCAGAGCCTGTCTCATGACAGGAAAATTTCCTTTACGATTTAATATTCGTCAGCATTTCAGGGATTCTTCAGAGCATATGCCTCCTTCATCTCTTATGATGTCAGAACTATTGAAAGACAATGGTTATAAAACAGCACATGTTGGAAAATGGCATTTAGGAGGTCTGCGTCCTCGAGATTATGAAGCTAGAAAGGCAGGTAAAATAGCGAACCCTGGTCCTTTGCAGCATGGTTTTGACCATAGTTTAACCAGCATAGAAGGCGCACCGATACGCCCAAAAATTATGAAAGACCGCCGTATGTACCGTGACGGTGGAAAATACCTGGTACGCGACGATGAGCGTATCCCAGAAATCACCAGGCACTGGACCGATATAAAAATAGATGAAAGCATTCGCCTGATTGAAGGATTTAAAAATCAGTCTAAACCCTTCTTTCTTAATTTATGGTTTGATGCTCCTCATACCCCCTACGAACCTGCGCCTGAACCCCATCTTTCTAAATATAAAAAACTTGGCGTAACCGGGGATCAACTGCTTTTTCGTTCAATGGTATCTCATTTAGATGCCAATGTTGGTCGACTCATTGATTACTTAAAAGACGAAGGGCTCTTTGAAAACACAATTATTTTGTTTAGCTCAGATAATGGGCCTGCATACCAAGGAAATCCCGGACCATTCAAAGGTGGTAAAACAGACTTGCATGAGGGTGGAATTCGAGTACCCATGTTCATATCCTGGCCTGGACAAATTAAAGCAAACACCCAATCATTTCAAACTTTCCATATGGCCGACATTCTTCCTACGATTTTGGAAGCTGTAGGAATCGAAGCAAAAGATTTAGAAATAGATGGCAAGAGCCAGCTAGAAGCGCTAAAAGGAGGAGCAGAAATTAAACGCAAACCTCTCTTTTGGCAAATGGATTTGTATGAGCAATACCAGAACCAAGGACCAAAACCCGCTCCTTATGCCACATCCGTAATTTTGGACGGCCAGTGGAAATTATTGGCGGATCCCGAAGGCCCTACTGAATTATTTAATTTAAATCAGGATCATCGCGAGTTGTACAATTTACTTGATCAGGATCCTAATCGAGTCGAAAAAATGTATGCTGAACTTAAAAAGTTCCTACTCATGCCAAGGGATACAACAGGCTTTGTGGAAAAAGGGCAGAATTATATGAAGTGATTGAAAATAGAGATTATATTGCAAAAATAATTGTAGAGAATCAATAAACACCAGCTTCCAATGCATATTTCGTCTGGTTTTTTGAAACTAATATACCAGGATATTTCTCTAAGGGTAACTAAATTAATTTAAGAATAATGATGAAGACTTTTTGGAAAATATTACCGATAATCATCTGTTCACTGCTGATGGCAGCTCATCTGAGCAGAGCAAATATGTTCATCCTTATGATCATAAGCCTGCTTATTCCTTTTCTCCTGATCTGGAAGAGCAGGATCCCTGCAAGGGCAGTGCAAATCTTCTTAGTGATATACGGGTTGGAATGGATAAGAGCTTTGATCTACTATGCCCGCATCAGGATAGAAAACGGTGAAGATTGGTTCCGCCTAGCTCTGATCCTGGGAACGGTGGCTGTTTTGAATTTTGTCACGCTTCTGGTTTTTCGTTCAAAGCATTTGAAAGAGAGGTATGATCTGAATTGAATCCTTTTCGTGATATGCCTATCTCCAGAATAATAACTTTCCAGCAGTAGATTTCAGTTTCGCAGCCTCAATGAAGTAGGACAAGGCAACCTCTGCCGACAAATTGTTGGATGTTATGAACACTGTTTCCGGAGGCCGATTAAAGGTATTGGTCAGGCTATAGTTTGCCCGGCCTTCGAGCTGGAACAGGCCTATGCCTGTGTTTGCAGAAACACCAACTCCAAGACAAAACCCAAATTCCATGATATTATCCATATCCCGCCTGTAATAATGCTGTTCCGGGAATTCCGGACTGAAGTTGATCTTTTTCTGGTCAGAAAGCAACACGGAAAAATAGGGGCCGAAATTCAGCAGCATCCTGGTTTTGCCTTGCCCGATGCGAGCATGTGTCATGAACGGCACCTGCAGGTAGTGCAAACGCCTTTGATAGTTATTTACTGAATCAATGTTTTCCTTCCAGCCACCCTGGAAGTAGTTCACTTCAAGCTGGATGCCAAGGTTCTTGTGGTTGAGGTGTTGGAAGGACAGACCTCCTACGAATCCAGGGTTGAGTGCCTGGTTCACTGTGGAATCAAAGTTCACCGTTGCAACATTTCCACCCAGTTTCACACCAAATCGAACTTCCGGGTCATTCACTGTTTGGCTATAAGCGGCAATGGAGTGGATGACTGCTCCGATAAATATTAGGCTGAAAACCAGTGCTTTCTTCAATTTACGGGGGTGTTTTGGTTATCCAAAGATATCAAAAGTTTCTCTGCATAAATGAGAATGTGTATCTCGAAAGCTTCGCTTTCTCGGTTCGAATGGTTCTCATCCATATGCCAAAATACAAAACCAGGCCACCCAAAAGGGTAGCCTGGTTTTGTGATCCTGCCAGGATTCGAACCTGGGACCCACAGCTTAGAAGGCTGTTGCTCTGTCCAACTGAGCTACAGGACCTGGTAAATAAAACTGGAATTTCCGGTTTTGCGATGCAAAGATAAGAAAAAAAGAAAATTTTACTCTCCCCGAATCCAGTTGACCAGCCCTTTACTTTTAAGAATCTGCATCAGCTTGTCGGGAAGGGCCTCAAAAGGATATTTATTCTCGCCTATATGGATCACACCGTCGGCAAAATCCACATCCACAATGTCGCCCATCTTATAGGCTGTGACAGCATCGGGATGGACAATCAAAGGCAATCCCTGGTTAATTGCAGAGCGATAGAAGATCCGGTTGACCGATTTAACAATGACCGCCTTTACTCCCACATGAGCAAGTCCCACCGAAGGATGCTCACGTGAACTTCCACAACCGAAGTTATCTCCGCCCATGATGATATCTCCTGCCCGAACCTCTTTGGAGAATTGTGTGTCAAATCCCTCAAACAGATGGGGGATAATCTCCTGGGGATCTGAGCTCTGAACCTTGTATGTGAGGTTACCGGCAAACATCTGGTCTGTATTCAGGTCATCGCAACCGGCGTAGTTCCAAATACCCTTTGACCTTCGCTGCTCACCCTCTCCGATGGTGACACCGGATGATTGTTCTTTGGTATAAGGGAATTTTTCAGGCTGGACACTGGAGCTGGGAGCTGCAGTCAATCGGGTGGTAGAATCTGCCCCGGCCTCTTCCCTGGGATCCCGGATCTCTCCATGCACGGCACTTAGCGCAACTGCAGCCGGTGTGGCCAGGTAGATCTCTGCATTTTTGTTGCCCATCCTGCCCAGGAAATTCCTGTTGGCTGTTGAGATGACCCTGTAACCATCAGCAGGTATTCCCTGTCCGGTCCCAAGGCAGGGACCGCAGGAGGCGCTCAACACGTTTGCTCCGGCATTCAGGAAAGTTGTAATGAGACCCTCCCGGATGGCCTGCTGATAGATCTCTCTTGAGGCCGGTACAACCAGGAGCTGTACACCGGCTTTGACCTTCCGGCCCTTTAGCAGAGCCGCTGCTTCGCGAAGGTCCTCGATGCGGCCATTGGTGCAGGTGCCGATCACTCCCTGGTGAATCTCCAACCCTGTAACTTCCGACAGTGCCCTGACGTTATCAACATGGTGGGGAGCAGCAACCAGGGGAAAGACCGCTCCCATCTCTATGGAGACCTCTTCTGCATAGCTGGCACCGTCATCGGCCCAGACGCCCTCTATATGCTCTCCAAGATACTCCATCAGCACAGCGTCTGGCGGGAATACTGCATTCTTTGCGCCCATCTCGGAGGCCAGGTTGGCCAGGGTCATCCTTTCTGAAATGGAGAGCGTTTCCACCCCCTCACCATGGTACTCGATGGACTGGTAGTTGGCGCCTGCCGATCCCAGCATCCCGATAATCCAAAGGCTCAGGTCCTTGGCATACACACCCTGTTTTAATGCACCGGTCAGGGTGATCTTAAGCGATCCGGGTACCCTGAACCAGGTCTCTCCCCGGAGCCACAGGCCGGCTGTCTCGGTCCGGTCAATCCCGGCTGCCATGGCATTGAAAGCGCCTGAAGTACAGGTATGGCTGTCGCTGCCCACAACCACCATACCGGGTTTCGCATGGCCGGCCATCAACTGATGACAAATGCCGCTACCTGTATCATGGAACTTTTTAATGTCCTGATCTTTTACAAAATCACGGATGGACTGGTAGGTGTTGGCCAGGGCCGAAGTGGTGGGAGGTGCATTGTGATCCAGCACGATAACCAGGCGGTCGGGATCGTATACCTTCTCCCCTCCCATCTTCTCAAAGGTTTTACGAATGCTGGCTGAATTGTCGTGTGACAGTACCAGGTCGGGTTGTCTGAATACAATAGCCCCTTCGGGTGCATCAAAAATCTTCTCTACAAATGTTCTTGGCATAGTTGGTGACTGGTGATTGGTGAATGGTGACTGGTGAGGGGTGATTAGATTAGACGAATGTTGCTTCGGCGACAGTGGTCCACCATCTCTCCGGGCCAGATGGCAGACTGGATCTCACCAATATGGGCCTTTTTCAGCAACTGCATGGCTGTTCTGGATTGGCCGATCCCTCCGCCAACGGAAGGGGGCAGTTCATCATTAAGCAACCTGCGGTGGAACAGCATGTCGACACGGTCAAGATTGGCTGTGATCTCAAGCTGTTTCATCAGCTCATCCTTGTCCACCCTGATCCCCATGGAGGTGATCTCAGCAGCACACTCCAGCACGCTGTTCCAGACAATGATATCGCCGTTTAGTCCCTTGTAACCATCCTCCGTTTCGGTACTCCAGTCATCATAATCCGGGGCCCTTTTATCATGGGGTTTCCCATCTGGCAGTTCTGCCCCGATCCCGATAATAAAGACTGCCCCAAACTCTTCAGCGATCTTGTCCTCCCGCTCTTTTGGAGTGAGGTCCGGATACTTTTCAAACAGCTGTTCCGAATGAATATAGGTGATCTCTTCAGGAAGCGCAGGCACAATATTGGGATAGAAGGTATGCAGGAAGAACTCGCTTCGCTTCACATTATCCCACACCTTGCAGACAGCTTTTTTCAGGGTTTCAAGGGTACGCTCCTCAGGATAGATGGCCTTCTCCCAATCCCACTGGTCAACATAAACCGAATGCATGTTGTCCAGCTCCTCGTCGGGCCGAAGCGCATTCATGTCAGTATAGATCCCGTAACCTGTCTGGATGTCATAGTCTCTGAGCATCATACGCTTCCATTTGGCCAGGGACTGGACCACTTCGGCATCCTGATTACGCATATCTTTGATTTTGAATCCGATAGGCTGTTCTACCCCGCGAAGGTCGTCATTCAACCCTGTTCCTTTCAACATAAAAAGCGGGGCGGTCACCCTTCGCAGGCGAAGGTCGGAGGCCAGTCCGGTTTCGAAATGGGTCTTCATCATACCAATGGCCTTCTCTGTCTCTTTTAAACTGATAAGGGGTTTGTACCCCTCCGGAATAATCAATCTCATGATTCGATTTGTTAAAATAGTCCGTTATTCTGATATATCTCCATCTGAACTTCCGAGAAGGGGGCAGCACCCAGGGAGATATTCCTGGTATTGTTCCGTATCTCCCCGGTTCGGAAATTCACATGGATCTCATCACCATCTTCAAGTTTCAGATCAGCAATCCGGTCTACACTCAGGATCGGAAAGGCTGCATTGATGGCATTTCGTTCATAGATGGCCCCGAAAGATTCAGCAACCAGGCACTGAACACCCAGGGAGGCGAAACAGTCCACCGCTTGCTGGCGCGAGCTGCCGGATCCGAAATTTTTACCAACAACCACGATATCGCCCCTCTCTACACGGGAGGCAAAATCTTCGTAACCCTCCAGGTTATCGAATGTGTATTGTCCCATCTCAGCAATGTTGGTCACCGAGAGATAGCGGTTGTGATAGATCATGTCGGTATCGATGTTATCCCTGGATATAAACCACACCCTGCCGGTAACCTCTTCGGGACGCTCTTCTGCATGAGCAGATTGGACGGTACTGCTGCCCGGCTGTCCCGGCTTTTCAAACTCCCTCTTTTCAATCTGGTCGGGAATTCTCCCGGGCTCTGTAATGAATCCGGCAACAGCTGAAGCTGCCACCACTGCAGGAGATGCCAGATAGACTTCACCCTGCCCCTGCTTGCCGGGGAAATTACGGTTCCCGGTACTGATTGAAACCTCCCCCGGTCCGTTCTGCCCCACCTGTCCGGCAGCACACCCGGCACATCCGGCATTGGATACCAGGGCTCCCGACTCCTTAAAAATTCCGATCAGCCCCTCCTCCATGCACTCAAGCCAAACCCGGTCGGTTGCAGGTACGATCTTCAGCACCACATCCGGGGCCACACGCCGCCCCTTAAGTACTTCGGCTGCGGTCCTCATGTCCTCGATCCTTCCATTGGTACAACTTCCTATAAATGCCGAATCGATCCAAACCCTCTCTTCCGGAAGCCCGGAAGTATCGTGGGGTTTTCCGGGAAGGGATACCCTTGAAGTAAATCTTGACGCATCCACTTTTATGACCCGCTCATATAGCGCATCCGGATCAGCTACAGGAGGGACGATCTTTTTACCGGTCTTCGATTCACAATAGCTGATTACCTCCTGGTTGGGTGAGATCAGAAGGATAATCGCTCCCATCTCTGTGGCCATGGATGCAATGGTGATCCGCTGATCGAGGCTCAATCTCTCCACCAGGCTTCCCTCCAGCTCAATGGCTACACCCAAAAGGGAACTCGCACCAAATTCATCCAGGAGGTTTAGCACAATATCCTTGGCTGATATCCCCGCTCCTGTGTTGCCATCGATAACAATCTTAACCGAGGGAGGCACCTTGAACCATGTACTGCCATGGTGCCATGCTGCAGCAATGTCCTTATCGCCCATACCCTGACCGAAAGAGCCTATGGCCCCCAGGATGTTTGCATGTGAATCGGTAGAAACTGCAGTGGAACCGGGCCATGCAAGGCCCTCATCAATAAGCAGGTGGGTGCCGATCCCCTTGTCAATGTCGTACACCCTGATTCCCTGTTCCCGTGCATACTGACGGCATTTATGCTGGTTGATTGCATACTTCTGGTCGGATCCGGTTGGATTACAATCAAAAGTAAAGAAGGTCCGGGAGGCATCATCCAGTGTAAGCTGATGCTCTTTCAGGTTTTTCACAACGTTTGCACCGCCGAAATCGCGTGCCACACGCGCATCGATCTTTACATCCACAATATCACCTGGTGATACCTCTGCCTGACCTGCATGAGCAGCCAGAATCTTTTCAATAACTGTCAGTCCCATAATCAATAAATATATCTCTCAAATATAGCGACAATGCAACTCCTATAAACATTTTCTAAAACATCTCAGGATGATCGGCTCAGTTTTTATAGTTTTGCGACAAACTGACCTGATCTTGTCCAAAGCCATCCATCCAAATATTGCGCGTTTATACCTGATCAAAACTGCCAAATGGTTCATGCTCTACATGCCCATTGTGGTCCCTTTTTACGAAAGCAACGGACTCTCCATGAAGGATATCATGGTGCTTCAGGCAGTCTACTCCATCGCCATTGTGGTGCTGGAAATTCCTTCGGGCTACCTTGCCGATGTGATCGGCAGGAAGAAGACCCTGATCATCGGAGCCATATTCGGCACCATCGGTTTTACCACCTACAGCTTCAGCTACGGGTTCCTGGGTTTCCTGGTCGCAGAGATCATCCTGGGGATCGGTCAGAGCTGCATCTCCGGGGCCGATTCGGCCATGCTCTACGACTCCCTGCTTGAACGGGGGGAGGAGAAGAGGTATACCCGTTTTGAAGGACGCATCACATCGCTGGGTAACGTTGCTGAAGCGGTGGCCGGGATCCTGGGTGGATTACTGGCCGGGATCACTCTCCGTGCACCCTACTTTGCCCAGGCTTTTATTGCATTTATCGCCCTTCCCGCTGCCATCACACTGGTGGAGCCGGTACGGAGTGTTCCACTGATAAAGGCCGGGATCATGGAGATTGTGCGGATCGCAAGGTTTGCCCTGTTTGTGGACCGGCCACTGAGAAGGAACATCCTTTTCAGCGCCATCACCGGAACTGCCACCCTGACCATGGCCTGGTTTGCCCAGCCATTTTTCAAATACACACGCATTGACCTTGCCTGGTTCGGATTGTTGTGGACCAGCCTGAACCTGACTGTAGCGATCACATCGTACAGTGCCCACTGGATGGAGTCGAAGCTGGGGCAGAAGAGATCCATCCTTTTAATCGCCATCCTCATCCCTCTGGGATACCTGGCGCTGGGGCGCTTTCACATGCCCATCGGACTGGTGGCCCTCTACCTTTTCTACCTGGTCAGGGGCTACGCCACCCCGGTGCTGAAAGATTATATCAACAGGGCCACTGCCTCCAACATCAGGGCAACGGTCCTGTCGGTAAGGAACTTTGTCATCAGGCTGCTGTTCGCAATGACAGGCCCCTTGCTTGGATGGATGAAGGATATCTATTCACTTCCACAGGCTTTGACCCTGGCAGGTATTATCTTCCTGGTGTTGGGTATTATTACAGGTATCCTGTTTATGGTATCGGAGAAGGATATGAACCAGGTAAGCGACTACAGATCCAATACCAGTCCGTCGTAAGCGGTCCTGATATTGGGCGGCAACTCCCTCTCAAGTAGTCCGGATGGTCCCATCTGGTGAGAGATGTGGGTCAGGTAGCCCACCACCGGTTTCACTGCTTCAATCAATTCAATGGCCTGGGAGAGGGTGAAATGGGAGATGTGACTCTCCCGCCTAAGTGCATTTACCGCCAGGTATTTCACACCGGTTAACTTCTCCTTCTCCTGTTCACTAATGTAGTTGGCATCGGTCAGGTAGGCGAAATCGCCGATTCTGAACCCAAGAACGGGAAGGCGGTAGTGCATCAGGCGTATGGGAATAACCTCCATGGCACCGATCCTGAACGGTTCTGACGAGATGGTATGCATCACTACCCGGGGAACGCCGGGATACTTCTTCTCTGCAAATATATATGGGAACATGCCGGTGAGCGCACTGATCACCCGCTCTTCGGCATATACATCCATGGAGCTCTTCTGGATAAAATTAAAGGAACGAATGTCGTCCAGTCCGGCAATGTGATCGCGGTGCTCATGGGTATAAAGCACCGCATCGAGCCGGCTCACCCCGGTACGTAACATCTGTTGCCTGAAATCGGGGCCGGTATCGATCACCACCACCTGGCCGCTGTGTTCAACCAGCACCGATGACCTTAACCGCTTGTCCTTTTCGTCCTCAGACAGACATCCGGGGCACCTGCATCCGATAACAGGCACTCCCTGGGAGGTACCGGTACCCAGGAAAGTAATTCTCAATTGATTCAGTGTTTGGTTACGCTGTTCACGAAGTTATACTATTTTTATTAAAAAAACCGATGCAAGGAGTCCTTTACCTGGTCCCCAATACCCTGGGCAACCCCGATACCTCCCATACCATTCCGCAGGCGATCCCCGTGATTGTTAAATCGACCGGGGTCTTTATTGTTGAGAACCTCAGAAATGCCAGGCGTTATCTGAAGAGCCTGGACAGGAGCATCGATATTGACCAGCTGATCTTCCACGAACTGAATGAACATACGCCGGCTGAAGAGATCCCCGGTTTTCTGACCGAGGTGATCAGCGGAAGTGATGCTGCCATCATCTCAGAGGCGGGTGTTCCCGGTGTGGCTGATCCCGGGGCTCAGGTGGTTCGTATTGCCCACGAAAAAGGGATCAGGGTGGTTCCCCTGACAGGTCCATCCTCTATCCTGCTCTCGCTGATGGCCTCGGGGCTCAACGGACAGCGTTTCAGGTTTCTTGGTTATCTTCCCGTAAAACGGCCCGAAAGGATCAGGAGGATCAGGGAGATCGAACAGGATGCGTTGCGCAAAGATGAAACACAGATCTTTATTGAGGCTCCCTACCGGAACGATGCCCTGGTTTCGGATATCGTGGATGGCTGTAATCCGGAAACGCGTTTGTGCATTGCTGCTGATATGACAATGGAGTCGGAATTTATTCAGACCCGGACCATTGCCGGATGGAAAAAAAAGAAGCCCTCCCTGCATAAAAGGCCGGTAATCTTCCTGCTGGGCAGGTGAGTGGTGATTGGTGATTGGTGAGTGGTGAGGGTGACTGGTGAGGGTGACTGGTGAGGGTGAGTGGTGAGTGGTGACTACTCTTCGGGATCGGGATCCCCGGAGTCGGAATCAGACTTTACAGAGACGATCTCAATATCGAAAACAAGGTTCTCGTAAGGGGGAATGGCAACGATGTTATTACTCATTCTCCCAGGTTCGCCGTATGCAAGGTGATAAGGAATAATCAGTCTTCCTTTCTCTCCCTCCCTGAAACGGGTAACTCCCAGGTTCCATCCTTCAATAACTCCACTCTCATCACCAACTGTAAATTCAAGTGGAGAACCCTCTTCGCTTTCATCAAACACACGTCCGTCAATCAGATATCCTTTATAGGCTATCTCAACCACAGAGTCCACAGCAATGGTAGTGCCGGTGTCAACGGGCATATCCACCACATAGTACATCACCGTATCCATGGCAGAATAGTGGATGGTGTCCACACCGATGATGGTGTCTGTATAGGCTTCGATCCTGGCCTGCTCATAAACCTCCATATCGGGGATCACCTCGAGCAACTGAACCTCGTATTTCATGGACTTATAACCCTTCACACTCTTCATCAGGGTGGTTGTTCCTGTTGAGCCGTAACCCAGATCGCTGGTATAGCACATGATCGCCTCTCCCCCTTCACGCATCATGGAGAGACCTTCGCTGAGCCCCTCTGAACGGGTTCCGTTTAGAAGCTTGAAGGGGCCGTATATGGCATCATTGTTGGGATCAAGGTTGTGGTCGCCGGCTACATTCTCCAGGTAACTTTCCACCACCTGCTCCTCCGGGATTACATATCCAACGTAATTCACAAGCATCCAATCCTCCTCGCCCGGAATTTCACCGGTTCCCGGGGTAACTTCGATAAAAAAAAGGCCGCTTTCGGTGGGCGGGGCAATGGTGTCCTTATATGTGACTCCCATGTAGAGATCAAAGTAGCGCTGCTCCTGTGCCCTCTTCTTTGGACCCAAATCTTCTTCCTCACATCCCGAGGCAAGGAACAGTACCCCAAGGGCCAACAGGCCAGGGATCAGTTTTATGTATTGTAACTTCATCATTATTTCAAACAGGTCACTATGTCAATTATTGTGCAAAAATAGCATTAACTTGTTTTAATCATACCTGTTGGTACAATTCTGATTAAAAAAGTTCATGTTCGTTTCACTCACCTTACCGAACATCTTTTATCTCCAGGTGGTAGATGAGTACCGTATTGCCCGGAATCTTATCGCGATCCCCGAAATTTCCGTGGGCGAGGTGCGGCGGAATGATCAGTGTGGCTATGCTCCCCGTCTGCAAATGGCGCATTCCCTCCTCCACACCGGATTCAACTCCTCCCTGGCCTATTACAACCTCTTTCGGAGCTGTCTCTGTGGCCCGGTAGGCGGGTGTACCATCCAGCAATGTTGAGGTGAAGGTGAAGGTTACCCTGTTCCCGGCAGCAATCACAGGGCCGGTTCCGGATGCTTTCTTAACAATCCACAAACCCGAGGGTGTCACATCTGCCTTCCACCCTACCCTCTCAACAAAAGCGGCAATATGATCCTGGTGTCTTCTGTGCATGTAGCGGTTGATCTTCACAAACTGATCCCGGATGGGATCCGGGTCCGGCGGCTGATGCTCCTGCACAGGTGGCTTACAGCCGAAAGCCAGTGTGGCCATGAGTAGAAACAGCATCCTAGCCTGCATTATTCATGAGTTTTAATCTGTGAATAAAGCGGGCTAATCATCTGAAAGGATTTTAGTATAACCGGGAAGGAGCGATTCGAAACGGGAGAGTGTCTCCTCCATAGAGTCAAATGAATCACCACCCGATGCATTGATGTGCCCGCCACCATTGAAATGTTCGGATGCAACCCTGTTTGTGGGGAAGGTGCCCCTTGAGCGGAACGATACCTTGATGCGGTCCTTCTTCTCCACAAAAAGAGCTGTAAACCTGATCCCTTTTACAGAAAAAGGAATGTTCACAAACCCTTCGGTGTCTCCTTTGCGGTGGTTAAAGCGTTTTAACTCCTCATCGGTCAGACTGATATAGGCTGTATGGTACTGTGGAAGCACCACCATTTTTTCCTGCATGCAATAGCCCTGCAGACGCATGCGGTCCTCCGAATAGGCATCATACACATTGCTGTAGATGCGGTCCTTCTCAAGTCCGTATTTCATCAGGTTCCCCACGATGTGGAAAATCTCCGGGTAGCTGCTTGCATAGTTAAAGTTGCCTGTGTCTGTCATGATGGCCACATAGAGACAGGTGGCAATATCCTGGTCCATCACATCCTCTTCAAACAGCTCGTTCAGGAAAACGTAAACCATCTCCCCGACAGAACCCCGCCAGGTCTCCGAGATGGTCAGGTCTGTAAAATCCGCAGGATCCTCGTGGTGGTCAATCAGGATAGTTTTTGCTTCCGACATTTTGAGTACCTCTTCCACCCCATTGAGCCGGCCGGGATCGTTAAAATCGAGACAGAAGATCACATCGGCCTCCTGAATAATCCCGGTAGCCTTCTCTTTTTTATATGCAAAGGTGGTGGAGAGCTCTATTCCAGGGAGCCAACGCAGGAAATCGGGCAGTCCGTCAGGTATGATCACCTGTGCATCTAATCCCCTTTTACTTAAGGCCTGTGCAAGGGCAAGGCTCGATCCGATGGCATCTCCATCCGGATTGGTATGTGTGAGCACTGCCACTTTTTTTGCATTACTCAGCCACCCTCCTATTATCTGTTTTCTGCTTTCGTTCAGCATCTTAAATCGTCATAAAGATTGGCAAAGATAAAAAATATTGAAGGGGGGTGTAGCAGAGGCCGGAATAATTTGTTATTTAGCAGCCTTAAAACTATGACCATGGCAGGAACATGCACATTTACCATTATCAAACCCCAGGCGGTTTCGAAAGGATTCACAGCTCCCATTCTGAATAAAATTGCAGAGGCCGGTTTCAAAATTTCGGCAATGCGAATGCTGCAGCTCAACAGGAAAGAGGCGATGCGCTTCTATGAGGTGCACAAGGGACGTCCCTTCTATGATGACCTGGTTGAGTTTATGATATCGGGCCCCATTGTGGTTGGCGTTCTGGAAAAAGAGAATGCTGTAGAGGAGTACAGAAAACTGATCGGTTCAACCGATCCCGAGAAGGCTGAAGAGGGAACCATACGAAAGATGTATGCCGAATCGATGCGGGCCAATGCGGTGCACGGTTCCGATTCGGATGAGAATGCGGAGCTGGAAGCCACCTTCTTTTTCCCCTCCTCAGAGAGGTTTTAATTAGAGTCTGCCCATAAAGTCCGCTAACTGCGTTGCGCTCGACTTCCAAATCAGTCATTTACAAAAGTAAACTCCTGATTTTCAGTATTCGCAAGCCTTGTCAGCGAACTTTCTTGACAAGACTCTTAAAAATGTATCGAGCTTTATAGACAGGGTCTGATTAGCGGAAGATGATCTCATCGATGACATTCATCCCGGCTGCTTCGTTGAGCCGGGCAATGAGTGGCTCTTTCATCATCTCCAGCTCATTCCTCACAACAGAGGAGTGAAGGGTGACAAATAGTTTCCGGTTACGGATCTGGAGGCTTTTTGTCTTTTTCGCAACAGTGATCCCAAGCAGCTCCTTCCATGATTTCGTAAGCCGGTATTCGGCCAGTCCCTGCTCCAGGCGGTTTGATTTCACAAACTGCTGCAGCAGTGAGTCGATCCGCTTTATATCCTTCCGTTCCATAATCAGGCCTCTAACTGTTCTATTGTACCCGAGTGGTCGATCCGGAAGACCTTGTGGTCGGCAGGCAATGCGTTCAGTATTCCAAAAAGCCGGGATTCGTTGGTGTCGGTGATAAAGATCTGACCGAACCTGTTCTCGGCCACCAGGCTGATGATCTGCTTTACCCTGGTGGAGTCAAATTTATCAAAAATATCATCCAGCAGGAGGATGGGTGGGATTTCGGTGAGCTTCCTGATAAATTCGAATTCCGCCAGCTTCAGGGCCACCAGGAATGTCTTTTGCTGTCCCTGTGAGCCGATCTTTTTCAGGCTAAACTGACCCAGCTCCATGCCGAGGTCATCCTTATGAATTCCAAAAGTGGAGTACTGTACGATGCGGTCCTTCTCAACAGACTCCTCCAGGCCCTCCCTGAATCCCCTCTCCAGTAGCTGGCCCTGATAGGTAAGGCTGACTCTCTCCCTGTTACCCGAAACATGTTCATAGAAGGCACCAAATACCGGAAGCAGTTCGTTCACAAAACGTTTCCGCTCCTCGAAAATGGGTTCCCCGTACCGGATCAGCTGCTGATCCCACACTTCAAGCATCTCCCGGTTAAAACTGCGGCTGGCTGCAAAATCCTTGAGCAACCGGTTTCGCTGGGTGAGGGCCCTGTTATACTGAATCAGGTTGTCCAGGTAGACCCTGCTGTACTGGGCGATCACCCCGTTGATGAATTTTCTGCGCTCTTCGCTTCCTCCATTGATCAGGATGCTGTCAAAGGGGGAGACCATCACCAGGGGGATCAATCCAATGTGCTCGGAGAGTTTCTGGTACTCCTTCTTGTTCCGTTTAAACTGTTTCTTCTTCTGTCTCCTGATCCCGCAATAGATATTCTCCTCCTTCTCCTGTCGCTCAAAGAGACCCTGGAGAACAGAGAACTCCTCCCCGTGCCTGATGTTCTGGCTGTCCACCGGATTCAGATTGCTTTTGCAAAGCGCCAGATAGTGCACAGCATCAAGCACATTGGTCTTGCCTACACCATTCTCCCCGACAAAACAGTTGATCTTTTTTGATAACGGGATATCTGCCTGTTCATAATTCTTGAAATTGACCAGAGAGAGTGATTTCAAATGCATAAACAAAAATACTATTTTTGTGGCGCCGCAACCACTCCTTTCTCCAAAAAAGGGTTACTTTTGCGGAAGTTTTTGAGAACCAACAAAAAAGAGTGCAATGTCGAAGAAAAAGAATGTAGAGCAAACCGATAAGAGCCTTGAAGGAATTGAACAGGCGTTATCGCGTTCGGAACAGTTTATTGAAGACAACCAGAAGATACTCACTTATGTCCTGACCGGACTGATCGCTGTATTGCTAATCATCATTGGCGGGAACCGTTATTACCTGAAGCCCCTGAACGAAGAGGCCGCTTCTGAAATGTTCTATGCGGAACGTTTCTTTGAAATCGATTCCTTTGACCTGGCCCTGAACGGATATGGAACATATCCCGGATTCCTGAACATCATGGATGACTACGGATTGTCCAAATCTGCCAAACTTGCCCGTTACTATGCAGGTGTTTGCTATCAACAGCTGGGTGACCATGAAGAGGCCCTCCGTTATCTGGGGAAATTCAAAACCGATGACCTGCTTGTGGGGGCCGGCAAATACAGCACCATGGGCGATGCTTATGTGGAGCTTGGAGAGCTGAACAGAGCAGCATCCTCCTATGAAAGCGGGATTGAAAAGTATGAAAATGACTTCTCTTCACCCATTCTGCTTAAGAAGCTTGGGATTGTTTATGAAGAGCTGGGTGACCTGGACAGGGCCCTTGAAGCTTACAACACCATCGAATCCAACTACGCTGAAACTCCTGAAGGGAGGGAGATCAAGAAATACATCGGAAGGGTAGAATCGAAAATGTCCCTTTAATTCCGGGACTTCAAGTGTAATTCATGGCTACAAGTCTGAAAAACCTGTCGGATCACGATCCGGCAACCATCCCTGATGGTTCATCCATGAAGGTGGGGATTGTTGTCTCGGAGTGGAACGAAGAGATCACCGCTGCACTTCTGGAAGGGGCAATCAGCACCCTGCAAAAGCATGGTGTTAGCCGTGACAATATCGCGGTACGGACTGTTCCGGGAAGCTTTGAGTTGTTGTATGGGGCGCGGATTGTGGCCGAACAGTTCACGCCACATGCAGTGATATGCATTGGTTGTGTAATCAAGGGCGATACGCCCCATTTCGACTACATCTGCCAGGGTGTTACCCACGGGATTACTGAACTGAACCTGGATTATGACATCCCCTTCATTTTTGGTGTACTCACCACCAACGACATGCAACAGGCCCTGGACAGGGCCGGTGGAAAGCATGGCAACAAGGGGGATGAAGCAGCTGTCACTGCACTGAAGATGGCGGCATTGCGGATGAACCAGCAGACCTCCTGAAATTCAGCACAATTCCTAAAGCCAGTATCTAACGTGACTTTTTCTTTGGTGCGGGCTTTTGTCCCTGCTGCTGTTTCTGCAGCTCCTCCAACCGCTGGGCAAACTTCGATCTCTTTTTCGGCTTGCTCTTCCTTGCATTGATCTTCTTCAGGATCGCCTCCTCATCGGTAAAATGTTTAAAGATCAGGTTTTGTCCCAGGGTAATCACATTGGCCAGGAAGTAGTAATAGGTCAGTCCCGCCGAGAAGTTGTTCAGGATCAACATAAACATCAAAGGCATGATGTACATCATGGTCTTCATGCCCGGCATGGCACTGTTGCTGGCCGATGCCTGGTTGTTATACTTCATGGACAACATGGTGGTGACTGTCATCAGTATGGTGAAGAGGCTCACATGATCGCCATACATGGGGATTTCAAAAGGCAGATTCAGGATTGAATCGTATGTTGAAAGGTCATGTGCCCATAGGAAACCTTGCTGCCTGAGCTCTATGGATGTTGGGAAGAACCGGAACATGGCATAGAGAATCGGGAACTGAAGGACCATGGGAAGACAACCTCCCATGGGGTTGGCCCCCGCCTTCTTGTAGAGGTCCATGGTGGCCTGCTGCTTCTTCATGGAATCCTCCTTCTTAGGAAACTTATCGTTGAGTTCATCCACCTGGGGCTTCAGCACGCGCATCACCGCCTGTGATTTATAGGATTTGTAAGTAAGGGGGAAGAGTGCCGTTTTGATGATCAGGGTGAGCAGCAGAATGATGATCCCGAAGTTATCGAACCACCTGTTGAGCCAGTTGAAAATCGGGATCACCACAAAGGCATTGATCCACCGGATCATGGATCCACCCACAGTAACCACGCTCTCCAGCCCCAGATCTTCATAACTTTTCAGAGACTTGAAGTTGTTGGGTCCGAAGTAGAGTTTCATCCCAATGGTCTGATCCGTGGTCCGGTTAACCGGTATACCGACCGATGACTCATAGCGCCTCACAAATGGGCCGGGATCGTTAAATCTCTCCTGATTCATGTTCGCCCCCTGAAAAGACTCATCTGCAATCAGGATGGTCGAGAAGAACTGGTGGCTGTATGCGATCCACTTGACACCGGTGGTTACATCGGCACTTTCATGCTCCTTTTTGGACCGGGATTTAAAGCTCTCCACATCTCCCCCGTGATATTTATAGTAGAGGGTGGTGTACATCGCCTCATTCTGGTATCCTTTCTCCTGGGAAGGGGCATAAAACCCGAAATCAAAGTTCATCCGGTCGGTACCGTACTGGTCCATCCCCTTCAGCTGAAGGTCAAAATCGAGCATGTAATCATTGTCATACAACCTGTAGATGTATGCCAGAGATGCAGATTCGGAAGCCGCCATCTTCATGGTCAGCTGCTGGTATCTCCTCCCCTGCTCATCACTCCCGGATTGGATTTCCGGCTTGAAGAAAAGCTCAGAGGTATTGATGTTCCTCCCTCCTGCAAAAAACTGCAGTGCAAAGAGGGTGGAATCCCCGTCGAACAGGTTCAGCGGAAGTGAATCATGGGTCTGGTACTCTTTCAGGTTCACTGTATAGGGACGGCCTCCCAGGGTAGAGAAGGTCAACTTCAGCTGTTCATTCTCCAGGACCACCTCTTCAGGGGTTCCCATGGCAGCGGAAGCAAAATCGCCATACCTGTTGGCCAATTGGTCCATGGAAGCTGTATCCTGCTTTACCTCACCACCTGATGCAGGTGATGATTCGGCCGGTTTCTGATATGCAGCCGCTTCAGCCGCCCGTATTCTCTCTACATTTGCAATTGAATCCTGCCTCCTCAATTCAGTCAACTCCCTCTGTTTCTGAGCTTCAAGCTCCTCTTTTGAAGGCTTGTTAAGAATACCCATTCCCACGATAAGGAGTCCGATCAATGCAAGACCTATGATTGTATTTTTGTCCATTTCAAGCTGTTGTTATCAGGCACAAATGTAATGGTTTAGCCTGTAAATCATTATAAATTCAATTAAAATTCGGTGAATGGTTATTAGTGACTGGTGATTGGTGATTAGTGAGGGTGATTGGTGACTGGTGACTGGTGACTGGTGAGGGTGATTGCTACTTTGCATTATCCACTGCAGCTTTAATAAATGAAATAAAGAGCGGATGGGGATTTAGCACGGTACTTCTGTATTCCGGGTGAAATTGTGTTCCAACAAACCAGGGATGACCGGTCTGTTCCATTATCTCCACCAGACCGCTCTCGGGGTTGATTCCCGTGGCGATCATGCCGCTTTTTTCATAATCCTCCAGAAAATTGTTATTGAATTCGTAGCGGTGCCTGTGGCGTTCACGAACCATTTCCACCTGATAAGCATCCTCTGCAAGTGATCCTCTCTTCAGCGAGCAGGCATATCCCCCCAAACGCATGGTTCCTCCCATTTCAGTCACCCCCTTTTGTTCTTCCATAAGATCGATCACGGGGTGTTTGGTAAGGTTGGTCATTTCGGTAGAGTGTGCATCTTCATAGCCCAGCACATTCCTTGCAAACTCAATGATAGCACACTGCAGCCCCAGGCAGATCCCCAGGAAGGGTGTTTTCGTCTCACGGGCATATTTCGCTGAGAGTATCTTTCCCTCAATACCCCGGTCTCCGAAACCAGGCGCCACCACCATTCCATCGTATCCGTCAAGCAGGGTGGTGACATTTTCGGTATTGATTGTCTCCGAATGAATGCATATAACATTCACCTTCAGCCTGTTTGCCGCTCCGGCGTGGGTCAGTGATTCTATGATTGATTTGTAGGAGTCGTGAAGTTCCACATACTTACCAACCAGGGCAATCCGGATCTCCTTCTTCGAACTCTTCAGCTTGTTAACAAACTCTTTCCACTCCTTCAACTCCGGCATCTGTTTGGTCGACATATGCAGCTTTTTCAGTACCATCCCATCCAGCCCCTCTTCCTGCATAAGGAGGGGTACTTCGTATATGGTTGAAACATCAATGGATTGCACCACTGCCTCAAGCTCCACGTTGCAGAACAGGGCAACCTTTTTCCTCAGTTCCCTGTCAAGCTCATGTTCGGCCCTGAGCACCAGAATATCAGGCTGGATCCCGTTTTCAAGCAGCACTTTTACTGAATGCTGTGTGGGTTTTGTTTTCAGTTCTCCCGACGCAGAGAGATAGGGTACCAGGGTGAGGTGAATAAAGACCGTGTTTTCAACACCGAGGTCCCATCGCAATTGCCGCACAGCTTCAATATAGGGCAGCGACTCGATATCACCCACTGTTCCCCCGATCTCTGTAATGATGATGTCATATTCATCTTTCCTCCCCAAAAATGTGATCCGCCGCTTGATCTCATCGGTAATGTGAGGGATCACCTGTACGGTTTTACCCAGGTAATCGCCCCGCCGCTCCTTGCTAATGACAGACTGGTAGATCCTCCCTGTTGTTACATTGTTGGCCTGGGAAGTCTGTGTACCCAGGAAACGTTCGTAATGCCCCAGGTCAAGATCTGTCTCCGCACCATCGTCCGTCACATAGCATTCTCCATGTTCATAAGGATTCAATGTGCCAGGATCCACGTTAATATAGGGATCCAGTTTCTGAATGGTTACCCTGTAGCCCCTGGCCTGAAGCAACCTGCCCAATGAGGCTGAAATGATACCCTTTCCAAGAGAGGATGTCACACCTCCCGTAACGAAAACATACTTTGTATTACCCAAGGAAATTGAGATTTTAGTTTCGGGGCAAAAGTATAGATTTAATTTGCATTTTCCATATCATCAAGGATCTGGATTTTCAACTCCAGAATCCTGATGCGCTCATGGGCTGCATCAATTTGATCATGGAGTCCCTTAATGGTATCTCCGGAGGTGTCCGATTGCTTAAAAAAGCCGACATTGTTTTCCCATACACCAATATCACTGCGCAGCTGCTGCAATTTATTGATCACCTTATCCCGTTCAAAATTGATCTTCATTTCAGACCGTGGAGATTGCAACATACCCCTGATGCGGTTGCGGAACCTGAACAGGGAGCGTTCAGATTCACTCATTCCGGTCTTTTCCAGGAGCCTGTCCTGTGCCAGTCGGAACTGCTCCTTAATCCAATCCTTTCTGTTCGACGGGACATACCCGATTTCATCAAACTTTGTCTGGAAATCTTCAAGGGCTTTCATATTTTCCTGCTGGTCATCTCCGGAGACAAATGCATCCATTGCTTTAATCAGCTCCTCCTTAGACTTCAGGTTGTTATCAAATGTTGAATCTATATCCTCGAAGTATTTGGATTTGTTGTTAAAAAAGGTGTCACACGCTGTCCTGAAACGCTTCCATAGCCTGTCCGACTCCCTCCTGGGAACGGGGCCGATCTCCTTCCACTGTTTTTGCAAACGAATCAATTCCGTGGTGGTCTCTTTCCAGTTCTGGTTATCAGACAGGGATTCAGCCTTTTTGACTATTTCCACCTTGATGTTCAGGTTATCCTTCTGTTCATCATAGGCTGCTGCATAGTAGGCAGCCTTGTTCCCAAAAAAGATATCACATGCTTTCCGGAACCTCGAATAGATGGCGTTGTTATCCTTCTTGGGGGCATATCCAATGGTTTTCCAGTTTTTCTGTATCTCAAGTACAACCTTGGTCTTCTCGGCCCATGCCCCGTGTGATTCGTATTTCCTGGAGGCAATCTCTTCAACCCGTTCGCAAAATCCCACCTTCTTTTCAAGGTTTTCATGAAGAGACTCTTTCATTTTGGAATGGAATGCCTGGTGTTTCCTGTTGATCACCGAGGTAGCCTCCTTGAATCTGTCCCAGATCTCATCCCGCTGATCACGGGGAACCGGACCAATTTCTCGCCAGCGTGTATGAAAATTCTGAAGGGTCTTAAATGCCTGTACGACATTGGACTCCTTATCAAGCTCTTCCGTCTTTTCGCAAAGTTGAATTTTCAGCTCCAGGTTTTTCTTCAGATCAAGGGCACGCAGATCCCGGTTGATCCTTACATAATCATTAAACTTTTCAACAAAGTAGTTGTACGAATCCCAAAGGTCCTTCAGATTCTGCTGGGGAACAATTCCTGCGGAAAACCACTGGCGCTGCAGATCCTTGAATTTCCTGAATGTCACCTCAAAGGAGTCCTGTCCCTCCATCATAAGTCGAAACGCCTCCAGGATCTCCTGCTTCTTCACAAGGTTCTCCTGCTTGGTCTTCTCAAGCTGCCGGGTAAATTCTGCCTTCATCCCCCTGTACTTATGAAGCAACTCCTTCATCTCCGTTTCCACAGGGTCTTCGGCAGGTTTGAAATCCTCCAGGTCGCCACCCTCTTCAAGGAAATGCTTTTTCTTCTCCTCAATGGATTTACTCAGCTTGTCAAAGAAGGCCTGCTTTATCTCTCCGGCCTCTTTTCGAATGTTACCCTTGCCTGGGTTATCCAACTTATCACGGAGCAGTTTTACCAGGTCCCCTTTACTGAGCAGACTATAATTGACACCCTGCTCTTCAGCCGGGGGCTCGTTCTGCTTGTCTGACGGCTCCTCCTTTGGCTCTTCCTGTGACTTCTCCTTTTGGTCTTCGTGGTCCACATCATCGTTATAAGCCTCATTGACCTGCTGCTCCTCATGGTCCCCAACAAGCGCCTGGGCTGAGGGTGAGGGTGATTGGTGAGGGGTGAGGGGTGAGGGGTGAGGGGCTGACTTGGATTCAGGCTCTGCAGGAGATTCAGGTTTTGCGTCTGGTTTGGGTTCAGCCCCGGATTCAGGAGCTGGTTCAGGTTCTGCAGGTGTTTCAGACTGAGCTTTGGGTTCAGCCGGTGGAGTATCTGGCGTTTCGG
>JBDLIQ010000041.1:0-29588 GCA_039714775.1 Bacteroidota bacterium
CTGATGAACCAGGAATACTCCAATGACATCATCAAATAGAATCTATTGATATGCACCAACAGGATTTCTTTCACCAGGCGCTTGTTTACCTGATCGCAGCCGTTGTTTCGGTACCGGTGGCCAAAAGGCTCGGTTTCGGATCGGTACTGGGTTACCTGCTGGCCGGGATCATCATCGGACCATTTCTTCTGGGGTTCATTGGCAGTGAAGGGGAAGATGTGATGCATTTTGCCGAATTCGGTGTGGTGATGATGCTCTTTCTTATCGGCCTGGAACTGAAACCAAACCTGTTGTGGCAAATGCGCAGGTCGATCTTCGGACTCGGTGGACTCCAGTTGACTGTGACGGCAGCTGTAATTGGTGGTGCAGTCATCCTCCTGGGACAACCGGTTAAAGTGGGTGTAGCCGTGGGACTGATGCTGGGGCTCTCCTCTACGGCCATTGTCCTTCAGACCCTGGCCGAAAAAGGGCTGATGAAGCAAAAGGCCGGGCAGGCCTCCTTTTCAGTACTCCTGTTCCAGGATATGGCAGTGATCCCCATCCTGGCCCTGCTGCCACTGCTGGCCAGCCAGGAGACAGAGAGCATGATGCACGGGGAAGAGGTGAAGCAGATAGCAGGTATGGAGATCACCGGCTGGTTCCAGGTGGCCCTGATCCTGGTGGTGATCTCAGGGATTGTCTTCGTGGGGCGTTACCTGGCCCGGTACATCTTCAGAGTGATCGCCCGTACCGGACTGCGGGAGATCTTCACCGCCACCGCATTGCTGATGGTTATTGCCATTTCCATCCTGATGAACTTTGTGGGACTATCCCCTGCCCTGGGGGCATTCCTGGCCGGGGTGGTCCTTGCTAACAACGAGTACAGGCATGAACTTGAAGCCGATATTGAACCTTTTAAAGGGCTGCTGCTGGGCCTCTTCTTCATCTCCGTAGGTGCCAGTATCGATTTCAACTTGCTTGCACGAACCCCTGGCGTCATCCTGGGGCTCCTTATGTTGCTGATTGTGATCAAATTCATTGTGCTGTTTATCCTGGGCAGAAGCTTTGGCCTGCGTAGCGGGCAGAACACCCTCTTCTCCTTCTCACTGGCACAGGGCGGGGAATTTGCTTTTGTACTGGTCTCTTTCAGTCTGGAAAAAGGGGTGGTTCCTGGTCCCATAGGGGATATGCTCTTTATCGTCGTTGCCCTCTCCATGGCAGCTACGCCCATGCTCCTCTATTTCAACGACAAGGTGGTACATCCCATGGTGGTACGGGGACGGAACCAGCCGGAACATGATGAGATCGGGGAGCAGGAGAATCCTGTCATTATTGCCGGTTTTGGAAGGTTTGGAGTGGTCATCGGCAGGTTTCTGATCGCCAACGGGATCAAAGTTACCATCCTGGACGACAATCCCGATAACATCCAGGTATTGCGAAAATTCGGGTTTAATGTCTACTACGGGGATGCATCCAGACCCGATCTGCTCCGTGCCGCTGGCAGCGAAAATGCAAAGTTGATCGTAGTGGCTGTGGATGACAAGCAGCAATCACTCCGGATCATCGACCTGGTCAGACGCCACTATCCTGACCTGAAAATCCTGGCCCGTGCCATGGATCTGGACCATACCTATGAACTGATGAGGCGCAAGGTGACCGGATTTGACCGGGATACCTTCGAATCTTCCCTGCAACTGGGAGTTAAGGTCCTGGGAGAACTGGGTTACCGGAGGTACCAGGCCTTCCGGCTGGCCAGAACCTTCCGGAAACACCACCATGAGGTGATCTGGGACCTCTGCAAACACCACGGAGAGGATGAGAAGAAGTACCTCTCCGAGACGAAGAAGCGTGCCCTCGAACTGGAAGAGATGTTACGGGCCGAACAGGAGGATTCCGGCTACCAGGACGACCATGCCTGGGATGATACCCTGCGCCGTCAGGAGATCCGGAAGACCCAATAGCCTATTCAGCTTTTTCCAGCAGGATCGCGTTAAACAGCAGCTTGAAGGTGCCCTGTGTCGAGGCCCTGAACTGCGGTCCGAATCCATAGAGGACAAACTGCCCCTTCCCCTTCTTCATCCAGATCATGGCAGCACGGTTGGCTATGAGCTCATCCTTTGCGATGTAACCGCTCATGAGCACCTCCTTCTCCGGATAGGTACCCATCACCCGGCGGTCCATATCGAAAACAGGCAGAGAGGTCTTGAATACGGGCCGTCCGCGAGAGAAGACCCCGGTCTGCTCCGGCATGCCCAGGGTCAGCGGATGGTCCTGCACAACATTTACTTTCAGCAGGCTCCCGGGAACATACAATCCGCTCTTTACAAGCTGGGGCGATGCATCACGGAAGGGAAGCTGAAACTCCTCCTCCGTATCCTTCCCCTTGATCTTCAGCGTCCCCTCAAACAGGCCGGCCGACCTTCCCCATGCAATGATGATCCCTCCGCCATCGGTGAATGCCATCAGGTTTTCCATCCCTTTCTCTTCCATTCCCTTCACATAATCGGGGTGGTAATTTCCCAGGTAGTAGGACTCTCCCGATTTATACTTACCGGTCATCAGTACCGACTTATCGGTATCGGGAAAAATCACCACATCAAAATCTTCGGCCAGACCGGTCTCTTCGAACTGGTCCGGGTGAAGCACTGTATAGGGAATGTGGTAGGTGTCAAAAAGGTAACGGGTCCAGCCGGCATCCATGTCATGAAGATAGCTCTCCACCAGGGCAATCCGGGGCATCTCCACCGGTTCGCCATAGATGGCCCTTTTGTCGGATATCGTCCCCGGAGTAAAGGGCATCGACTCCAGGATCGCATCCCAACCCTCCTTGTTTTTGGGGTCCTGGAAAACGATGAAACTGCCTTTGTTGTACCGCTTCCCCTTTAGCGTCAGGTCAGCCTTGAGGCGCTCTACCTTCAACCCCTTCTCTATCGCCAGGAAGGCCGCCCTGAAGGACTCATTGGCCCTGACCGGAAGCACCATGGCATGGGCAAGGTGCCCCACCTCCTGCGAAAGGTTATAGGTTCCGCTTACCGGACTCAGTTTCTCCTCCAGCTCCTCACTGCGCCTGTTGATCTCACGGGAGGTCACACCCCGGTGCAGTGGCAGTGACCAGCTGGTAATGTCATAGGGCTTGATCAGCTCTCCCCCCGGGGTATAGTGCCTTTCGGGGAACTCCTGCCTCTCCATCACCTCTTTGATGAACGCCCTGAAGGGCTGGGCCAGCGGGATCACCACATCGCCGGCCTGATGAAGTCTCCCGTCAAGCAGCAGATCCTCATTCAGGGTATAGCTCTTCACCCCATGCTCACTCATCAGGTTGACCAGGTTGACCAGTTCGCCCGGATCGTGCTGATCAAGAGGCATGATGTAGTAGTAAGGTGGCTCACTCCACCCCTTCTCCACCTGCTCTCTGCACATGCGGTTCCTGAACCTGAGAATATCCTCCCGATAGAGCGATGCGGTTTTAATGATTGATCTGGTTGAGGAGAGCTCATACGCCACAATATCACCCAGCCGCCACCAGCCCCCCTCCCATGGAAGGAGCATGTTGATGCTCTTTTTGTATTCCGACAATCCCTTGCCCCTGACAGAGAGTTCAGTAGGCTCGATATAGAGGGGTGTGGCGGTCCGGGTACTGGCTGCCTCGGTAAGCATCCCGATCACATTCTTCCAGATACAGGTCTGGGTGGCACCCGGCCAGTAGTCATCAAAGAGGGTGTGTTGGGCCACCCCGGCAAGTCCCTGTGCAGTCATGTCGGTGGCCATGTGCTGACCAAATACGCCACCCCAGTGGAAGATCCCCGCCGGAACATTCTCCGCTATGGGATCGTGGTTAGGCGGCACAAAATAGCGGATCCCGGTGGAACCCATCTGGTGCTTCTCCACCATCACCTGCGGAAACCAGGTCTGGTTATAGATCCTTGCAATGGCCCTGGTGTCCTCCTGGGAGAGGATTACAAAATCACGGTTGTTGTCGTGCCCCACATATTTGTGGTATACCTGTGGAAGGGAGGCCCCTTCATACTTGGTCCCCAGGTGCTTTTGATAATTCTCAACGACCATGTTCATGCCATCGGGATTGTGGCTCGGCACCATCATGTATACCACGTTTTTCATCCACTCCAGCTTCTTTGGATCGCTGGTTGTGGCAAAATCGTATGCGATCAACGGGGCGGTCTGGGAAGGTCCCACCTCGGTGGAGTGCATGGAGAGGGTGGCAAGGACAAACACCTTTCCCGCTTCAACCATCTCTTCAATGGCTGTGGAATCGATCACCGCATTGAGCGCCAGCTCCCGGTTGATCACCTTGAGCAGCTCCAGGTTCCTGATGTTCTCCTCGCTGGAGATGAAGGTGATGTACATGGTTTTCCCTTCGGGCGAGGTCCCGATCTCCTCCATCATAATACGTGGAGATTGCCCATCCAGCTCCTGCAGGTAACCTATCAGCTGCTCGTAGTTAAACAGGTTGCGGTCCGATCCCGGTTCAAATCCAAAATATCCGGCTGGGGTGGTCACGGATCCACTCTGTGCCGAACTTCCCACCAGGGCAAAGAACATCCAGGCGATGGCTACTATTCTGTTCATCATCTCAATAATCTGTTTCGGTTAAGCGCCTGGATTAATCGATCCAGACAGTTTTAATGTTGACAAATTCTTTAATCCCTTCGATGGAGAGCTCCCTCCCATACCCGGACCGCTTCACCCCTCCAAAAGGAAGCCTTGGGTCCGATTTCACCATGGCATTGATAAATACGGCACCCTCCTCAGCCTCCCGGATAAATTGTTGTGCCATCGCTTCGGACTGTGTGAATAGCTGCATGCCCAGTCCGAAGGGAGATTGGTTAGAAAGTTCCAGTGCCTTTTCGGGAGAATCCACCTCCGTTACAGCAAAGACGGGACCGAACACCTCCTCATCAAACAGGGACATCCCCGGTTTTACCCCGGTAACCAGAGTGGGCTCGTAGAAAGCACCGTCGCGGTGTCCTCCGGTGACAAGTTTTGCCCCCATCTCCACCGAATCACGGACCTGTCTCTCCACTTCGCGGGCCTGTTTTACCGAGGAGAGGGGGCCAATGTCGGTCCCCTCATCCATGGGGTCACCCATCACCAGCGTTCCGATCCGCATTGCAAGGGCCGGTACGAAATCCTCAGCGATCCACGATTCAAGAATGAACCGTTTGGCCGCGATACAGCTCTGTCCCCCGTTCTGCAACCTGGCCGGAATCGCAATATTCAGTGCCAGCTCCTGGTTGGCATCATTCAGCACCACAAAGGCATTGTTTCCTCCCAGCTCAAGCACGCACTTCTTCAGATACTGTCCTGCCAGAGCAGCTACGGACCTTCCTGCAGCCTCACTGCCGGTAAGGGTCACCGCCCTCACATACTCATGGGCAATCACCCCGGCTACCCGGTCAGACGAGAGGGCCAGGTTCTGAAAAACACCCTCCCCGTAACCAGCCTCCGAAAAGATCTCCTCAATGGCCCTGGCACAGCCCTGTACATTGGAGGCATGCTTCAGAAGCACCGTGTTCCCTGCCATCAGCGCCGGGGCTGCACCCCTGAACACCTGCCAGAAGGGGAAGTTCCAGGGCATGATGGCCAGTACCGGTCCAAGGGGCTCAAACCGCACCCTGCTCTCATCTGCCTCGGTAATCACCAACCGGTCGTGAAGAAAATCTTCTGCATGGGTGGCAAAGTATTCACAGACCCAGCCGCATTTACGGACCTCGGCCTCGGCCTCCTTCACCGGTTTCCCCATCTCCCTGGTAATCAGCTCTGCAAACTCCCTGCTGCGCTCCTTCAGAATCTCTGCCACCCGGTTCATAAGGGACTCCCTCTCTTTGAAGGTGGTATTCCTGTACTCCAGAAAAGCGGTCCGGGCCCTGCCCAACTGTATGGCAAGGTTGATATCCGTCACCTGCGGATGGTTTACCTCCCTTGAGGGGTCAAAGGGATTGATGCTTTTTAGAACTGACATGTATATAAAAATGAGGTTTTCAAAAATAGTAATATTTTTATGGCTTCTACTTTTTGCCTTATTCGAAAAGCACTTTATGAAACTCACGCCCATCGATATCCTGATCATCCTGGCCTACCTGGCCTCAACCATTGTCATCGGACTGCTCCTGAAGAAACGGGCACAGAAGGATAAAACCGCTTACCTGCTGGGGGGCAACAAGCTTCCCTGGTATATGCTGGGCCTGAGCAATGCTTCAGGTATGTTCGACATTTCGGGGACCATGTGGCTGGTGACACTGGCCTTTGTTTACGGGCTGAAATCGATCTGGATCCCATGGTTGTGGCCGGTATTCAACCAGATCTTCCTGATGGTGTTCCTCTCCATCTGGCTGCGCCGTTCCAATGCCACCACCGGTGCAGAGTGGATCGGCACCAGGTTCGGTTCGGGACGGGGCGGGGTGTTGTCACACTGGGTGGTGGTGGTCTTCGCCCTGATCAGTTGTCTCGGCTTCCTTACCTATGGTTTCATCGGTCTGGGTAAATTTGTTGAGATCTTTATCCCCTGGGAGATTGTTGCCCCCTATGTGCCTTTTGAGGTGGCCCCGCAGTATGTGGCCCATGTCTACGGCATCGTCTTTACCCTGTTTGCCATGTTCTACGCCATCCTGGGCGGGATGACCAGTATCGTGTGGGCAGATGTGATCCAGTATACCATCATGACCATCTCGGCCATTGTGATCGGGGTGATCGCCATGAATGCCCTTACCGACCATCCCCTGGTTGTCCCCGATGGCTGGATGAACCCCTTCTTCGGGGCCCGGCTTGATATGGACTGGAGCGGGATCATCGACGAGGTGAATGCAAAGATCGCCAGCGACGGCTACTCGCTGTTCAGCATCTTCTTCAGTATGATGCTCTTTAAGGGGATCCTGGTGAGCTCGGCGGGACCTGCGCCTAACTATGACATGCAGAAGATCCTCTCCACACGGTCGCCCCGTGATGCTGCAAAGATGTCCGGATTCGTATCGGTGGTGCTGATGCCTGCCAGGTACTTTATGATTGCCGGTTTTGCGGTACTCGGACTGGTTTTCTACGACCGGCTGGACCTGCTCGTTGGAAACCGCATCGATTTTGAACAGATCCTGCCATCGGCCATCAGTGAATTTGTACCGGTCGGATTTATGGGACTGCTGCTGGCCGGACTGCTGGCAGCTTTCATGTCCACCTTTGCCGGCACCCTCAACGCGGCCCAGGCCTATATTGTGAATGACATCTACCTGAAATACATGCGGCCCAACGCCTCCCGCCGGCAGGTGAGCCGCACCAACTACCTTACAGGGATCACCGTGGTGGCCATCAGTGTGATTTTCGGTCTGTTTGCCCTGGATGTAAACAGTGTCCTGCAGTGGATCGTTTCGGCCCTCTTTGGCAGCTATGTTGCTTCCAATGTACTGAAGTGGTACTGGTGGCGTTTCAACGGTTCAGGCTTTTTCTGGGGAATGGTGGCAGGCATGCTTCCGGCCCTGATTTTCCCAGCCCTTTTCGACACACTGGATCTCTATTACTTTCCACTGATCCTGGTGATCTCGCTTACCGGAGCGCTGATCGGCACCTTCACTTCGGAACCCACCGAAGAGGAGACGCTGAAGAGTTTCTATAAGAACGTAAAACCGTGGGGATTCTGGAAACCGATCCATGATAAGGTGGTGGCCGATGATCCTTCATTTCAGAGAAATAAGAACTTCCGGATGGACATGTTCAACATCGTAACGGGCACCATTGCCCAGACTGCACTGGTGATCCTCCCCATCTACATCGTTCTGAAGAGGCTGTTGCCCATGGGAATCTCCCTGGTGATCATCGCGGTCAGCTTTGTAATCATGAAGAGAACCTGGTGGGACAGGCTTCCCAATGAAAAACCTGCCCCTGACAAAAACCTGGAATTGAAATAATAAGCTGATTAATACAAATTCTATGAAATACCTTTTTACCTTTTTCGCAGCCATGATTGTGCTCACCTCCTGCACAACGAAAAAAGAGGGTGACATGATTGAGTCGCTGATCGCCGGGATGACCCTGGAAGAGAAGATCGGGCAGCTGAACCAGTACGCAAGCCGCTGGGAGATGACCGGTCCGGCCCCGGAAGGGGAGTGGGCCCAGCAGGGGTTAAAGCGGATCGAATCGGGTGAGCTGGGATCCCTGCTCAATGTGGTTGGCACCGAAGCGACCCGCAATGCACAGAAAATGGCCGTGGAAAACTCAAGACTGGGGATTCCCCTGATCTTCGGCTATGATGTGATCCACGGTTACCGCACCATCTTCCCGGTCCCCCTGGGAGAGGCCGCCACCTGGGAGCCCGGACTTGCGCTGAAAACCGCCCGCATTGCGGCCATTGAGACTGCGGCTGCCGGGGTCCACTGGACCTTTGCACCCATGGTTGATATCTCAAGGGACGG
Organism: Bacteroidota bacterium; assembly: GCA_039714775.1. GTDB lineage: Bacteria > Bacteroidota > Bacteroidia > Bacteroidales. Next base: position 8,397 of record JBDLIQ010000041.1, read on the forward strand.
ACGCTGGGGACGTATGGTGGAGGGTTCGGGTGAGGATCCCTTCCTGGGTTCAGCATTTGCCACGGCCAGGGTAAAGGGATTCCAGGGAGAGAACCTGGCAGATGAGAACAGCATTGCAGCCTGCGCCAAGCACTTTGCCGCCTATGGTTTTATAGAGGCGGGCCGTGACTACAACATTGTGGACCTTTCGGAACAGACCCTCGAAAATATGATTCTTCCTCCCTTCAGGGCGTGTGTGGATGCCGGAGCAGTCACCTTTATGAATGCATTCAACGACATTGGCGGGGTACCCTCCACGGGTAACCCTCACCTGCTCAGGGATATTCTGAAGGGGCGCTGGGGATTTGATGGTTTTGTGGTCTCGGACTGGAACTCGGTGGGTGAAATGATCCCGCATGGTGTGGCAGCAGACAAAAAGGAGGCCGCGAGGATTGCCTTAGAGGCGGGCACCGATATGGATATGGAGGGGAACTGCTATGTGGACCACCTGCAGGAGCTGGTGGAGGAGGGAGCGGTTGATGAAGCGCTGATCGATGACGCAGTCCGCCGTATCCTGCGCGTTAAGGAGCAGCTTGGACTCTTCGATGACCCTTACAAATACTGCGACCAGGCACGTGAAGATTCACTGCTGCTGCATGCCGACCACCTGGCCCACGCCAGGGAGGTGGCCCGCAGAAGCCTGGTTCTGCTGAAAAATGAGGCCGGTGTTCTTCCTTTGAAGAGGGAGGGACAGAAGATCGCCCTGATCGGGGAGCTGGCTGCTGACAAGGACTCTCCCCTGGGCAACTGGAGGGCGCAGGCCATTACCGGGAGTGCGGTTTCTGTGGTGGAGGGCATGAAGGCAAAGGTCTCCTCCTCTGTAATTGCATACGAACACGGACCTCGTTTTGTGACATCAGAGACCGGTTTTTCCCTTCCGGTGCAGATCAACACCACCGATCCGAAAGGGATCAAAGAGGCGGTGGCTGCTGCCCGCAGTGCCGATGTGGTCGTACTGGTCCTGGGTGAGAACTGCTTCCAGACCGCAGAGGGAAGGAGTGTTGCCGACCTGGGAATGAAAGGGTTTCAGCCCGAACTACTGGAACAGGTACTGGAGGTTAACGACAATGTGGTGCTGGTGCTGATGAACGGCCGGCCGCTTGATATCTCCACCTTTGTTGAGAGGCTCTCAGCCGTGGTGGTGGCCTGGCACCCGGGATCGGAATCGGGAAATGCCATTGCCGATGTGCTCTTTGGTGACTACAACCCTTCGGGACACCTGCCCTTCTCCTGGCCGCGCTCCACCGGACAGCTCCCCCTCTACTACAACCATAAGAACACCGGGCGTCCCATCCTCTCCGAAAACGATCTCCTGGTCTCCCGTTACACCGATCAATCCAATGACCCGCTATTCCCCTTTGGATACGGACTCAGCTATACAACTTTCGAATACACCAGCCTGACCCTGAGCGATACCCTGCTGGCCGACGGCGAGGTATTGCAGGTGAAAGCAACCATTACCAACACCGGCGAGATTTTTGGTGAAGAGGTGGTCCAGCTCTATGTGCGGGACATGGTGGGTTCGGTAACCCGTCCTGTAAGAGAACTGAAAGGATTTCAGAAGGTGGGAGTGGAGCCGGGTGCCTCTGTTGATGTTGAATTTGAACTCAGCAAAGAAGATCTTCACTATTTTGGTGCCAACCGCCAGTGGGGCATCGAACCGGGTGGGATGAGACTCTGGGTTGCATCCGATGCTGCCGGGGGACTCGAAGCCGGTTTTGAGATTGAGTAATTGGGTAAGATTTGATCAAATATTTTAAGACCATGGATAAAGATATCTTTCAGCAGCGGCAGGATACCATCCGCAGGGAACATGAAACGCTACTCGCCAGAGAAAACGAAGCGATCTTCAGCACCAACGGCATTTTTCAACGCCACAAGCACCCGGTGCTGACGCGTGACCACTTTCCCATGGAGTGGCGGTATGACTTCAACCCGGAGACCAATCCGCTTTTTATGGAGCGGATCGGGTTCAACGCAGCTTTTAATGCAGGCGCCATCAAGTGGAAAGATAAATACCTGCTGGCGGTGAGAGGTGAGGGCAACGACCGGAAATCGTTTTTCGCCATCGCGGAGAGCCCCAACGGGGTGGACAATTTCAGGTTTTGGGAGCGTCCCCTCACCATGCCCGAGACCGGAGATCCCGATACCAATGTATACGACCTTCGCCTCACCACACATGAGGATGGCTACATCTACGGTCTGTTTTGTACCGAGCGAAAGGACCCTGGCGCCCCCGACGGTGACACCAGCAGTGCGGTGGCCGCAGCGGGGATTGCACGGACCCGTGACCTGGTGGAGTGGGAGCGGCTGCCCGACCTGATCACTTACGGGGGACAGCAACGCAACGTGGTGCTGCATCCCGAATTTGTCCAGGGCAGGTATGCATTGTACACCAGGCCCCAGGATGGTTTCATCGACACGGGCAAGGGCGGCGGTATCGCCTTTGGCCTCTCCGACTCCATGGTGGGTGCCGAGGTGAAGGAGGAGACAATCATGGACCCAAAGAGCTACCACACCATCTATGAGCTGAAGAACGGACAGGGGCCCGCCCCCATCAAGACCGGGAAGGGGTGGCTCAACCTGGCCCACGGAGTACGCAACTGTGCAGCGGGACTCCGCTACACCCTCTACATGTTTATGACAGCGCTGGACGACCCTTCGAAGGTGATCCACAAACCGTCCGGACTCTTTATGGGACCGCTGGGTGAAGAGCGTCTGGGTGATGTATCCAACGTACTGTTCACCAACGGCTGGATCGCCGATGACAACGGGAAGGTATTTATCTATTACGCCTCATCCGATACCCGCATGCATGTGGCCACCTCAACCATCGATCAACTGGTGGACTACTGCATTAACACTCCGGAGGACCGGCTCCGATCGGCCGCATCGGTTGAGGCGATCAACCGGCTGGTGGACCAAAACAGAGCCTTCATGAAATGACCCCTATTCAATAATGATTTTCTGCGATGGGAAGACTCCCTTTCCCCTTAATTTGACAAAATAGATTCCCCTGTCAAGTGAAAGATCGATTGTTTTAATGCCGGTAAAGGGCTCGCTGTCTGACCAGACAACCCGCCCTGAGAGATCAACCAGGATGATCCCCTCAACGCTTGTGCCAGGACAACGAACAACCAGGTAGTCGGTGGCCGGGTTGGGGTAGACTGCAAAACTTTTAATTCCTGTCTCTGATATAGCAGTTGGTGCCAAAGGGTAGAGCTGAGATTGGGGTACCACCTGCCGCAGGTTGGATGGTGAGCTCCACTCCAGTTTTACAGAGGCCTCCCCTGTCATTTCAGCAAAATCCAGCTGGACCGGCACCCTCTGCCCGGCTTCCAGGTCAATGGTTCCTGTAAAGGTTTGACCAGGCAGGGAGCTCCCCCACTGGTCAATGACAGGCTGGTTGTCAATCCAGAGGATTCCCATATCGTTCAGAGTCAGATAGAAGGTGTAGGTTTCAGAAAACAGTGGCTCAATCTCTCCCTGCCAGCGGGCATTCCAAAAGTCCTTCTCCATATCACATCCTGGTGACACATCTGACCAGGCCTCATCAACAACCGGGTCAATTTCAGAGCATACCGAATCTACAAACCATCCCCTGCCCCCGGCCTTCCCTGTCCAGTAGGTTCTGGTCAATCCAATGCCATCGCCCGGGTAAGCGACCTCTTTGGCCTGAATCTCCATCCTGTCAAGGCTTAGTCCCCCGGATGCTTTAGTAATGAAGAATCTTATCATCTGTCTGCCGGGAAGTAGCTGAAGGTCGAATGCCCTGGTTGACCATGATTGCCGGTCTCCTGTTTCGGGGAGGGTGATCACACCTGCCTGTTCAATGTCATTCACATAAAACAGCGCTTCATTGACATTGTCAGAGGCGGCATAATGAATGGTTGCCGTATAGGTGCCAATGGCCTCCACGTCGACCGAATATTCAAGCCATTCACCCGTATGGATCCAGCCCACATTATAACCACCACCGGTTTTCTCTTCAATGTCAACCATTTCGTCCGGCCGGTAGAGACCACCACTGTTTCCGATGGTGGCATCTGAATATGCCACACCCAGGCCACCAATATCAAAGTCCTCAAATTCGATGGTTCCGGGAATAATCAGCGTTTTATAGCTGCTTTGGGGAACAGTTTCAATCTTCGAGGTGCTGAAGTTGTAATCAAAACGGCGGTCAGGTGCCGACTCTCCATCTGTAAAGAAGCAGGAGATATTCTCCAGCTGTTGGGCATTATCGGACCAGTGGAAGTAGAACTCCGGGGTTCCCTCCTCCATCATCAGGTCACTCCTTGGAATGGCCAGCTCCAGCGCATCTCCACTCACAGAATAGGAGATTGATTTTTCATTCACCCAGTTTTCACCATCCCACTGTTTAAGTGTGGTCTGGGTTGCTGATGTGACACCGTTGTTCACTACGAAATCATACCCCTCCCAGCCGGTCTCCTTTCTCCGGTCTGCATCGATAAAGAGCAACATCCAGTTGGGATCGGTTGAAGGGGTAAGGGTTTGAGCCGTTTGGGCATAGAAACTGATCTCCTGTTCAGTATAGGTTACTTTGCTGGTAATGATATCGTTTCTTCCGGTCTCATCGGTATAGTGCAATCCGCCATACCCACGATGGTTCCGATGGAATGTATCCCCGGCTGCATCGCGAAACTCGTGATCAACCCGCTCCCAGTCACCAAACTGGCCATCAATTGTTATGGTATCCAATTGGGAGAGCGCTGGCGCCGGTCTGATCCCTTTGTACTTTCGAATGTTCTGAGCCATCTGAAAGTAGTAGTTGTCGGTATAGCCATCCTTCATGGGCTGAACGCACCTGTTGAACTCAGCATTGTACTGATCAACAAAGTAATATGGGCTGTTTCGGCGCATAAACGGGAAGGTTCCAACATCAGGTTGATACTTTCCGGCCGTCCACTCATTCCAGTCATTCATAAAAAGAAACGGAGGATCAGATGCTAAAGCTTCGTCCCACCTATCCTGAAAATAGATCCCATAGGCTTCAGGATGCTCCACCGTTTTGTCCAGCCACGGCACATGGGCAGGCCCTGGCATATCATATTCATTCAGCTCCGGCTCTCCGGTTTCGCGCCGCCATGATTTGCCCACAAGAGAGGATGGATGCTGCGCCGGGCAAACACTCGCCTGCTCTTTACTGCCATTATGGGTTGAGAGCAGGTCGTCGGGATTCATGCTGCTCACCCTGGGATCACCCAGGTCATAGCCAAAGCTCCAGTTGTCTTCGGTTCCGATAAACCGTTCTCCTGCCCATTCATAATAGCCCCACCACATGGTTCTCTTTGTAAAGAACGCTTTCACCTCCTGCGTATAGTCCAGATAAAACTCCTCCGTATAATCAGGATCCCCATAGTGCGGATGATCCACATCGGTACTGGCTGCCGGGTCGTAGTGTGGATTGGGGTTTTGGACACCCCCGGGGAATGCATCGGTATCCGGATTCCCGTTATAGAGCAAAAGGGGTTTACCCTCCCAGTAAAACCAGAGCTCTTCAAATTGGGGGTCTTTATAGAACCAGTCATAGAGGTACTGCACCACCGATATGACAGGTCCGTTGAATGCCCAGAAACAGAACTGGGGCACCTTGTTTCCCTCTGCCCTTATTTTCATCATGGTGTTGAACAGCACCTCCCATTCGTCCCAGTAGAGGACCGCATTGGTAACATCCAACACAAGCAGATCCACACCGGCCTGGGTAAGCATCGCCATATCTCTCCTTATAATATACTCGTCCTGGCTGAGGAAATATCCCGTTTCGGGTTCTCCCCAGTGGTAAGAGTTCTCTGTCCAGAGTGGATGATTTGCATCCAACCGGGCATCAGGATCGGCCTCCAGAACTTTTGATACATCAGCAGCATAGGGGCTCTTAAAATTGTAAAAATGATCCCCGGTATGCCAGGTGATATAGAAGATACTGACCACCCGGTCTTTATCCTCTTTTACAGGCCCCACTTCATCAAATGCGGGCATGGTACGGCCAAGTGCATCGGTTGCCACCCAGCTATCGGCATAGAGGTCTCTGTAAGGTTTAACAACGGTAGATGTATCATACTGGGTCGGGTCGTTGTATTGAAGCGCTGCGCTATAGAGTCTTAACGCAGCATCTCTCTGGGCAACAGCAACTTTTCCCGGAACCTCCACCTCCATTCCTGCAAAGGTTCCCATCACCTGCAGGAGGGAGTTATAGACTGTACCTGAATAGAAGTTGCTCCCCCCTTCGGCTTCAAGATCAATTCTGATATAGGGAGCCCCATTGTAATAGAGATAGATGGTTGATCCAAAATCCTCAATGCGCAGGGTTCCCCTGCCCATAAGCGTTGTTATACCGACAGGCCTGGGTACAGCGATTCGTACAAATTCAGTACCTCCCCCGTAGCCCATATCAACCCCCGAGAACTGAACGATCATTGAGGCGCCGTCGGCCGAAGGGTAAAATGCAACTCCTTCCCGGTTAAACCCCGGGTCGGAATCGGGCTCCTGCAGGCTTTCGTAGGCAACGGCTCTGATAACAACCCCTCCGCGATTGGAGCCGGCCGAATAGTCGATATCTGTTTCCAGCACATAGGGTGGGTCCAATGCTTTACTTGAACAGATGATCCGTTTCGGGATCCATACGAATTGCAGATAGCCGGATGCAATGTCAGTCACATTAAAACTGTACTGTGGTATTGAGCGCCACTGGCGATAGAATTTACCATGATCCCATCCGGCAGTCATATTAAAATCCTGTGCATACTCCGTGTTATAAGTTGCCACAGGTTTGTCTCCATCAAAGGATATTGGCTGAGCAGCTGTTGGTAAAACAGAGCAAAGAAAGAGTAGCGACAAATAGATTAATAATCCTGGGTGAAGCTCTTTCGGTAACATGCAATAAATATAGCAATCATCTGGCTTATGTCAAGTGACCGGAGGAGCGGAACAGGAACTTTCCGGATCTTCCCGGGGGACAACGGTGATACTGGAACTCAATTCAACTCCACCTCACCACAGGCAGGCCACAATTTGAAACTTCAATGTGTTCTTTTTCGTACACGTATAACAACAACAGTGAATATTACTTAAAACCCAAGCAATTATGAAAGTCAAAATCTTCTTATCAGCAGTGCTTGTAGTTTTGCTTGTCAGTTGTGGTAAAGAAGAGTATATGCCTCATGAATACATTGGAGACGTTGTCATTGATGACGCGCAGGATATGGTGTTTCTCCAGAAATTTGATAAAGAGGGATACAATACGATCAGGGGTAATTTAACCATAGACAATGTTCCGGATATGGACCTTTCCCTTTTGTCAGATATTGTTGAGATATACGGGAACCTAACCATAAATAACGAGTACCTGACATCACTGGAATTCCTTAGCAAACTGGAAAGAGTATCCAATCTTTCACTGAATAATTTATTGGAGCTCCAGGTTAGTGATTTCTCGAAGCTTGAATTAGTTGAAGGCAGGGTATCCATACGCAGCCTCATCAATTTTGAAGGAGATATCGTTTTTCCAAGACTCACCTCAATTGGCAGCTCCATAACTATCAATTATTCAGGGGGGACTATTAGTTTTCCAGCAGTGACCAGCAGACTCAATAAAGTAAGTCTTGAGAGGCTTTCAGGTGAGTTTAGTAACGATTTCCTACCGTTGGTTAATGAGGTTGATTACATCTCTATGATCCGATGCGATTCAATGAAAAATCTTTCAGGATTTCGCAGTTTAAAATCAACTGGCGAACTTCTCATGTGGGGAAATCACGCCATCTCTGATCTATCCGGACTTGAGAATCTTCAATCAGTTGAGAGGTTAAGGTTAATCGATAATTTTGGACTGAGAAGTCTGGACGGACTGGAAAATTTGTCCCTGATTTCAGAACAGCTGCAGATCGCAGATAATGGGTATCTTAATGATCTTTGCGCTCTTGCTCCTGAGGCCATTCCAAGTATAAGCAGCCAGGCAATGATCGAATACCAGGTTTTTGGGAATCTATGGAATCCAACTCTTGAAAATTTGCAAGACGGGTATTGCGTCTACACATATTAAATCATTCCCTGACCTTATGATCACCCCATCACCACCTTCACCTGGTTCACACTTCCCGCTTCACAGAGGGGGAGCAGTGAGCCGTCAATGGGGGAACCGTTCAGCAGGATCTCTTTGACTCCGCAGGAAACCCTGTCGGGGTTGGTCACCCGGATGTGGTAGGTGGCACCCCTGAACTTGCGTGTCACGCGGTAGCCCTCCCATGAGGAGGGGATCACCGGGTTGATCTGCAGTCCGTCGTATCCGGGACGGATCCCCAGGATAAACTGCGAGATGGCATAGAAGTTCCAGGCGGCCGTACCGGTGAGCCAGCTGTTCTTGGCCTCACCCGGCCGGTGGGCATCCTTGCCGGCGATCATCTGCGAGTAGACATAGGGCTCTGTCTTATGCAGCTCGCTGATCTCCTCCAGGTAGGGTGGACAGATCTTCCTGAAGTAATCCCAGGCGGCCCCACCGTTCCCGGCCAGTGTCTCTGCAATCATGATCCAGGGGTTGTTGTGGCAGAAGATCCCGGCATTCTCCTTGTACCCTTCGGGGTAGGTGCTGATCTCTCCGTATTTTACAATGTATTTTGTGAAAGCGGGGTTGTTCAGAACGATCCCGTACTGGCAGTCGAGCAGCTCCTTGACCGAATCGAGTGCCTGCCTGGCACGTCCATCCTCCAGTCCGATCCCTGCCATGATGCAGATGCCCTGTGACTCGATAAATATCTTGCCCTCCTCCTGCTCATCACTGCCCACCTTCTCTCCAAAATGGTCGTAGGCCCGGATAAACCACGCCCCGTCCCAGCCGTAGGTATCAACGGCGGTTTTCATGCGGGCAATGTGGCCCGCTGCTGTATCAGCTTCCGTATCTTTTCCAAGCCTCCTGCACAGGTGCTCAAATGCACCTCCATAGAGCACAAACATTCCTGCTATAAAAACCGACTCGGCCACACCACCCTCCCGGTTTTCGGTGGTCTGGAAGGGCTCTCCCGGGGTCTCCGAGAAACAGTTCAGGTTAAGGCAGTCGTTCCAGTCGGCCCGTCCGATCAGCGGCAGTTCATGGGGCCCCAGGTTGTTGACCACATGATAGAACGAGCGCTTCAGGTGCTCAAAGAGGGAGGCCTTGTTGGTCTCGTCGTTATCAAAGGGGACCATCTCATCCAGGATGGCCCAGTCGCCGGTCTCCCTGATGTACTCATCGGTGGAGAGGATCAGCCAGAGCGGGTCGTCGTTAAAGTTGCTTCCAATGGCATCGTTGCCCTTTTTGGTCAGTGGCTGGTACTGGTGGTAGGCTCCGCCATCCTCAAACTGGGTGGAGGCGATATCAATGATGCGCTCCCTGGCACGCTCCGGCACCTGGTGCACAAACCCGATCAGGTCCTGGTTCGAATCCCTGAAGCCCATGCCGCGCCCGATCCCCGATTCGAAAAAGGAGGCGCTGCGGCTGAAATTAAAGGTGACCATGCACTGGTACTGGTTCCACACATTGACCGCCCGGTTGAGCTCCGGTTCAGGGTGTTCCAGCTGGTAGACCGACAGCAGCTTGTCCCATGACTCTTTGAGCTCTTCGAATGCAGCGTCCACATCCCCCGGGGTGCTGAACCGCTCCATCATCGCACGGGCCGGATTTTTGTTGACCACGCCGGGTGCAGTGAACTTCTCCTTCGCCGGCACCTCCACATAACCCAGCAGGAAGACCAGCTCCCTCTCCTCTCCCGGTTCAAGTTCGATCTTCAGGTGGTGCGATGCAATGGGAGACCATCCGTGGGCATGGGAGTTGCGGGACCGGCACTCAGTCACCGCATCGGGCGAATCGAACCCGTTGTAGAGTCCCAGAAATGCTTCACGATCTGTATCCATCCCCTCCACCTCCTGGTTGACTGTGTAGAAAGCATAGTGGTTTCGGCGCTCCCTGAATTCGGTTTTGTGGTAGATGGCCGCTCCGTCGATCTCCACCTCTCCTGTTGAGAAGTTTCTCTGGAAGTTGGTGGCATCATCCAACGCATCCCACAGGTTCCACTCCACAAAAGAGAAGAGCGAGAAGGAGCGCTTTCTGTCACTTTTGTTGGTCAGCTTCACACGCTGCACCTCCCCGTGGAAACCGACAGGTACCATGTAGAGCACCTCGGCTTCAAGCTGGTCCACCTCCCCTGTAATCCGGGTATACCCCATACCATGCCTGCACTCGTAGCGGTCAAGCTCCGTTTTTACCGGCTTCCATCCGGGCGACCAGATCTTTCCGTTCTCATTGATGTAGAAGTATTTCCCCCCATCATCCACCGGTACATTGTTATAGCGGTAGCGGGTAATCCGCCTCAGCTTTGCATCCTTGCAGAAGCTGTACCCACCTGCCGTGTTGGAGATAATCGAGAAGAACTCCTCGTTGCCCAGGTAGTTGATCCATGGATAGGGTGTACGGGGGGTGGTAATCACATACTCACGCCGGCTGTCGTCAAAATGTCCGAATTTCATATAATGGTGTGGTTGATTTTTGCGAGACTAAATATACGATTAATCGGTTTTGAGGATTATCTTGCATTAGAAATCCAAATACAATGTCTGAACACAAGCAATACATGAAAATGGCGATCAGCGAGGCCGAAGAGGGAATGAGGGCCGGAAAAGGAGGACCTTTCGGGGCGGTGATCGTACGGGACGGCGAAGTGATCGGGAGGGGCCACAATACGGTGATCCACACCCACGACCCCACGGCCCATGCCGAGGTGAACGCCATACGTGATGCCTGTACACGAATAGAGAATCACCAACTTACCGGGGCGGTGATCTACACCAACTTCGAGCCATGCCCCATGTGCCTGGCGGCCATCTACTGGTCCGGTATGAAGAGCCTCTATTACAGCGCCGGGAAAACTGAGGCAGAAGAGGCCGGTTTTATGGACAGGCAACTGTACAGGGAGGTGTCGCTTCCCATGGATGCCCGGAAAGTGGGTTCCACACGCATCCCGATGGAGGAGATGGACCAGCTGCTCGATGAATGGGACCGAAAGGAGGGAAAGACTCTTTACTAACTTTTTTTTAATTATTTTTCCTAAATTTCTGTTATGAAAAGGGGAGCTCGTCTGCTCATAATTATTCTGTTTTTATCACTGATCCCGGTTATCGGAATGGGACAGGATTGTTCCATTGTTCCTGTCGATCCCCTCTGTATCTACGACGGACCCTATGACATGGAGGCAACCGTCGCAACCGGTGCATGGTCGGGAAAGGGCGTTATTGACCCCGAGAGGGGACTATTTGATCCTGCCGTGGCCGGACTGGGCCGCCACCAGATCACCTTCATTCCCGATCCGGAAGAGACCGCCTGCTCCGGCATAGCCTACACAGAGGTGGTTGTGGCCGATCTTCCATTGGCTGAGTTTTTAACCAACGATTCATCCTGGTGTGACCAGGAAGATAACACCGCCCCGATCAGGGTGCTGCTGACCGGGACAGACAGCAGCACATTTGACCTGGAGTACAGCATATCGGGTGTCACCAACACCCTGACCGGTCAAAGTGCCGGCATTGTTGAATTCCAGGTGAACAACCAGCCGGGGATCAATGAGTATATTCTGACACAGGTGACCGAGCACCATGGCTCCACATCCTGTGAAACCTCCTTCTCCGATACCGTGATCTTCACGGTCGGAACCTCTCCGGATGCCACCCTGGAGACAACCTACAATACCCCCTGCAGTCCGGCAGAAGTTAAGTTCACAGCCGATCCCGGGTATGAAACCTATACATGGTACTTCGGGGAGGGTGCCATGCCAACTCCCTGGAACCAGTTCAGCCACACATTCTCTGTCGATTCCGGAGCCGATTCCACCTTCCTGGTCTCGCTGAAGGTTGAGAGCCTTGAAGGCTGTTTCGATTCCACCACCACAACCGTCACAGTTTACCCCTCCCCCGCAGCCGGGTTCCTTGCCGATCCCGATACGGTGATCTACCCCGACACCACCATCTCCCTGACCAACACCACATCACCGGGAGCGTGGTCATACCTGTGGGATTTCGGGGATGGCACAGGCGACAGTTCCAAAGAGCCCGGAGCGCACAGCTTTACCGGTTTCGGACTGTTTGATATTCAATTGAAGGCATTCAGTGAGACCTGTATAGACAGTGTCACAAAGCGTGTGATGGTGTTACCCCCGCCCCCGCTTGCCGCGTTCGGTCCCGACACAGCCGGCTGTCCTCCACTCCTGGTTCAATTCTCAAACAGGAGCCTCTATGCCGACAGTTTAAGCTGGGACTTCGGAGACAACCACCTCTCCTCTGAGGCCAATCCGTTGCACCGGTTCGAAACAGAGGGAGAGTACCAGGTAACCCTGGTTGCCAGCGGATTGTCCGGAGCAGACAGCACCGAAGGGACCATCACCGTATATGAAAAGCCGGTGGCAAATTTCTCCGCCTCCACAACCCGGGTAACCAACCTGGAGGAGCCATTCATCTTCTCCAACAACTCGGATCTTGCAACTGAATACCTGTGGGACTTTGGCGATGGAACCACATCTACCGAACCGGAACCCAACCACCTTTATCAGAACTCCGGCACCTACACGGTTACGCTCTATGTCTGGAGTGAATATGAATGCGCCGACACACTGGTACGGAATGATTACCTTCGGGTGAATGCCGAAGAGGGAAGCATCGATTTTCCCAATGCTTTTATATGGAACCAATCCGGGTCATCAGGCGGACACTGGGATGAGGGGACCATTGACAACACGATTTTTCACCCAGCTGTGATCAATGTTGAAGAACTCAGGATGGTTATCTATACGCGCTGGGGGGAGAAGCTCTTTGAAACCAACGACATCTACATCGGATGGGATGGCTACCTGGCATCAGGAGAGCCGGCCACAGAGGGTGTCTACATCTGGAAAGCGTGGATTAAATTTTTGGATGGAACCGAGACAGAGCAAGTTGGCGACATCACCTTTCTGCATCATCTCCCCTATTAACTTTCAATTTAATGTGTTTTTATTTTGTTATGTTACAGATTAGTATTTAATTTGCATCTTTACTTTCAATTTAAAACATTATTACGATGAAACTATTCATTCCGCCCAACTATAAATCCATCCTTACACTGAAGGAGACCGAAAGGGCCATTAAAAGAGTCAAAGATTTCTTTGAGCAGAACCTGGCCGCAGAGCTGAAGCTGAGAAGGGTAACCGCACCGCTGTTTGTGCAGCGGGGTACCGGGATCAACGATGACCTGAACGGTATCGAACGTCCGGTCTCTTTTGAGGTGAAAGACATGGAGGGGACCGTTGCGGAGATCGTGCACTCGCTGGCCAAGTGGAAGAGAATGATGCTGGCCGATTATGAGATCTCAAACGGTTACGGGCTCTACACTGACATGAATGCCCTGAGGCCGGACGAGGAGCTGGACAACATACACTCCATCTACGTCGACCAGTGGGACTGGGAGAAGATCCTTGCCCCGGAGGAGCGAACCCTGGATTATCTCAAGGATATTGTAAACAGGATCTACGCGGTGATCAAACGCACCGAGTTTATCGTCTATGAGAACCACCCGGAAATTGTCCCCACCCTCCCCGACGAAATCACATTCATTCATACCGAGGAGCTCCTTGATCGTTTTCCCGACAAGAGCCCCAAAGAGAGGGAGTACGAGGTGGCAAAAGAGCATGGTGCGGTATTTATCATCGGAATTGGCGGAGAGCTTCAGGATGGAAAGATACATGACGGCAGGGCGCCCGATTATGATGACTGGACCACCGAAACCGTCAATGGATACAAGGGCCTTAATGGTGATATTGTGATCTGGAACCCCATACTCGAAGATGCTTTTGAGCTATCATCCATGGGGATCAGGGTAGACAAAACAGCCATGATGCGGCAGCTCGAACTCAGGGGGAAAACTGAACGGCAGGAGCTCCTGTTCCACAAAAGATTGCTTGCCGGGGAGTTTCCCGAGTCGGTGGGTGGCGGCATAGGCCAGTCAAGGCTCTGCATGTACTTCCTGAGGAAGGCGCATATCGGGGAGGTCCAGGCCAGCCTCTGGCCGGGTCAGATGCACGACCATTGCAAAAAGTCAGGAATCTGCCTGATGTAGCTCCTTTTAAAAAGTCTTACTGCTGTTTTTCGATTTCTACTTCAGAGATTTATTATTAAATTGGGGATCGATTTCTCAATATTGGGGATCGGTTTTTCAAATACAGACAATAACCCAATTTAAAATCTATTGAATATGAGCAAGAAAAAGGGAAATGGCATCTCAAGAAGGTCCTTTATTGGTACCACTGCAGCAGCCACTGCTGGTTTCACAATCGTTCCCAGTCATGTGGTTAGTGGCATGGGGCATGTTGCTCCCAGTGATAAACTGAACATTGCCGCTGTAGGTATCGGCGGTATGGGTTTCAGCAATCTGAAAAACATCAAGGATCAGAATATTGTAGCGCTTTGTGACGTGGATTGGAAATACGCAAAACGAGTCTTTGATCACTACCCCACTGCGAAAAAGTACTGGGACTGGCGGAAGATGTATGATGAGATGGGTAAGGATATTGATGCCGTTGTAGTAGCCACTGCCGACCACACACATGCGCTGATTGCTGCGCATGCCATGACCCTGGGCAAACATGTCTTTGTACAGAAGCCCCTTACCCACTCGGTTTATGAATCGAGGCTGCTCACCAAACTGGCCGCGAAGCACCAGGTGGCCACCTCCATGGGGAACCAGGGTTCTTCAGGCGAAGGGGTGAACCTGATAACGGAATGGATCCTCAACGGGGAGATCGGTGAGGTCCGGAATGTGGAGGCCTTTACCGATCGTCCCATCTGGCCCCAGGGACTCAATGTTCCAAAGGAGTCGATGCCGGTACCCGACACCCTCAACTGGGACCTCTTTACCGGTCCGGCCAAGATGAAGGACTTTCATGAACTTTACACCCCATGGAACTGGCGCGGATGGTGGGACTACGGAACCGGTGCGCTGGGTGATATGGCGTGTCATATCCTTCATCCTGTATTTAAGGGCCTGCAATTGCAGTATCCGACCAAGGTACAGGGAAGCTCCACCCTGCTGCTTACTGAATGTGCCCCCAATGCCGAGATGGTCAAACTGACCTATCCAAAGCGGAAAGCTGCCAAAAAGGTGAAATTTCCCGAAGTGGAGGTCACATGGTACGATGGCGGAATTCAACCCATGAAACCGGAAGGATGGCCAGAAGGCAAGAATATGAACGATGCTGGTGGTGGAACTCTGTTCCACGGGGAGAAGGATACACTGATTTGCGGCTGTTATGGCAAAGATCCATGGTTGCTTTCGGGCAAGAAGCCTGATGCCCCCAAAGTGCTCCGGCGTGTTGAAGGTCTCGTAGGTGGCCATGAAATGGACTGGGTAAGGGCCTGCAAGGAGAGCCCCGAGAACCGTCTGGAGACCGCTTCACCCTTCAGCGAAGCCGGACCGTTTAATGAGATGGTGGTGATGGGTGTGAATGCGGTTCGCCTCCAGGGACTGAACAAGGAGCTGGAGTGGGATGGTGAGAAGATGGAATTCACCAACATTGGAGACGAAGAACAATTGAAGATCTGTATTGAAGATGGATTTGAGATCCATGACGGACATCCCACTTTCGGCAAGGACTGGACCGAGCCCTTCTCAGCAAAAGAGTTTGCTGCCGAACTTGTGAAGCATACGCCACGTGAGGGTGGTTGGGAGCTTCCCGACATGCCTGCATAATCCATGTTAAATCATAAAACAAAACCTATCAAATGAAGCAGATAATTTATCTATTTACAGCGCTTCTGTTCCTCGGATTTTCAGCCTGTAGCTCCTCGCCCAAAGCGAAGGAGAAGTCGGCCGGTGATACCGACACAGAGGAGGTGGCTGTTGCCGACAATACCCTCACGGAAAAGGAGAAGGAGGAGGGATGGCTCCTGCTGTTCGACGGCGAGACCAGCAATGGTTGGAGGGAGTATGACAATGAGGCCTTCCCCGATACAGGCTGGTATATCGAGGATGGAATGCTGGTATGCGAGAACTCCGGAAAAGGTGAAGCAGGTTTTGGAGGGGATATCATTTTCGACAAAAAGTTCACCAATTTTCATTTCAAGGTGGATTGGATGGTCGAAGAGGGAGGAAACTCAGGAATCTTCTACCTGGCACAGGAGATACCAGGAAAGAAGATCTGGTACACGGCACCGGAGATGCAGATCCTGGACAATTTCGGCAGCCATGTGGATAACAAGCTGGGGAAGGATGGAAACCGCAGGGCAGGAAGCCTATATGACCTGATTGCTCCCGATCCGCAAAATGCAAAGGGCGCCATGGAGTGGAACTCCTTTGAGATCCTCTCATACGAGGGCACCATTGCCTATTTCATGAACGGGGAGAATGTCATTGAGTTTCACCTCTGGACCGATGAGTGGAAGGAGATGATTGCCCACAGCAAGTTCCCTGACTTCAATCCCGACTTCGCCGATGTGGCCAAAACCGGATACATCGGACTGCAGGACCACGGACACGCGGTCTGGTTCAAAAACATCAAGATTCTGGAGTTGTAAATTAAAGCACCACTCCCTCCATCGATTTTTCCAGCTCACGGGCATGGGTCAGGAACTCCTCCAGGCTCATCTCCCTGAAGAGCAGCAATCCATGGGTGGTCCTTACCCTGGGACTCTCGTGCTGGTAGAAGTAGTTTTTACCCAGCAGCAACTGCACGGTCTTCAGCTGCTCCACCCAGATCCTTTTTGTGAGATCGGTGAATTTCCCGTCATGCTGATAACTTGGAAAGGAGGCCTCCACCTGGCTCAGGTAGCTGTTGGTAAAAGCATTGTCCATCACCCCCATGGCATTCAGGGAGACAGGTACGAGCCGGTTGGCTTCGGCCGGGTGAAAACGGTACCACACATTCCGGTACCCCCACACCCTGAGCTCTGAGAGGTCCTCCTCCTCACTCCACATCTTCAGTGCTTCGGCAATCACCTGCAACACCTTGTAGTGGGTATCGGGACCGCTGCCCTCGGGATCAAATGCAAGACTCACCACGGTGGGTTTAATCTTCCTCAGCTCCTCAAGGATCGGTGCCACATCCCGGTCACGTTTGGGTTGCTCTGTAAAGATATCCCCGGTATAGAAACCGAGCCGCAGGTGGTTGATTCTTTTTGTCTCTATTCCAAAGTAGGCCCAGACCAGCTCCTCCTCAAACTCACGGATCATCCCCTTCAGTTTCTGAATGTCGGGGGTATTGATCTCCCCGTCATAACTCTTCTTTAAAACGGTAAGGATGCTGTTGATCTGATCCCGCAACTTGTCAATACTCTTGAGTTTATAAAGCCCTACCATATCGCGTACAATCCGGTGTGCCAGCCCCCTGCGCAGTTCATAATCCTCGCCCGAGGCCACCTTCAGCAGGTAGTGGTTCACATCCTTGTCCCGCTTAAACCTGTAACCAGAATCGAAGAAATCGGGATATTCGGTCATATTGATCAGCCCCTCATCCAGGAAGTGCTTTGTATCTTCCAGTGCCTCAATCACAAACCTGTTGGTCACCGCTGTAAAACCGGAGGTGAGAATCGAGAAGAAGCTGTTGTTGGTCTCATTTCTACTGAGTCTGTGTACATGCGGGTTGAGACCCAGCATGATGTCGTCGTGATGTGGACCGGTGTGGTAATAGACCTGGTTGGTCTCCGCGACCATCCCCTTCTCAAACTTTTCCAGGGTGGAGTCGATAACTGACTGAACCGTCTCCTCATTCAATCCCGGGATCATCTTACAATAACGGTCCTCCTTCAGATCGCTCATGGTCAGGTGGTGCCCGTACTTATCAAGCCTGGAGCAGAGATCAATAACGGCCCTGTTGGTCTTCTCCTGGCTCCACTCCCCCTCTTTGTAGTAGGCATTAACCGAAGCCTGAAGTCCTGTTGCGGCCCCTGTGGTCAGGTAGAACCTTGAGTTTTTTGTCCGTGTGAGCACGCTGGCCGGATAGAGGTTTGAGGGCTCATTCTCAAGGGCATCCCTCACCATGGATGCCTTGGCCTCCCCCGCTGCAAAAATAATGGCCACCGCCTC
Organism: Bacteroidota bacterium; assembly: GCA_039714775.1. GTDB lineage: Bacteria > Bacteroidota > Bacteroidia > Bacteroidales. Next base: position 26,521 of record JBDLIQ010000041.1, read on the forward strand.
AGGATTGGCAGTAATGGTCCGCAATCCAATTGTAATCGCCAGCCTGTTCTTTGAAATCTCAATCCCCCCCAGGTCCGAAGCGGCCACCGCCTGGGTCTCGAAGTTGGTCTCTGTCAGACGCGTGGTGGAGTAGTGGTCCGATCCGCGGGTATTGAAGGCGATGTGTCCATCCGGACCGATTCCCCCCAGGAAGAATCCGATCCCTCCCTTATCCCTTATCTGCTGCTCGTAGGAGACGCACCAGTCATCGATGGCGAAAATGGATGCCTGCTGTATCCTCTCCATCTGGGTTTTTGGCTCCCTGTAGCGAAGGGAAAGATCCACCGTGCTTTCAGGAAACACCTCTGAAAAGTGCTTTCCTCCCGGCAGCGGAATCTCATCTGAATTGATCAGCAGTGCACTCTTCTCATCAAATCCAAATCCGTCAATGTAGTACTTCTTCACATAGTTGTAAAAACTGTTGTGCTGTTTGGAACTGATTGGATAGAACTCATCAATCTGTACAAACTGCAGCCTCTTCAGGGAGGGTCTGGCCATCTCCTCCAGACCATACTTACTCCTCAGCTCCTTCCCCTTCTTGCTATCCCAGTTTTCAAGCAGGAATTTGGTCCACTTGATAAAGTACTCCGGGGTTTTTCCCGTGGGAAGGCTGATCACCCCCTCGGGATTTTCACCCACCCACTCCAGGAACCGGAGTGCTGTAAGCAATCCCATCAGCGGGAAATTGTCTACAACAATGTAAGGTATATTGGTATTTACCTCCGGTTCACCGGAGAGTTTAAAGAAGGCCGATTCGACTTTGGAATTGAATTTCATTGGACCAGAATTAGAAAGTTGTATGACAAATTTTTGAATCGTAAAATTATCTATTTCCCCACACTATAACAATCAATCAACCATATTTTTAAAATATTGATATCATATTTTAGCAATTGGTATTACTTCTCCTTCTTCCCAAATCCCGGATCGATTTTCAGAAACGGAATAATCAGGAAACTTGGGATGGTGCAGAGCATCACCCAGATGAAAAAGTGCTGGTACCCAATCATCTCCTGGAGCCAGCCGCTGAGCATTCCCGGAATCATCATTCCAAATGCCATAAAACCGGTTGTAAGTGCAAAATGGGCAGTTTTATGTTTTCCTTCCGAAACATAGATCATATAGAGCATATAGGCAGTGAACCCAAATCCATACCCGAACTGTTCAACGACAACAGAAGCACCTACAATATAGAGCGATTCGGGCATGGTATAGGAGAGAAACACATAGACCAGGTTGGGCAGGTTCATGGCAGCCACCATCCACCAGAGCCAGTACTTCAACCCTCTTCGGGATGCAACGATCCCACCAATGATTCCACCGGCCGAGAGGGCAATGATCCCGACGGTCCCATAGATCAGCCCAAGCTCCCCCGTAGTAAGTCCCAGGCCATTGGCCTCGCTTGAATCAAGCAGAAAGGGTGAAGCAAGCTTCACCAGTTGCGACTCTCCAAGCCGGTACACCAGCAAAAAAAGGATGACAACCCCGATTCTCTTCTTTTTAAAAAATTCAGCATAGGTGATAAAGAACTCTTTCAGATATCCACTATCCCCTGAAATGTTGGGTTTATCATCGGGGGAGCGTGGCAAAGCAAACCGGTGGTAGATATGAAATGCTGCGAATAGAATGGCCACAATGATAAATACCATGGTCCAGGCAAACCTGATGTTCCCGCTCAGACCGGCAAAGGAGGCTGAACTCTCTTTGTCCAGTTTCGAATCAAGCTGGATTGCAGCCACCGCAGGGATATTCCAGTTTTGCTCAGTAAATTCAAAGCGGTATTCCCTTGCCAGCTTGATACTCTTATCACCCTTATTAAAGCTAAAATTCAGCACTACGGTCTCGCCCGGTTCAGGTTTATGGCTCAGGTAAAACCATGTAAAGCCGAGATTACCACTTGATTCAGCCACTTCCTGCTCGTCTTCACCAAATTTATGTTTAATGAACTGCCCTAGGGGAACGGCAACATTCTTTTTCCACCATCCATTTTTATCCTTGTCATCATCCTCCTCATCAACCAGGTAAAATTCATGCCTTATGTTCCAGGCATCCATGCTGTCAAGAAGTATCTCAGAACGCGATCCCTCCATGGTAGCCAGAGGGATTTGCACGATTTCCGGGGATATGAAACTGAGTGATGCTGCCTCTTCATGGACCGGGATCTCACCGGGTGCAAAATTAAATTCTCCCACACTATCAACCATGACTGCCTCCACCTGCAACTCAACGGGTGGCATTCCTGTCCGCGATTCGAATGCGCCAGCAATAATTACCAGCAGCCCCTGGCCCGTAAGCATGGCAAGCCGGTAGAAGGTGCTTCTTACCCCCACGAAGAATGCCTGGTCATGCTTTGAAAGCGCCAGCATATAGTAACCATCGGCAGCAATATCATGCGTAGCCGAACTGAATGCCAGCAACCACAAGAAGGCCAGTGTATACTGGAAAAAGCGGTCCAGCGGGATGGTAAAGGCAACACCCGCCAATCCGACCCCAATAAACAGCTGCATGATCAGAATCCAGAAACGCTTTGTCTTCAACATGTCGATCATCGGGCCCCACAGCCATTTGATCACCCATGGCAGGTAGAGCCAGCTCGTATAGAGGGCAATGTCAGTATTGGAAATGCCCATGCGCTTGTAGAAGATTACCGCCAGGGTATTGACCAGCACATAGGGAACACCTTCAGCAAAATAGAGAGAAGGAACCCATTTCCAGGGTCCGGAATTCCGTTTTTCAGGCAGAGAAGGTTTGGTTGTTTCAGTCATAGTGTCTGTTAATGGTACTGTTTTTAAAGTAGTGTCTCAGTATCTCTGTATGGGAGTAGCCTCGGCTGGCCATCACCGCAGCCCCGATCTGACAAAGCCCCACCCCGTGGCCCCATCCGGCACCATGGAGTGTAAACTGTTGCGGTACTCCATGATGGATACCCTCCTTCTCCACGATAAATGCAGAACTGTAAAGATGGGACCTGCTCAGCCACCGCCTGATCTCAAGCTCCTTCCCAACGGTCAGGACCCTCTTTGTACCCA
>JBDLIQ010000042.1:0-29351 GCA_039714775.1 Bacteroidota bacterium
CTGGTTTGGGTTCAGCCCCGGATTCAGGAGCTGGTTCAGGTTCTGCAGGTGTTTCAGACTGAGCTTTGGGTTCAGCCGGTGGAGTATCTGGCGTTTCGGCCTGAATTACGGTTTCAGCTTTAGCTTCAGGCTCTGCAGGAGCTTCAGGCTCCGCGTCTGGTTTGGGCTCAGGGGCTGACTTGGATTCAGGAGCTGGTTCAGGTTCTGCAGGTGTTTCGGCCTGAATTACGGGCTCAGCTTTGGATTCAGGCTCTGCAGGAGCTTCAGGTTTTGCAGGTGTTTCGGACTGAATTACGGATTCAGCCGGGGAGGTATCAGGTGCTTTTGGGGTACTATTCTCCTTTGCAGTCTCTGGCTTCTTCTCGTTGCTCTCTTTCTCTTTCAGAGGATCGTTGGCATCGTTCATGTTCATGACAGGTAGAGGATTGATGGCTCACTTCATAGGACAAATTACTCATTTTTCATTTATAAGATCACATTTCAGATAAAAAACTGTTTTATCTTAGCAGCAAATGTTAAGCAAAAATGCGTATTGATATCATCACCGTACTGCCTGACCTTTTGTCGGGCCCTGTTGATCACTCCATTATTAAAAGGGCCAGGGAGAAGGGACTTGTGGAGATTCACATACACAACCTGAGGGAGTTCTCAACTGACAAGCACCGCAGGGTGGATGACTATGCTTTCGGTGGTGATGCAGGAATGGTCATGACGGTGGAACCCATCGAAAGGGCCATCACCCACCTTAAAGGAGAACGCAGCTATGACGAGATCATCTATACCTCTCCCGACGGAATACCATTCAGTCAACCCGAGGCTAACCGCCTGGTTCTTAAGGAGAACATTATTATTTTGTGCGGCCATTACAAAGGGATCGACCAACGGGTAAGGGAGCACCTGATTACCCGGGAGATCTCCATCGGGGATTATGTACTTACCGGTGGTGAGCTGGCCGCGGCTGTGATTACCGACAGTGTAGTCAGGTTGCTGCCCGGGGCCATTTCGGATGAAACATCAGCCCTTACCGACTCGTTCCAGGATGGATTGTTGGCCCCCCCTGTCTACACCAGGCCGGCCAATTATAAAGGTTGGAATGTCCCCCCCGTGCTCCTGTCTGGTCATGCAGCAAAGATTGATCAGTGGAAACATGAACAATCCCTGGAACGCACCAGGAGGCTTCGACCCGACCTGCTGAAGGGTGAGGGTGAGGTTGACTAGTGAGGGTTATCGCAGCACTTTCCGGACAAAGGCCACGGTGAAATAGGACATCAGGAACAGGCCGAAGAAACCCTCCAGTGAGGATACCCAGCGAATGGAACCGAATGGGTAGTGGTCACCGTAACCAATGGTGAGAAATGTGATGGCACTGTGGTAAAACGCCCTGGAGATCAGGGTGAGCTGGTCATCAACCGAGGCAATGATATCGGCCCGGGTGTTGATCATGAGCAGGAAATAGGTAAGGCTGAAGAGTACAAAGAAACTGAGCATTGTAACCAGCACCCTGACCGGACTGGTAGCATAGAGTCCGGCTCTGTCGAACAGGGCCAGCTTAAACCAATAGAGGGGGTATTGCCATAGCCCATGCAGGGGAGATCTCTTTAATGATTCGGCCAGTTCTGCTTTGGATTCGTTTCGCTTAAACTCCACATAGGCCCTGTCTTCATCGTTATAAGAGCCCTGTATCTGGAAATTCTCTTTCAGAATCCTGAACTGCTCGGCTTTTACCCTGAAGGTGGAGCCGGATTGTGAACAGATCATCTTTTTCACCTTCGATTGTTTCCAGTCCAGGTAGATTCGGCCGATGAGCCGCATACCTGCCAGGGAGAGGGTCTCTATCTCAGATGAGAATTCATGGGGCTTAATGTCGATGATATCCCGGACAATCGTATTGGTGAGCTCTATGCTCCGGCACTGTTTTACGCGAAGATCCACATATCCGTTCAGATGACAAAAACCGAGCGAGAGGGAGTTAAACCACGATTTATAGAAACTCAACTTGCCGGCCCCGAAATCGGTGCGCTCAAAACTCACATCCACATGTTCGAACATCACCTCTTCGAAGCTGATATCGCCCGAGCCAAAGGAGACCCGCTTGAAATTAAACTTGCCGGACTCCATCTCTGCCTCATCGAAATTCACTTCGCCGTTTCCGAAAACCGACCGGTTAAAATTGACCCGGCCCTTGCCAAACTCCACTGTGCGAAAATCAACCTTCCCGTCGCCAAATTCTGTTCTTTCAAAGCTTACGTTCACTCCCTTGAAGGTGGCGAAGTGAAAATCGATCCGCCCGGTGCCAAACCTGGCCACTTTAAAGGAGACGCTCCCGCTTCCGAAATCTGTATTGATAAAATTCACACTCCCGTCTGAGAATTCAGCATTGATAAAGTGAAGATCACCCCTGCCAATGTGCATGTACTGAAAATCCTTGGCTCCCTTTCCAAAACGGCAGTTTTTAAAAGAGATCTCTTCCGAGTCAAATCCTACATTCTTAAAATTCAGATTTCCGTCCGGAAAGCGGGTATTGTGAAAACTGGCCAGGGCGGTTTTGAACAGGGCCGACTCGAAACTTACATCTCCTTTACTGACCCAGGCGTTCTCAAGAGTGAAGGTCTCCCCTTCAAAAACGGCAAATGAGAAGTCGAGGGGTGAGATCCCCCCAAAGAGTGCATTCCTGGCGGAAAATCCTTTGATCACCACCTTTTCCCTTGCATCAAGGTTGCGTGTCAGCCTGTAATCCCTCAGGCTGAACTTCTCAATATAGCAGTTGTCCAGGTTAATGGCCTCGCCCCGGTCGATGGCATTGTAAACCTCGTTCTCCTCCACGTGACCCATCAACTCCACCACCGGCTTCTCCTTCCCGTTGATATGAAAATGAATCAGGGCGGTATAGGGAACCCTGATCCCGTTACCGGTCTCAAACTTTAACTTTTTTATATCAACTGTATACTCACTGTGGCCGGGTATCATAGCAACCCATTTTAAAAAATTAATATAGTCTGTCTATAAATATAGCAAAACCTAATCAATGGAGGTGCGGTTGCAGATTCCTCTGAAATCACAGTACCGGCACCTGGTTTCATTCTCAGCCTGTTCAAAGGGGACTAAGGGATCGTACAATTTTTCCAGCACCTCCCCGAGTCGTTCCAGGAACTCCTCTTCAACCGAAGCAAAGGAGTCAACCGGCTGCTTCTGCCTGTTACTGCCCATGGTAAGCACCGGATCAAATCCGCTCTTATAGAGCGCTTTCATCACATACAATCCGGGGGTGACCGGTTCGCCCGGATGCTTATCCGATACCAGCCAGCCGTAGAGAAGGGTTTGAAGTGCTGCCCCGTTCCTGTTGTTGTGTGTTCCGTCAAAAAGGGACTCCAGAGAGGGGAATCCTGTACCAGCTCCCCCGGTCTTATAATCGATCACCCTGAGTCTCCCCCCTACCCGGTCCACCCGGTCGATTGTACCTCCAATACGGACCGTAATACACTGGCCTCCAGTTGTTATAGCCAGCTCCCGCTGGTAATTCTTCTCTGCCGAAACCAGTGTGACGGGTGCGACTGTGATATCGGTCCGGATAATCTTCTTCAGGTAGCGCATCATTACGCGGAGGATGATGATGTTCCGGCCCTCGATCACTGCATTTTTCCTCCCCTTATAGTGCTCATCCCTGAAGAGCCTTGTCAGCACCTCCTTAATTCGGTCGGAGTCATGCAACTGCCGCAGATCCTGCCCCTCAAGAATGCCATGGTTCTTTTCGGCAATCTCTTCATAAAGCAACTTCATGGCATCATGTACTACCGTTCCAAACCCTGCCGCATCAATCTCTTCCTGCACCTGGTCGGATTCCCCTATTCCGGCCAGGTAACGAAGGTAAAACTTCAGAGAGCAGTCAATGTAGGTGTTAATGGCCGACGGAGAGAGGTACCTGGTTCCCCCCTCCTCTGGAAAATACCGCCTTAGCTTCAGATCAACCTCTGGTGTGTGCTCAACAACCACTCCGGGCACCTCCCTGGCCATCATATCCATTCCGGGCCTGATCACCCCGATACCCCTGCTGTATATCAACTGGTGCAGGTAGCGGCTCATCTCCCCGGTCCTCACCCCTTCCGATGTGCTGTTAAAAAGCAGGTCAACCTTTTCGGCCCGCTGTAGCAGCCTGTTAAAATAGTAGGCATAGATTGCATCCATATCTTCCCTTGCAGGCATTCCAAAAGCCAGCCTCAATGCATAGGGAACATAGGATTGCCTGAATGGAGATGCGGGCATCACCTCCTCATTCATTGAGAGCAGGATCACATGCTTGAAATCGAGCATCCTTGTTTCAAGGAAACCCATCAACTGGAGCCCGGAGAGGGGCTCGCCCTCGAAAGGAACACGGAGTGTGGCAACTACTCTGCGGAAAAGCCTTTCGAGAACCTGCATGGGCATATCGGGTCTTGCAGTCAGCTGTGTTTCAAGTTTATTGAGGTGAACAAGCATCCTGAATACAAATTCGCGGTGGAGCCCGGGCAACACCTTTTGCTCCTCTCCGGCCAGGTTTGCAAGGATGTGCAGAAAGATCCCGCGCAGGTATCCGATCAGCTCTTCTGATTTGTCCACACTGCGGAAAATCATCTTTTCGAATTCGCTCTTGAAAAAGGAGCGCTCCACCCGGATAAGGTTTCCTGCAGCCATCTGCTCCACCAGCGGATGTGCGGATCCCTCCCCCGGCTTCTCCATGTAAGGATGCATCAGGATGGCCTGCACATCCTTATGATAGAAGCTTACCTCCTCTCCAGGGCCCCTTCGCATGTTGTGCTGAAGGCGGAACAGTGCATCCACAAATCCGAAAACCGGGGTATTGCTCATGGGGTATCCCATGGTTACATTGACCTCTTCGATTGTGTCGGGAACGGACATAAGAAGAGGCATCAGCAATGCCTCATCGCACAATACAACCGCTGTATCGGTACAATCGGTCATGGTTGAGACCTCCTTTTGCATAAGGATCCTGTGAACAGTTTTAGTCTGAAGCACATCGGTGGGCAGTTCAAAGATCCTGATCTCCTTTTCATTTTCCATCCCTCTGAACGGTTCCAGCTGGAGCGGGGGTGGAAAGCGGGTCAGGTTGTCCCTCATGAACCTTCCCGCTTCATCGGTCGACTCCTCTATATACCGGAGGTCGTAATCCCAGAAAAAGAGCGCGCCATGCTGTTTCAACCAGCTGAAGATTCGTTTCTCGCACCCGTTCAAAGCATTGAACCCGGCCACGATGATCCTCTCACATTCCGGTTTTCTGATGTTTCCCTTCTTGATCCTTTCAGTGATCTCCCTGTATTGCATTCCCTGGTAGCCCTCTCCCCTGCTGTTCAACTCCTCCCGCAGTTTGCTGTACAGGAGTGGCAGGAGACTCCAGATTTCACGGAACTGCTCCTTTTCAGGGGTATCTCTTCCCTGGTGAAACCCTTCCCAGAATTGTCTGATAAAAGAGAGCTGCTCCTGATCCAGACCTGCCAGCGGCTCGTCGATCTCCTTCAGCTCCACAATATTTCTGAAAAGCAGCTCCGGTTCAACCAGGTACTTGTCCAGTTCATCAAAGTCGTTCAGCATGATCTCACCCCAGTAGTAGAACTCATCCAGAGATTCGGGTTGCGTGTGTACCTCCCTGTAAATGTCATAGAGGGTGAAAAGGAGCTCCACAGGATCGGCTGTTTCAAGCCTGCTATGCGCTTCGATAAATTCGGTTATTGAGTAGATCCGTGGCAACCACCCCACCTCCCTGGTGTGCCTTGCCAGATGCCGCTGCAGAAAGAGTCCGGCACGCCTGTTGGGGAGTATAATAGTGGTCTCCCCGCTATTTGTGACCGGTTCATCGGTCAGGTACCTTGCCAGTAATTCCAGGATGGGCTGCATCATCTGTCTGCTTTAAAATATTTTCCCTGCCACGTATCCTTCTCTTCCAGAAGCGCTTCAAAGCGGCGAAGCACCACATCGTAACGGACCCCCCATCCTTCGCGTACTGCCATGCCCGGAGCCACCTCTCCGGCAATGCGCTCAACCACAAAATCGGGATTGAGCCGCTCCAGGATCTCCATCATCAGATGGAGGTACTCCTCCATAGTAAAACCTGCAAAATCTTCCGGTTTCTCTTTGTATTCCCTGGCCATGGCCGTTCCATGGATCACCTGCAACTGGTGAAACTTGATGTTGTTGAGTGGCCATCCTGACAGGAGATCGACAGATGCCAGGAAATCCTCACGGGTCTCGCCGGGCAGTCCGACGATCATATGGCTGCCTACCCGGATCCCCCTTTTTGCCGATTCCCTGATGGCCCAGCTGCTCTTCTCAACATCATGTCCCCTGTTCACACGCTCCAGTGTACGGTTAAACACCGACTCGACCCCATACTCCAGGACCAGGTAGCAGCGCTTTGAGAGCTCCTGGAAATAGTCAAGCTTCCCGGCATCCACACAGTCGGGCCGTGTCCCCACAACAATTCCTATGATACCTGGAATATCCAGGGCCCTCTCAAACAGTGGACGAAGTGTTTCAAGGTCGGCGTAGGTATTGGAATAGGACTGAAAATAGGCCAGGTAGCGGGTCGCCTTGCGGTAACGTGTACGGTGAAATTCCATGCCCTGAAGAATCTGCTCCTCAATGGATTTACCCTGATCATTATAAGAGGGAGTGAAGGCGCTGTTGTTACAATAGGTACACCCCCCTGTACCATTGGTACCATCCCGGTTGGGACATGTAAACCCGGCATCGACAGAGATCTTTTGCACCCTTGCTCCAAATTGCCTCCTGAAATAATCGCTGTAGGTATTTAATCTTCTTTCCGTGCCCCAATGGTGGATCATATAGCTTCGATTTGTATGGTTTTCCCCAGCATTACATACCAGATGGCTCCCTCTACCTTATCATATTTCATGCCCTTTAGCTGCTCCATGTAGTTGCGCACCTGGTCCAGGTACCCCTTTTTTTCGATCTGCCCGAATTTGAAGTCGATCACCGTAACGGCCCTCCCCTTCTCGATGACCCGGTCGGGCCTGATCACCTTACCGTTCCCGCACAGAATGGTACGTTCGTTGTAGATCCTCTCTCCCTCTTCAGCGGAAAACCACTCCCTCACTCCGGGCCGGGAGATCATTTCAGTGATCTTCTCCTGCAGACGGGGACGCTCCCTGGATGTCAGCACCCCCTCTTTTTGAAGGGCATCCAGCACCGGGGGAAGATCCACGGCTGTGGATATCCTGGAAAAAACCATGTGCATCATGTTTCCAAAGCCCTGCCCGGTCCTGAAGAGGCCCTCTTCATCGGCAAAATAGTGATCGGTACGCATGCGCAATTTCAGCCTCCTCTTCCCCGGACCTGTATGGTATTGTGTGAATTGCCAGCTATCCTTCGCATGTGCCTCTTTTGTGTATTCCGGGAGCTGTCCAATGGTGATCTCATTCCCGGTGCGATAGCGGATCAACGGCTCCAGGGCAGGCTGCCTGGCAGGCTCCATCTCCATAATGGCCGGCAGGAGATCCCCGGTGGTTTTCACCTCCTTCACCTCCTTCTCCGGGATACCCAGGTAGAGGATATCAACAGCCCTTGTCAGGGCTACATACATCAGGTTCAGGCTGTCGAGGTACCCTTTCATCCGCTCCTGGTAATAGAAGTCTGAGAAGAGGGTATGTTTCATGCTGCTGCTGAATTTGACAGGCAGGGTGGAGATGCGGCTGAAAGGTGTCCCTTCGGTCCGGCACCACAGGATGTTTGATTTCCGCTGATCGGTGGTGATCTCCCAGTTAAGGAAGGGGACCAGGACCGCTCTGAATTCAAGTCCCTTTGCCCGGTGAATGGTCAGAATCCTGATGGCATTGGCGTGCTCTGAAGAGCGGACACCTGTTTTAAATGCATGCTGCTCCCAGTATTGCAGAAATTCTGCAATTCCCACAGGATCCCTTCTCTGAAGCTCTATGATCATCTCCTGGAACGCCTGGATATAGGGCAGATCGCTCTCCTGCCTGTTCAGATCGAGCAGGCTGATCAGGGTCTCAATCAGCTCAAAGAGGGGCAGCTGCCTGAATTCACCGATTCGGGAGACAAATTCATCCGGAAGGTACCGGTCGGGTGAAACCGAAACATCAAATAGCGAGTCAGTTCTCTCCCCCGCCACGATCCCGGCCTGGTAACACCTGTACTTCAGCAGGGCATTGTTAATCTCATCGCCGGGAGAGACAAGGTAGCGCAGGGCCGCCACCATCATTGAGACTGCTTCATTGTGCACAAGAAGCAGTGATTCGCTCGATATGAGTCTGTACTTATGTGATTCGCCTGTGATTCTTGCATGGCTGAGCAGTTTTTCTGCCACCAGCACACCCTCTCGCCTGGTTCGCACCAGGATGGCGATATCGCCAGGTTCAAGGCCCGATTGCAGTATCTCATCGATCCACGCCGGGATTTTTTCCAGTACCTGCTCCCTGAAGGAGAGCCCCTCCTCCTGTCCGAAGAGCCCGATCTTCACAAAACCTCCTGACCTGTCAGACCCGGGTGGGATCTGCTGAACTGCATCGGTGTATACGTTCTTAAATCGCCCGACTGCCCTCTCCGCTTCACTGCTGTTTACCGAAGCTTTGTATAATTCGTTTTCAATCACCCCGGAGAGGTATTCGGGAACCAGCTGGAATACAGTGTTGTTGAACCTGACCACCTCTTCCCGGCTTCGGTAGTTGTCTCCCAGGGTAAGCACCTGCAACTCCTGGTGGGAAAAATCGGATTGCAGATCTGAAGCCAGAATCTTCCAGTCCGAATTCCTCCACCTGTAGATCGATTGCTTCACATCCCCCACTACCAGGTTTTCGTTTCCGGAAGCCAGGGAGTTGTCGAGCAGTGGTTTGAAGTTTTCGTACTGGAATACCGAGGTGTCCTGGAACTCGTCCAGCATGATGTGGCTGTAACGGTTCCCCGTCTTCTCATAGATAAATGGCACCTGGTTGCCGCCGATGATACCCCTGAGAAAACGGCTCGAATCGGCAATCAGGAAGAGGTTATGCTCCTTCTGGTACTCCTGCACCTTTCTGCGGATGTCCCCCAGGATCCCCAGGGTGTAGAAATTGTAGCGGATGGCCCGGATGGTGTTCAGCATCACCTGTTGCCCGTAGACCCTGTTCAACATGGGCATCAGCACATTTTCCGTAAGGGAGACCATTCCTCCGGCGGCACCCTTATTGAGCCACTTACCGGGCTCTGTCAGCGCCCCCAGTTTTGAATCGGTGAAGCGGACCTCACCCTCTTCAGCAGCCTGTCTGAAGAGGGAGGGCGGCGAATTCCCCTTCAGTTTAAAATCCTCCACTGCCACTCCCCCTTTATTGATATGCTCCAGGGCTCCTCTCCCCTCCTCCATCATTGCCGTGCGGGCACCTTTTTCAATCTGCCCCAGCTCCGAAAGGAAGCTGTCCAGGTTCTCCTTGCTGAGCATAGTCAGCTCTGGATCGGTGTACAACTCCTGGAACGATTCACTGAAAAGTTGCATGCCAAGCGCCACGATGTCATCTCTGAAATTCCACGAACGCGACTCCTCCAGCCGCTCTTCGGCATACCGGATCAGCCACTGCCTCAACCCGGTGTCATCTCCAATCTCCTGGAAGAGCTGATCGACTCCCATGGAGAGGATCCGCTGGTGGTCAAGTTCCAGGTTGTAGCCGGGCTGGATCCCGATCTCCCGGGTAAAGGCCCTGATAACCGACTGGAAGAACTTGTCGATGGTCCCCACCGAGAAACCTGAATAGTCGTTCAAAATGGTGTTCAGCATGCGACCAGCGCGGTGAATGATCTCCCCTGCATCCAGTCCTGTCTCTTTCATCAGTTGCCGGCGCTCTTCATTCCCATCGGAAGGGTCACTGTTGGAGAGGGCATACAACCGGGCCAGGATCCGCTCTTTCATCTCCCCTGCTGCCTTGTTTGTAAAGGTGACAGCCAGGATCTGCCTGTATGCATCCGGGGAGTTGAAAATCAGCTTCAGATATTCGAGGGTCAGGGCATAGGTTTTTCCCGATCCGGCTGAAGCTTTATATAGATGCAGGGGGGACATCTTGTAAATATAGCAGTTTTGATCCCGATCCGCCATGGCGGATTGCCAGGAAAAAATGATAATTTTGCACAAAATCATTTGTTTTGGCAAAACGGGTTGTTGTTGGATTATCAGGAGGCGTTGACTCCAGTGTGGCAGCCTCTCTTCTTAAGGAGCAGGGGTACCAGGTTACGGGACTGTTTATGATTAACTGGCACGACAAGACCGGGGTAATCGATGCGGACTGTCCCTGGGATGAAGATGTGGTTTTTGCTGAACTGGTGGCCAAAAAACTGGGCATCGATTTTCATGTTGTGGACCTGAGCGAACCTTACCGGGAGCGGGTAATCGACTACATGTTCTCGGAATACAAGAAGGGCCGCACCCCCAATCCCGATGTACTTTGCAACAGGGAGATAAAATTCGATGCATTCCTCAAAGCTGCTGAAGCATACAATCCCGATTTTGTTGCAACGGGACACTACTGCAAAAGGGAGAGCAGTGAAGTGGAGGGAACCACGGTCCACCACCTCCTGGCCGGCGATGACCCCAACAAAGAGCAGAGCTATTTCCTCTGTCAGCTTTCGCAGGATCAGCTTGCCCGGACCCTTTTTCCTATCGGGCACCTCCATAAGCCTGAGGTGCGGGAGATCGCCAAAAAACTGGGGCTGGCATCGGCTGATAAGAAAGATTCACAGGGGATCTGTTTTGTAGGTAAGGTGCACCTCCCGGTTTTTCTACAGCAGAAGCTGAAAGCCAAAGAGGGAAACATCTTTGAGATCCCCGCAGACCTTCCGCAATACAGCCTGGAGAAACAGGATCCCAAAGAGATGGAGTCGCTTTGTGATCCATGGGTCTACACGAAAGGGGACGGAAGCTGGACAGGCAAGCACCAGGGGGCCCACTTCTTTACGGTGGGTCAGCGAAAGGGGCTTAATGTGGGTGGAAAACAGGAGCCGCTCTTTGTGATTGCCACCGATGTGGAGAACAACAGGATCTACGTTGGACAGGGACAGTCACATCCCGGACTCTACCGGCCAGGACTCAAAATTCTGCCGGGTGAGGTACACTGGATCAGGGAGGATCTCTCCATGGAGCCGGGAGAATCGAGGCGGTACCGTGTAAGAATCCGGTACAGGCAGCCCCTTCAGGATGCTGTGCTTCACATGACCGGGGATGGAATGTACATTGTTTTTGATAAGCCCCAGCGCGGAGTTGCACCGGGTCAGTTTGCCGCCTGGTATGACGGTGAGGAGCTGCTGGGTTCCGGGGTAATCAATCAATAAACCGTTAGCGTTTATGGAGGCCGCACTCCTTGTGGGCCTCACTTTCCCACCACCACCGACCGGCCCGATTGTCCTCACCCGGCTCGATAGCACGGGTACAGGGCTCACATCCGATACTTGGAAATCCCCTGTCATGTAGTAAGTTATAAGGAACATTATTCTTCTTGATATGGGCCCACACCTCCTTTTCGGTCCATCTGATCAACGGATTGATCTTCAACAGTCCGTTGTTCTCATCCCACTCCACAAGCTGGTTAAAGAAACGGGAGACCGACTGGTCCTTTCTCAATCCGCAGATCCACGCCTCCTTTCCTTCAAAGGCCCTGGCGAGCTGTGCCACCTTCCGGATACCACAACACATCTTACGTTGCTCAACCCCGTCATAGAAGAGGTTGATCCCGTGGCTGGCCACCATCTCCTCCACCCTCTTTTGTTCCGGGAAATAGCTCTTCATCCTGATGCCATACTGCTTGTTGGTGCGTGCAATCAGGTCATAGGTCTCGGGAAAGAGCCTTCCCGTATCGAGGGTAAACACCTCTGTATCCCTATTCTGGTGCATCACCAAATCGATAAGCACCTGGTCCTCAAGTCCAAGACTTGTAGAGAGAACGATCTTCTCTCCAAAATGTTCCAGGAAAAATGCGATGACCTCGACTGCGCTCTTCTCCCTCAGTAATTCATTCCACTCCTCTATCTGAGCTCTCAATTGTTCTGTCAGGTTCATTGGTAATTATCAATTTATCTTATTGATTTAATGTAATTTACCATGATAATTATGAAGTTATTATCATGGATGTTTTATATCTTACGTTTCATTGGAGAAGGCCTCAGGCCTCCCCATGTCGGTCCAGTCATCGGCATCGTGACGGTGAAGGAACAGGGGCCTGGACTTTGCCAGTTCCAGGTAGAAAGGCATCAGCGCAAAACGCTTCTCTGCGGGGAAGAGCCGGAGGATTTCCGGATCCATTACATGGATCCCGCTAAATGCAATAGGTGTCAGTCCCTCCTGCTCCTCGTCCACCAGAATGGTCTCGCCTGTACGGTTGTCCCTCCATCCCTTTAACAATCCATCCCTGTTCATAAGCAGACTTCGTGAAGTGGCCCGCTGCTTAACTGCCATGGTGGCGATGGCGCCACTTTCCCGGTGTGCCTCGAACAGCTTTCCCAGGTCGATCCCGCTGATGATATCCACATTGTATACCAGGAAAGACTGATCACCAAAAAACGAGCCGGCCCTGGCGATCCCTCCACCCGTATCGAGCAGCTCCTCCTTTTCATGTGAAAACTCGATGCGAATCCCAAAATGATCGCTTCGTTCCACATGCTCCATGACCATTTCTGCATGGTGGTGCACATTGATGATGATCTCGTGAATACCGGCCCCCTTTAGTTTAAGAATGACGTGGTCGATAAGGGGCAGCCCCTTCCACTCCACCAGCGCCTTGGGTTTATGGTCAGTCAGCGGTCTGAGTCTGGTTCCCAGTCCGGCCGCAAGAATCATCCCTCTATTTATTCCGGGTTTTTCCAAAGAATCAGGCCGTAGTCCAGAAACACCTTTTGGGGGAGACGATCCGGCCCTCTGTCTTCAAAGTCTTCATCGCCTTGTCCACATCCTTCTTCTCCAGGTTGGCTGCATCGGCAATTTCGCCTGCTTTCATTGGTTCCACTGAGGTTTCCAGTATCTTAAATACCCTGTCTGCGTTCTCCATGATGTGTTGGATTTGAAATTCTATTTATTGACCTTCATGTGCGTTTCATAAATCTCCCTGGTATGACTCAAATGGTCCTTCATTACCGACTGAGCCTTTTTGGCATCCTGGGCCTGAATCGCCTTACAAATCTCCCTGTGGTAATTCATTGTATTGGATTTCTCGCCATCAATATTGCCATAAACATAGTTCCGCATCCTGGGTAGTAACGAATAGATTGGCTCCATGGTAATCTGCAGGATGGGATTGGAAGTGGATTTGGTAATAATCAGATGAAATTTGTTATCGATATCGGCCTCCTTCTGCGTGTTGTCCGGATCACATTTCTCAAACTCAGCCATGTTTGCCTGAAGTTCGGTGATATGCTCCCCGGTCCTGTTCAAAGCGGCCAGTCCGGCAATTTCCGGCTCAAAAAGGCTCCGGACTTCGATGATTTGCGACAACAGATTCTGATCAAACTTCATGTCATAATAGAGGTTCAACGTACTGATGGCATCATCAATATGGAGCTCGGTCACATACATCCCGCTGCCCTTCTGAATGGCTATCAATCCCCTGGCACTCAGCCGCCTCAGCGCCTCCCTCAGTGCCGTTCTGCTTACACCGAAAGATTCACACATCTCTCTTTCAGGGGGGAGTTTGGATCCCACCTCCAGCTTCTTCTCTCGGATTGCACTCTCAATGGTGCGTTCAATTCGCTGACTCAGCGTAAGCCTGCTGCCAATATTTTGAAAAACATCGTCCATTATTCTTTAATTAGGTGGTTGCAAAGATATATTAAAGATATATTTTTGCAGCGTGTTTGTTACATATAACACATAATACATCATTTAACGGACCTCTAACGGCTGACTTAGAGGACTCTCATTGTTCAGCCGGTCCAGTGCAGAGACCCTGTATGTCCCGGGTTCAATTCCCGATTCAAAACCCACTGATTGTTCACCTGTCACCCGGTCCATGTTGCCAGGGGCCTTCAATGAGCTGTTTTCTCCCTTATCGTACCTGTAGAGTACATAGAATCTTGAACGGTCCATCTCATTGTCAGTCTCTTCCACCTCCCAAAGGAGCCTGTTCCCCTCCACGCGGAGGTTGAAGGGGGCAGCAGGTGCCTGAGAATCAATCCAGGGCATCGTGGGCACAAGAGCCGGACGGGAACAGCATTTTGTTCTTATCTTTTTGTCCAGCCGCGAAAGGTCCTTGCGGAAAAAATGTCTGCTGCTGAAGTATCCGAAACCATCCAGTCCCTCCAGGGTCCGAACCAGGTCGATCTGCTGACGCAGGTATTTCTCCTTTCGCCAGAGCTGGTGATCGGACTTTCTGTCGATCCGGTAGGGAGCAATTCCCACATATACTGACCGGCTATAGCCATAGTCGTTCCACCAGTATGCCAAGGTGGAAAAACCGGCTGCCGGATGGTCATCCCGCCAATAGAGCTGAGGCATCAGGTAATCGATCCATCCCTCCTTCTGCCAGAGGATCACATCGGCATAGAGTGCATCGTAATTTGTGGTACCAGCTTTGGTTTCCGACCCCAGTGGATCCTCCGACCTGTTGCGCCATACACCAAACGGGCTGATCCCGAATTTTACCCATGGCTTTTCGGATGCGATGGCATGGTGGAGTACCTGGATGATTGTATCTACATTGTGCCTGCGCCAGGATTCAATGCTGTCGGGATAGTAACCTCCCCCAAACTGCTGAAAATCCAGAGTGTCCGGAAGGGGCTCCCCTGCAATCCTGTATGGGTAGAAGTAGTCATCAAAATGAACTGCGTCAATGTCATATCGCCTCACCACATCCACCACAACACTGGTAACAAACGCCCATACCTGCGGATTTGCAGGCGAGAAATAGGACTTGCTGCCATAGGTAAAACACCACTCCGGATGCTGCAATGCAATATGGCTGACAGCCAGTGAGTCCTCTGGTTTCAGATTGATCCTGTAGGGATTGAACCAGGCATGCAGCTCCATCCCCCTGCGATGGGCTTCCTCAACCCAGAACCTGAGCGGATCATAGAATGGCTCCGGAGCCTTGCCCTGAACCCCGGAAATAAACTTTGACCACGGTTCAAGATCTGACGGATAGATTGCATCTGCTGTGGGCCTTACCTGCAAAATAATAGCGTTGACCCCATTCCTCTTATGATGGTCCAGTATTCTAATGACCTGCTCCTGCTGAATTTCACTGCTTAGGCCAGCTTTAGACGGCCAGTCAATATTGGCCACAGTGGATACCCAAACAGCCCTGAACTCCCGCTTAGGAACCTGTCCCCACACCGGTTGTATGACAAATTCTAACCCCACCAGAAGAAATATGAGCAATAGCTTGTAAAGTACTGACATACACCTATCCATAAAGTATTAATTAATTTTATTTGGATTTTATTATGCAAAATACAAAAATATTTTAGATATTTGTCATACATCTTACATCATACGGTTTTATGTTACACAACACACACCGTCTCTCCTTATCCGGGCTCCTGCCCAAACTGTTTATTTCCAAGAACTTATTGCATTTTTCTATAGCCATATCAATTAAAAACAACCATTATGAAAAAAGCTTTACTACTGACTATTTTTACAGCGGTCTGCTTGCTGAACCTCAGCGCACAGGACACAACCTTTGTTGAAGTCTGGGCACACTACGGTGAGAATTCACCAGAATGGTTTACTGACGGAACAGAGGCGGCTGAAGGCGATAACTCGTGGTCAGGCGTTGAACGCGGCATTGTTTACAGTGACTACTCCGGACATCTCTATGTCGCGAGCCGCCATGCCGAAGATGTGGACGCTGATGGTACCCTAGACTGGGGTGAACCACATGTTTACATTCTTGACCCTGCCACAGGGGAGGCCGCCACGGATGCAGGACTGGTCCAGTTGATGACCATGGGCATTACCTCCGGAGAGGCTGGATTTGGCGGTGGATATCCACTGAACAATGTGACTGCAACTGTGGACGGAAGTATTATCGCCTGCAACATGACCCTGGCCTCTGGTCCGGAGGTCAATGACGATGGTATAGCCATCAAAGCTTTCAAAGTATACCGCTGGATCTATGAGGGTGATATTCCTGCTGTCGCTGTCGATTACCGGGAGGGCGGCTACAGGCTGGGAGATAAATTCAGTGTGATCGGAAACTGGGACACAGAAGCTTACATATATGCAGGAGCGAACGAGACCACCAAGCTGCTGCGCTGGAAGGTGACAGCAGGCATCGTAGATGAAGCTCCCACCATCATCACCTTAGAAGACATTGCCGGTATGGGAACCTCTCCCACAGTAGCTCCATCCCTTACAAAGGATGAATGGATCTACGTAAGCGGGAAAGGGTTTATGCCTACCCTTTTTACAACAGGAGGTGACAACCTTACCCAGGTTGGCATTGCCACTGCCGATAAACCATCTCTGATTGCTGGACGCACCATCTCATATTACGATAAGAACTACATGGCGATGTTCGCCGGAGACCAGCGTGCCTTTGTATTCGACATCACCAAAAATGGTGAAAACGTCACTGATGTTGATGTTGTCGGGTTTACCCCCGCTTTCGGGACAAAGTTTGACAATGCGTACGGAGAGGGCGCTGTTGAATTTGGTATCATTAATGACAAACTGCATGTATTTATATGTGCACCATCGAACGGGATTGCCTGTTACAGAATCACAGGGCTTGCTCCCAATGCTATTGAGAAGAGGATTACTGAGCGGTTTAATGTATCAGCCTATCCCAATCCGGCTGGAGAGTTTTCCAACATCAGCTTCACCCTGCCCAAAGATACAAATGGTGCTGTGGCAGTGAAGCTGTTTGATATCTCCGGACGCTTCATCGGGATCACCGCAGATGAGGCCAATGGAGGAGAACAGGAGATGCGTATTAATACCTCCGAATTGTCATCCGGCCAGTACATTTACCAGGTGGTATACAAGAATGAGATCAACACAGGAAAACTGATGATAAAATAACATGTCTAACTAATACCTAACTAAAAATGAGAAAACGTTTTACATTATTAACAATGCTGCTTGCCGCACTCCTCATTGTGGGGAACAGGCCGGTAACGGCACAGGCTTATGTCTTTAACAAGACCCACGCCTGGAACACCGGAAAAAACTACCGGGGAATTGCATACAACAGCCTGAACAACCACCTTTATGTTGCAGGTATGGAGGGCAATTATAATGACAGTCCAGCCGGCACAACAGTGGATGACAATAAGATCCAGGTGCTTGACGGGACCACCGGAGATTCCATTACCACCCTCTACCCCGCTTCCGCCATGGGTGGCGACTGGGGTTGGGGTATCAGGGACGTTGAGGTGGATGATGATGGTGGTATCTATGCCATTATCAGTACTTCCAATCAATGGAACCCGGTGCAAATTTACTACTGGGAGAATGAGGATGCTGATCCTGTTGAGTTATGGAGGGATGCCACCGGTACTGCCGATGACTTCGGTGGCGCATTCAGTGTAAACGGCAGTTTGAATGATGAGTTACTAATGATTGTTCCCTGCACCAATGCAGCCTATGTCTACTACATTGAGGTTGCTGCAGGAGCGGTCACTGCCACCACCAAACTTGACCTGACTGGTCTTGGGACCGTAGACATTCCATCGGTCTCTGCATTGGGGACAAAGATTACCGACGGGTTCTGGTACAATAACAAGGCCCTTCCAGGTCCTGTTAAGTTTGATGAAACAGGAAACATCACAGCCACGGTTCCTGCCACGGTTTTCAGCACCCAGCTGACGGGTGATGTAAAACAGAACAATGGAGTTGCCGGTGCATATGATGTACTGACCGTATCCGATTCGGGTAATGTGGTGGTTATTAATATTACAGGAAAAGCAGCTGACCTCTCGGATGTAGTTCCAACAGATATTCTGCTTCCCTTAGCAGGTACTGTTGCTGCAGATGGTTCCGGATGGCCGGGTATCCATGGACCCGGACAGGAGCAGGAGGTATTCACCACCCCTGAAGGCGGATATATGATTTACTCTTTCTCGGGAAGCAACTACATCAATGCATTTGCCGGAGCCCTCAGTGGTTTGGATCCGGCACCTGTTGCAACCAACCTGCATATCACCGGATCACCGGTTGTGGGTGAGGTGAAAACCGCAGCGTATCAGTTTATCGATATTAACGGTGACCTTGAAGGCACCTCGGAGGTCAAGTGGTACAGATCCGATGACGATCAGGGCACCAATAAGGCGGAGATCACCGCTGCTGCAGGTAGTTCAACCTACACACTGGATGCAGCCGATGATGGGAAATACATTACATTTACCATTCTGCCGGTTTCGGCAACCGGAACCGCTTCAAATGCTTTACACCTGGTTGAGTCGGGTGCTTTTGGGCCGGTTCTTGCTACTGAAACCGCACCTGTGGCAGCCAACAGTGCCATTGCCGGTATCAACAAGGTAGCTGAAGTACTTACTGCAAGCTATGACTACAGCGATGCGGGCGGTGATCTTGAGGGTGCCTCTGAACTAAAATGGTACACATCAGATGACGATGCCGGAACCAATGCAGCGGAAATAGCTTCCGGTAGTCTGACCTATACGGTTCAGGGAGATGATGCCGGTAAATACATTATGTTTATTGTGACCCCGGTAGCTGCATCAGGATGGCCCCTGATAGGTGAAGCGGATACTGCATTTACAACCGATGCAATTCTCTTCCCACCCATGCCACCATCTGCGAAGGATCTAGCCATTGCAGGCCGTGAGGATGTGGCTGCAACTCTGACAGGAAGCTACACCTATGAAGACCTGAATGGCGAAGATGAGGCAGGTACCATCATTGAGTGGTATCGTGCAGATGCAGCTGACGGAACCAATGAAGTAAGGGTCGATTCCGGTGTAAACAGTTACCTGCTGCTTCCCGCAGATGAGGGCAAAGTGATTATCTACAAGGTCACTCCTGTCTCTGTACCAACAGTTGGTCTGGATACCGGTGTGGTTGCCATGGTAGCAACAGATACCATTAACCCGGAGCCTGCTCCACAGGCACCTGTTGCCGAAAATGTTGCAGTTTCGGGTACACCTGAGGTAGATGCCATATTGAGTGGATTGTATGACTACACCGATCCCATTGTAGGTGACCTTGAAGGAGCCTCGATCTACAAATGGTATGTGGCCGATGATGCTGCAGGAGCTGGTGCAACACTTATTGACGGGGCCAGCGACCGAACCCTTCTGGTTACCGAGGCACAACTGGGCAAACACTTCATCTTTGAGGTAACTCCGGTAGCACAGACCGGTACACTGCTTGAAGGAGCAACTGTCCAGTCCGACGCTACTGCCGATGCAGCTGTGGCTTCATCCAACACCTTCGGCCTTGAAAGGCAATGGCTGGCATCATCCAAAACCGGTGGTGCGCCATGGTACATCAATACAGCCGCAACCACAGAGCGTGGCATGGCTGTCGGAGCCGATCATATCTATATCGCCAGCAGGGACAACGTAATGATCGTTGACAAAGCTGACGGATCCTATGTGGGTGAACTGAACATGGATGGTGTCTCCGGAGGAATATTCCCCGTGAATGACGTGGAGGTTTCAGACGATGGTCAGATCCTTGGCGTACCACTTAATGCCTCAACCGAATTCTGGGTATACAAGTGGGCAGATGAGCTCTCAGCTCCTGAGAAGTGGCTGGAGGTGACACTATCCGAGACAATGCGTCTTGGTGACAAATTTACCGTTACCGGTGATCTATCTGGTGATGCAGTGATCTATGCAGCAATGAATACCGGAAACATCCTGGTACGCTGGGTTGTTACAGGCGGTATTGCGGGTGCTGCAGAAGAGATCGTTCTGGGCGATTGGACCAATCTTGAAACTGCTCCGGCAGTGGCCCCCTTCTCCACAGCTGCTGATGCCAAACTGCTGATCGATGCCAAGGGAATTGCCCCAATGATCTATGATCTTACGGGAGATTCAATAGTGGGTACCGTTGCCAATGTAGATAATTATGCAGCATACAGAATCCAATCCAATTCGCCCAATGTATTCCAGTACAAGGGACGTACAATGGCAGCCTTCTTTCAGGCTATGAGAAAAGAGCCGCTTGGAGCACGGATCATTGTTGCAGATATCACTGCAGCCCCATACCAGATCGTTGACACCACCGAATATGTCTCCAACAGCATGAGTTGGGACGGATACCTGGGTGAGGTTGATGTAGAGGTTGATGGTGATTTCTATTATGCATATCAGATGCAGGCCAAACATGCCATGGCAAGCTATCGCGGTCAACTTGAGTTACCGATGTACAGCTCTTCTATCACCAGCTTCGAGGGTGACAAGGTGTATGCATTCTTTGACAAAGCAATGCAGGATATCGTGAAGACTGATGCCACACCATGGAGCATCATGGTCGATGGCACAGCAGCTGGAATTGATTCAATTCACAGCGGTCCTGAAGCGATCACTTTTGAACTGTCCCCTGCCATTGCAGAGGGAGCGAGTGTTACCATTGCGTATGACGGATCGGGAACAATTGCTGCGTTCGACGGCATGCCATTGGCTGCATTCGGACCAGAAGATGTTGAGAACATTGTAGGATCGGATGTCCCCGTTGCTGCTGACGTTGTTGTAACAGGTGAAGCTAAACCCGATGCGACACTGACAGGTTCGTACACTTTTGCTGACCCGGATGGTGATGCTGAAGGTGCAAGTGAGTACCAGTGGTATGAAGCCACTGCTGCTGACGGTTCGGGCAGTCTGAAGCTGCTTGGCGAGAATGCGATTACCTACGTTGTGGGTTCTGATATGGGTGGGAAATTTATAGCCTTCGAGGTTACTCCGGTATCCGCCACAGGTGGTGCTGACTATCTTGTTGGAGCTCCTGCCATATCTGACTTTGTCTATATAGTTGGTGTAGGTATTGAAAGTAGGTTTGAAGGAGAAGTAATGACTTATCCCAATCCGTTCACCAACATGCTGACAGTTGAGAACTGTGGTGCCTATGAGCGCATTGCTGTCTTAGACATGACCGGTCGTATTCAACAGACCGTTGAGACACAAGGGGCAAGCCGGATTGAGATGAACATGGAAGATCTGAACCATGGTGTCTACTTCCTGCAGCTTACGGATACTGATGGAGAGAGTGATGTAATACGCATCATTAAAACTCAATAACCCTCTTTTCAATGAAGGGCGGGCATACCGCCTGCCCTTCATTTTACTTTTTGTATGACAATAGTCAATTGATAACATCATCATGATGAGAAGATTCCTATACCTGTTTATTTTACTTTCTATCCCTATGACATCCAGTTTCTCCCAGGGCGTTAAAACGAAAGGGATTAAAAAGCTTCCCCTTCAACAAGCGTCATATTTTCCGTCATTCGGGAATAGCAATCATGAAATTCTGTTGACGGGACCCCAGTTCAAAGGGCTATCTATATACAATACCTGGTTCAGGAAGCTCACACCCATTACCGATGAGGAGGGAGCAGGAGCAGATCCTGTAATTGACCAGGATGGAAATATTGTATTCAGGGTAACAACATATGAGAGAGGAAGAAAGGTAACCGCGCATAAACTCTATAGTTCCGGGAGCAAGAACACTCCTCCAGTCGACTATACTGCACCTGCAGAAGAGATTGAGGTCATGGTGAAGGGAAAAGAGCTTGAAATCCTGAAAAATGGAGCAACGATTAAGACGATTCAACCGGCTGGTGAAAGGTACTATGTATGGCCATCGCTCTCTCCTGATAAGAGCAAGCTGCTCTTTACTGCCGTTGGCGACGGAACCTATATTACAGATCTGGATGGAAATATTCTTACCAGGCTGGAGAAACTGAACGCTCCGCAATGGATGAATAACAAATGGGTCATGGGAATGGATGATGAAGATGACGGACACATGACCACCTCATCCGATGTTATTGTGGTCCATGTCACCAGCGGTAAGCATTTTAATTTAACCATTGAATCTGAAGAGATTGCAACCTATCCGAAGGCCTCATCTAAAAGCAGTAAGATTGTATTTCACAATCCGAAAGGAGAGGTATTTACACTTAAAATTAAATTAAAGGAGTAGATTTCTCATGAGATATATCCTATCCATACTGATCCTTGCAGGAGTAGTTTCATCTGGTTTCTGCCAGCCCCCCGATTTTACCGGAATCAAAATTGCAATAGATCCGGGACACGGGGGATATGAGAGTGATGACCGGGGACCGTTCAACGGTTTCTGGGAATCGGAAAGTAACCTGACCAAGGGATTGTGGCTCAGAGACCTTCTTGAGGCCAGGGGTGCCGAGGTATTTATGACAAGGGTATTAAACCTGGGTGATGACAGTGTTGACATTTCACTTTCAGCACGCGCCGCGATAGCCAATGCCAATGATGTGGATGTTTTTATATCTATACACTCAAATGCAGGCAACCAGTCTGTTAACTACCCGATGACCATATTTAACGGCAAAACCGAAACTCCATCCATTCCGGCGGCCAAGACGTGGGCTATCGTTTTATGGGAACAACTCGAAACAAATGAGGCAACATGCTTTACCCATACCGGTAAATATATAGGGGACCTGACCCTGAACCCGAGCTGGAGTTCCGGATACGGGGTTCTATATCCACTTAATGTACCGGGAATTATTTCAGAAGGAAGCTTCCACGACTACCTCCCCGAGCAAAGCCGGTTGCTGAACCTGGATTACCGAAAGCAGGAGGCGTACAACATCTTCTACGCGATGATCACCTATTTTGAACTGGAGGGAACCGAAACTTTTGGAAATATCTCCGGAATTATCCGTGATTCTCTCCTGATCAAAGAGCATTATACCAATGAGTTCCCTGACAGATACAAGAATGTAAACGGTGCAATGGTTGAACTGCTTGAAACAGGCGAGGTCTACCAGGTGGATACACTCAATACCGGGTTCTACATGTTTGACAGCCTTGCTCCGGGAGACTACCACATGGTCTTTTCAGCCCAGGACCACTTTAACGATACCGTAGAGGCAACGGTGAACGCACACCAATTCACCTACATCAACGAGTGGATAGAGGCGGATAAGACCATGCCGCCGAAAATGTTGAAGCATTCACCGGAGGAGGGTGCACTGACACCCTGTTTCGATCCTGTCATTTTAACATTTAGCATGAATATGGATACGGCCTCTGTGGCAGAAGCCTTCTCTATCGAACCATCCATCCCTGGAAGTTTTTTATGGGATAAGTACTACCTGAAAGGCTCGTTTCAGCCGGACTACCCCTATGATACAACCACACAATATACGGTAACCCTGGACAGTACAGCAATGCAGCAGTGGGGAGTCTCAATGGATACCATACACAGCTTCAGCTTTATAACCGAAAACCGCAACCGGTATGGGATCGAGTCCTCTTTCCCAGATAGCGGACAGCAGATGGTAAGTCCACACCTGCAATTCCGGCTTGTCTTTGATGCACCGCTGAAAAACACATCACTGATTGACGCGGTATCTATCGAGGGTGAAGAGGGATCAACCAGGGGAACCAAGGGGGCAGAGATACAGACCGTGGAGGGGAAAGGCCACTACTATTTCATGCCCGACACTGCGCTCAACTTTGATACCGATTACACCCTGATCCTTGCCGGATCGATCCAGGATGAAGAGAGCATCCCCTTAGGTGATACACAGCGGATCAGTTTCCATACCATGCAGGATCCCGGAGTATACACACTTATGGATGAATTTGATGACATCAGTCTCTGGAGCATAGACCTGGACGAAAGCCAGGGAATAGACAATCAATCGTTCCTCTATCGCTGGAAAAGGGAGTACCTGTCAGGTTCTGCCTCTACGTTGCTCCGTTACATGTTCCTTACACCTGATGCCTCCTGTGTGATCAGGGCGGTTGAGCCCATTGCGCTTGATCCAAAACTTACACATGCAGGGATGTGGATCTGGGGTGAAATGAGTGGCCAGCGAATTTCAATGGGATTCGACAATGGAACCGAAACAGATCTGACTATCATCGATTTTGCCGGATGGGCGTATGCCATTGCAGAGATTCCCGAAGATGCAACAGCACTTACCTATTTTAACGTGATCCGGGAGAATCCGGATGTGGAGGGCGGCGACCTCTATTTTGACCTGCTGCATCAGCCCGGAAGTACTGTATCAATTGAACACTCTGAATTGAAGGGCATCACAGCATATCCAAATCCGGTTGTGGCAGGGGTACTCCATCTCTCAGGACTTCCTGAAACTGTCTCAAGCTATAGAATGTACAGTGTTACAGGACAACTCCTGCAGCAAGGCAGGATTGGTCCGGTAAGTGCCACTGTTACCCTGAACGATAATGTGAAGGGGCAACCCATGTTTCTCCTTGAAGTGAAAGGATGGAAGGGAACCTACCGCGTACTACTGACTAACTAATAAACTACACCTAAACTACTAACAATGAATAAATACATCCTGACCATTGCGGCACTCTTCTGTGTACTACAGTTGCAGGGCCAGGCAAGAACCATGCAAGGAAACGTGGTGGACGAAACAGGTGAACCATTAATCGGTGCCACTGTTGTTGTCCAGCCACCCGACGGGGGATCACCTATCGGAACCATCACCGATTTCGACGGCAATTTCACTGTCGAAGCTCCTGAAGGAGTAAATACCCTGACGGTAACCTACGTTGGCTATGAGAGTCAAATAGTTGACATTACCGGATTAACCACGGTTAATGTAGCCCTCTCTCCATCAACCGAACAGCTTGAAGAGGTGGTGGTCACAGCCCTTGGAATTAAGAAGGAGAAGAAGGCGCTGGGTTACTCCTTCGCTGATGTAGATGGTGAGGAGCTGACCACCAACCGGGATCCCAATTTTATCAATGCCATCAGCAACAAGGTGGCGGGGGTGAACATATCACAAACCGCCGGTGGTGCCGGAACCTCCTCCAGGATCATCATCCGGGGGATTAAGTCACTCTCGACCGAGAGTCAGCCGCTGATTGTTATCGACGGGGTTCAAATGGATAACTCCAGCGACGGGGCATCATGGCTCGGGGGTATTGATTACGGAAGCAGCCTGGGTGGAGTCTCTCCCGATGACATTGAATCGATGTCGGTTCTGAAGGGTCCCAATGCAGCAGCGCTCTATGGATCAAGAGCCGCCACCGGGGTGATCATAATCACCACCAAGAAGGGCAGCAGAAAAGAGCCGCTCAGTGTCACCGTAAACTCCAACTTCATGTTTGACAGGGCCTATATCATGGGAAAATACCAGAATGAATATGGTGCGGGGGATCAGGGCAATATCATTAAGCAGATTCTGCCCCCGGCACAACAGGAGAAGTTCGGTATGGATTCTGCCCATTTTTCGCATTCAATCGGAAGCTGGGGGCCTGCACTGGATGGCACCTTTGAAGATTCGGTGCTGAACTGGAACTGGGAATTCATTCAACTCTCCCCGCAACCCGATAATGTGAAAAATTTTTTCGAGAACGGATACACATTCACCAACTCGGTGGGGATTCAGAGTGGAACGGAGCAGTACAACTGGCGCATGTCTCTCTCCTCCCTGAACAACAAGGGGTTGAATCCAACCAGCACCTATGACAGGTACAATGCCAGCTTTATCATGGATTCAAAGCTAAATGACTTCCTGAGTGTTAGTTATAAGGGAAGCTATATCCGTGAGGAAGCCCATAACCGGGTGGGACAGGGCAACTCGGAGACAGGTGCGAAAACCTTTATATGGATGCCTCGAAGCATCAACATTCGTACACTGGAGAGGGACTATATGGATGAGAATGGATTTGAACAAAATTACTACAATACAGATTACCTGCATACCAATCCGTTCTGGGAGGTTTATGAAAACTTTAACAACGACAGTAAGGACCAGTTTACAGGATTTATGAAAATTGATATAAAAATCACCCCCTGGCTGAAAGGGTTTGTCAGAACCAACATGGACACTTACGGTTCGAAGCGATACTTAAGAATTGCCACGGGTGCCATCAGGGCCAACAGGGAGGGCCGTTTTACGGAACAGTGGGTAAACTACCGCTCTATGAACCACGATTTCCTTCTCTCCGCTGACAGATCGATCGGCGAGAACTGGAACCTGAGTGCAAATTTCGGAGGCAGCTATTATGCAATGAATGTAGATGCTCAGTCCACCACAATCAAAGGATTGGCTGTTCCCAACTTCTTTTCGATCAATAATGCGAAGTATCCGGATCAGACTTCAGCGGGTGTCAATAAGAGGCAGAAGGTGATTCAGTCACTCTACGGATCAACACAGCTCCAGTATAAGAACTACCTCTATATTGACCTGACCGGACGCAGTGACTGGTCCTCCACCCTCCCACTGGAGAATAATCCCTACTTCTATCCATCGGTCAATACCAGTTTCGTATTTACCAACTTCTTTGAGATGAAGAGTAACCTGCTTACTTTTGGAAAAGTCAGGTTCTCATACGCCTATGTGGGTAATGATACCAATCCCTATAACCTTTCGCACCAATTCATCAACCAACAATATGGGGATGTACCTGCTGTTTATCTTAGGCCTGTAGGCTTTAAGGAGGACCTGGAGCCCGAAAGCACAGGAGCATGGGAGGTCGGTGCAGACCTCAGGTTCTGGATGAACCGGGTATCGATGGATATTACCTACTACAACGAAACCACCTATGATCAGATCGTTCCTGCTGCCATATCAAGCACAACAGGATTGGTGAGTATTGTTACAAATGGTGGCGAGATAAATAACAAGGGAATCGAGATACAGATGAGCATCACACCGGTTGAGATTAACGATTTCGGCTGGGATATCAACCTGAACTTTGCAAGGAACCGGAACGAGGTCCTCTCACTTGCAGAGGGGGTAAATCAGTTACCGATCACCTCCACCAGTCAGATAGAGATCTTTGCAATTCCCGGTGAACCCTATGGACAGATCAGGGGAAAGGCTATGAAAAAATACTACAGGACAGATGCAAGTGGGAATGTGATCGATGATCCCAATAATGGCAGACCATTAATCGACGAAGAGGGAAAATATATCATGAGTGATGACTATGAGGTGATCGGAAACATCACGCCTGACTGGACAGGGGGTATCACCAACAACCTGCACTATAAGAACTGGTCCCTCACCTTTTCCATCGGGATTAAGATGGGTGGCGATATCTACTCCAAAACAAACAAATACGGAATGGACCAGGGACAGTTTGTTGAAACCCTGGAGGGACGCGAATCATGGTATGCCGCCACTCCGGAGGAGAAGCTGATGGGCCGTGAGGGACAGCGGGATGCGGATGGCAATGCAATAGAGGATGGAGATGGCAACCAGATCTTTGATGAGGTATCGGATGCAGTTGGCTATCTGGCCAGCGGGGTGGTAATTGACACCATCACCGGGGAGGCGAGGGAGAACACCATGGGTATTGATCCCCAGGTCTACCACCACCAGCGCAAATGGGGAGGAATTGCCGAAATGGATATCTATGACGGTACCTATGTCAAGCTTCGGGATGTGACATTGAATTACAACTTCCCGGAATCGTGGTTCAACAATGGGTTTATCAAACGTGGCTCCTTTGCCCTTGTGGGAAGGAACCTCTGGCTGATCTACAGCGGGGTACCCAACATCGATCCCGAATCCTCCTTTACCTCAAATAACAACGGACTCGGTCAGGAGTATGCAGCCATGCCCACCACCCGTTCTATTGGATTCAACCTAAAACTCGTTTTTTAAATGTATGAAGCCATGAAAAAAACAAACATCATATTTACCGGGATTATCCTCTTTATGCTTTCAGCCTGTACGAAAAACTTCGAGGAGATCAATACCAACCCCAACAATCCGCCTACCAGCGATCCGAACTACATTTTCAACTATGTTACGAAGGAAGCAGCCGGAGAATACGGGTATCTTGGGACATACAACCTCTGGCACATGCAGCGATGGGTCATGCAGACCTCTATGGTCTATGGTAATTCGACCATGCCACCCTATTCGCTCTTTGAAAATGGCAGAATCACCAACCTGTGGGACTTTTTCTACTCTGATCTGTTGTTGAATTGTCACGTACTGGTGCAGGAAACTGCTGAAGATCCTGATGCTGCGAACAAACACTCCATTGCACAGATATGGAAGGTATACAGCTTTCACAAGGTGACAGACCTGTGGGGAGCTGTCCCCTACTTCAATGCATGGAAACTGCTTGAAGAGTACACTGATGAGAACCTTTATCCCATATATGACAGCCAGGAGGATATCTATCTGGATATGCTCAGTGTGCTAAAAGAGGCGGCCGAAGGAATTGATCCATCAGGCGTTATGTATGAAACAGATATGATCTTTGACGGTGACCCAAAGATGTGGGTTAAATTTGCAAATTCACTGAGGCTGCGTCTGGCTGTCAGAAGCGGTAATGAGGCGGTGGTTTCCGAGATCATTGCAGAGGACAACCTGATAGCAGCCACGGAGGAGGGAGCCATTTTTAAGTATATCGACTCGGAAAATTGGTGGAACCCATTTTACGAATTGAACATTAGTTCAAAGAACCCGAGTCTTCCCGAATACACTGGCGCAGGGGTGCCAAGGATCAGCAAGCTGATGACCGATCAGCTACAACGAACCAGAGATCCGCGACTGGCAGTCTATGCCCAACCCATCGAACAGGACGACGTCACCTACAGGGGTGTTCCCAACCTGATGAACTCCTCCAAAAAGGAGAACCAGGCCCTGAAAATGAGTGTTTTCAACACATCCTACATTGGGAGATATTTCACAGAAAACAAGGAGCTGGAGAAGCAGCTGTTGAGCTATGCAGAGGTCTGTTTTCTGAGGTCTGAAGCTGCATTCAACGGCTGGACTTCGGAAAATCCACAATCCTGGTATGAAGAGGGGGTCAGAAGCTCCATGGAGTACTACAACATCGATCCGGTGGAGATCGATACGTTTCTTCTGGAGAGGGGTGCATATGCAGACTCCCTGGGACAGATCATGACCCAGAAATGGCTGGCCATGTTCCTTGATGGCTATGAGGCGTTCGCAGACTACAGGAGAACTGGACATCCCCAGCTTATGAAGTATGACCTTGTGCTGGATGGCAACAACAAGATCGTGGACAGCACCTGGGTTGAAGTCCCAAGGAGTTACCTGCCCGGAAGACTCCCCTATCCCGATATTGAAAAGGAGCTGAACGAAGAGAGTTATATGAATGCTGTTGAGCAGATAGGAGAAGACGATTACTACCAGCAGGTGTGGTGGTCAAAAAAGTTTGGGGAGATAGATTATTAGTGAATGGTGAGGGTGAATGGTGAGGGTGAATGGTGAGGGTGAATGGTGAATGGT
>JBDLIQ010000043.1:0-28861 GCA_039714775.1 Bacteroidota bacterium
TTTAATCTTTTTGGGGTATAGCTTCTTGGTGGCACTCCGGTTTTTGCACGAACTTGCTTTAAACAAACCATTTAAAACCAAACATTATGAAACGTTTAAATTTATTGGGACTGGTTATTGGAGCAGCCATTCTCTTTTCAGGTTGCGCAAAAGAGGATTTCTCACCTCCTGGATCAGACCCTGCTGATCAGGCAACACCCTCTCTGAAAGCTGCAAAAAAGGCAACATCATTTACCGGTGTATGTATTCCAACCGACATTCCTGGCGATCCGGGTATACTAAAACCACTGCCAAACGGTAAGGCCCTGCTAAGGGGGTTCATGAGTGTATGGTACGATGATGCAACTGATCCGCTGGTTACCGGACAAACCACCTGGTATGCCAAGGAAAAGGATGAAGCAGATGGTTCATTCACATACTGGGGAAAGGCTGAACTACTGGTGGATGAGGACCTCGGTAAATGGGACATGTCGTGGAAAGGTAACGGGGGCCCGGTCCTGAATGAAGCAGGAGACGTTATAGGTCTTGACCTGGTAGCTTATGTTGTTGGACAAGGGAAAGAGGGTGCAGTGAAGGGGTTGGTTGCCAAATGGACATACACAATGCATTGGGATTTTGCTGTCCCAGAAACATTTGTCTACAATATCACAGGCTCTTATCATTAAGCCTCATTGTGATTTAATAAGTGATTAGCATGTTTTAGGGAAGGGGATTGGCCTCCTCTTCCCTATTTTTTGTAACTTATTCATTTTAAACAACCCAGCAGACCCCAAAACAGCAAAGACTATGACAGTGAATTTTTCCAAAGAGCAGAAGTTTCTTGACACACTGAGCGACATTATCGAAGCGAATTTTGCCAATGAAAATTTTGGCGTCTCAGAGCTGGCACAGGAGATGGGGCTGAGCCACTCAAGCCTCCACAGGAAATTAAAAGCAATTGTCAGACAATCCATCAGCCAGTTTATCCGGGAAACAAGGCTGAAACGTGCCATGGAGTTGTTAAAATTACAGGCAGGTACTGTCTCAGAGGTTGCATTTGGGGTGGGTTTTGGCAGCACCACCTACTTCTCCAAATGCTTTCACGACTATTTTGGCTATCCGCCAGGAGAAGTGAAGAAACGGTTTGTACCGGAACACGATGCCGGCATCAATCTACAGGATGCTGAATCTGAGAGCCGGATAGAATCCATTGTTGTTCTGCCCTTTGACAACTACACCGGCGATGAGACCCAGGCCTATCTTGCTTTTGGAATGCACGATACCCTGATCAGTGAACTGGGTCAGCTGGGAGCCCTGCGGGTGGTATCAAAAACATCTGCTTTGTGCTATCTGAATTCAAAAAAGAGAATCAAAGAGATCGCCTCTGAACTGAATGTGGATGCAATTATTGAAGCATCAGTACTCAGTATTGGGGAGAGTATAAAGGTTCAGCTCAAACTGATCAGGGCGCTTCCCGAAGAGAAGCAGCTCTGGACCCAAACCTATGATGTGGACCTGACCAATATCCTGAAACTCTACAGTCAGATTATAAAAGAGATTGCCGGTGAAATAAAACTGAACCTTACACCCGCGCAACAGTCCCGGCTTGATGGAAAAAGAGCGGTTCATCCCGAATCCTACAAAGCATATCTTCTGGGCATGTACAACCTGAACCTGCTTACACCGGAGGGGATGCAGAAGGGGCTGGAGTATCTTCACGAGGCGGTAAGAATAGCTCCCTCAGAGCCCTTTGCGTACGCGGGTCTTGCGCTGGGATACCTGGAGATTGCCCATGGGTTCTTTGATCCCGGCGACTCATATATTAAAGCCGAAGAGGCGGCAATGAAGGGGTATGAGCTTAACATACCATCGGCCGAGATCTATACGGCGCTGGCCGAACTAAACATGTATGCATTATGGAAATTTGAAGAGGCTGAAGCGTACTACAAAAAGGCCATTGCGTTAAATCCGAATTTCTACCAGACACACTATCACTACTCCTGGGCCCTCTTCCTTTTCGGGCGCATGGAGGAGGCCGTTGCCGAGCATGAGCTGGCACAGCAGGGTGATCCATTGAATCCCCTTCATACCTCCATGCTTGGTGCACTCTATTGTTACGCCGGCAGACATGAAGATGCCATACGTGAGGCCCGTAAGTCGTTAGAGATTCAGAAGGATTATCCCTTTGGTTACTGGACCATCGGTGAGGCGTACCTGGCCATGGGCAGAGAGGATGAGGCGATAGAGGCGCATCTGAAACTTGCAGAGGTTGCCCCCTGGTTTGGCTGGGCACTGGGTCACACCTATGCAGTCACAAACCGGCGCTCCGAAGCCGAAAAGATCCTCGTAGAGCTGGAAAAAACCGAAGTCACTAACTGGACCGCCCTGGCGCGTGCAGTTTTGTATGGAGCACTGGGCAGGATGGATGAGGCATTCCATTGGCTAGGATATGAACCGCATCATCTGTGGATACCCTGGGTAGCTGTAATGCCCATGTGGAAACCCCTTCGTGCTGATGCACGGTATGATGATTTTGTGAAAGCGTTAAATATTCCTCATTGAGTGTATACCCTGTAGCGCAAAGTCAACTCAAAATCAACAATATCTGCCATCGGTTGTTATTCCCTTGTTAATCAACCGAAAATCCCGATCTATGAAACGTTTCGCATCGGCTTGCCTGGTTCTCCTTACCTTCTCTTTGCTCTCCGCTCAAAATGAAGGCTTAACAGAAACTGAAGAAGAGCCCACAAAACCAAAAGAGAAGAACCTCACCATTATTCCTCTTCCTGTAATCGCCTATAACCCGACCACTGCCTTGATGTATGGCCTGGCGCCGGGTGCCAGCTGGTTTATGGGAGACCCCTCCAACACCAGCATCTCGTCTGCGCTGGGATCTGTAATCTATACCACCAAAAAACAGTTGATTCTCACAGCCAAGAGCAATGTCTTCCTGGATGGAGACAGCTGGAACCTGATGGGCGACTGGCGCTACTTTATCACCTCCCAACCCACCTATGGACTGGGGACAGGTCCCCAATCGGGAAAACCCATCGGAACAGGCATCGAATATGAAGACGGTCTGTTCAGTCAACCCATTCCCACTGCGCAGCTGATGGAGTTCAACTATCTCCGTTTTCACGAAACGGTATTGAAACGGATTCAGGAGACCCGCTTTTTTGCAGGTCTGGGATATCACCTGGACATCCACTCCAAAATCAATGACAACCTGCTGGACCTGGAGGCTGATCCCCCAATCCTCACAAGTCACCATACCTACCAGACCATTCATGGCCTCTCCACAGAAGAGTATACCCTGTCGGGCATCTCCCTGAATGCACTGTACGACAGCCGTGACAACGCTGTAAATCCCTATAGCGGACGATACGCCTTTGTCAACCTGAGGATCAATCCCACCTTCCTGGGAAGTGATAAAAGCTCCTCCATTCTCTGGCTGGAGTACCGCGACTACCTGCACCTGAGCGAGGAGCGTCCAAGGCACCTCGTCGGGTTCTGGACCTACGGCTGGTTTACCACCTCGGGCGATGTGCCCTACCTGGATCTTCCGGCAGTGGGCTGGGACCAGTTCGGGCGATCGGGACGGGCCTATACCCAGGGCAGGTTCCGGGGAGAGGATCTGATGTATGGGGAGGTGGAGTACCGTTTCCCGCTTCAGAGGGAGAAGGAGCTGCTGGGAGGTGTGGTTTTTGTGAATGCCACCACAGCCGGCAACAGGAACGGTGGAATCAACCTGATCCAGTACCTCGATTACGCCTATGGAGTTGGACTGCGTGTGATGATCAACAAGAAGTCACGCACCAACCTGGCCCTGGACTATGCCTTTGGTAAATATGGAGCCAGTGGCTTCTACCTTGGTTTGAATGAGGTGTTCTAGGCGATCTGATCTGCGGTTTGACACCTAATCCAGCGCCTCTCTTTTTGATCTGGGCAGGCTCTTCGCCACAATGGTGTATGAATGGTCAACCCACTCTTTCAGCTGATCACCGCTGATACTTCCCTGAAGGCTGATCCCATTCCAATGCTGTTTATTAAAGTGCCATGCAGGCGTCACCTCAGGGTGCTGCTCCCGCAGTTCAATGGCCAGCTCCGGATCACATTTCAGGCTAATACCCCGCTCCTCCTCAGACAGGTCAAGCAGGGCAAACATCTTCCCGGCCACTTTGAAGACCAGGGCCGTGTCGTTAAAAGGTAACCCTTCGGTAACTCCCGGTTTGCTGATGCAGTATTCACGGATCTCTTCGATGTTCATGCTCACAGATTAATAGCTTATTACAGTTTGCTCAGCAAACCTTCCATCCAGCCCAGTATCTTATCCTGGTCGGCTTTGCTGCACAGATCAAGACTCTGTACACAGAGAAATTTAATATCCCGGTTATTCTCGCAAAACCTGATCTTCTTGTCAATGTAGTCACCGGCCCTGTTATATGGCTGCAGATAGGCCAGCCCGGGGTCTGCTATCTGCCTGTTCCCATGCTGGAGCTGAAGATGGTTCGACAAAGAGATAAAGGTGAACTGGGAGGGGTGTCGAAACCTGAAAGCGATGTTCTTCCTGAGCAGAGGTTTCCTCGATCCAAAGAACTCCTCAATGGGCCCGCGTTCAACAGTGTGGGGGGTATGGCTGTTGGTAAAATAGCGCAGCCTGAATCCAAGCAAAGAGGCCGAGTTCCATTGTCCCAAATGAAAAGAGGCCCGTGGCTGATAACCGGGATTCCTTAAAAGGTACCTGTTGACAGCCATTCTGACTCTGTTCCAACCCAGCCTGGGCAGGGGAGCCGGAATCCACCTGCCACGCAACAGAGGCTTGTCATTAATAAACCAATCTTCAGGTTGTATCTCTCTGATCAGGAAGGTATCATCATTGAAATAGACAAAGTTTTCAGAGAGGCCCTTGATCCTCCATATCATATTCCCAATGGAGATACTGTTAAATGTTGGCAGAAACGCTTCGAAACCTTCAAATATCTCTTGATGGTCTACGATTCTGAATGAATCCAGCCTCTCAGGGAAGTATCTCCTGATGTCGTCGTAAAGAGCGGGATCCTGTCCGTCGGTAATTACGAAAATGTTCCTTACAAAGGGGGCAAACCTCATGATGGAGAGCACACAATACCTGATCTCATTGACCGATGCAAACCGGGTTGAGTGTTCACCGGAAGCAAGAGTGGATTTGCTCCCGTTTCCGGTATAACGGCCTCTTTTTTCGCTCAGAACGGGATCATTTCCGTCAACCCAGGCAATAACCACATCTATAGGATGACTCACAATGATCTCTGTTTATTGTCAGGTTCAATCATTAAGATCTGCTCCATCCAGTCCAATACATCATCCCGTATCTCTTTATCAATCATCTCCAGGCTCTGTGCACAGAGGGATCCTATGTTTTCGTTCTGCTTACACTCGGTCAGCTCTTTCAAAAGAGTTTTGGTTGAGTAGGAGGGATGCAGGTAGGTCAGGTGGGCCGGGGCCAGGTGATGGTTGCCCTCCCTGATCTCCAGATGGTAGGCAACAGCGGTCATCTGGAACTGATCACGACTCCGGAAGCGGTATGAAATGTTCTTCTTAAGTACCTCCGGGTGAAGGTCGAAAAAAGCTTCAAGCCTCTTTCGGTTCAAAGGATGGGGGGTGTGATCAAGAAGATAGAACCTGAACCGCATCCCGGTCAGATAGGCGGCTTCCCACTGTTGAAGGATAAAAGAGATCTTCTGATGATAACCGGAATTCCCTAAAATTTTTCTGTGAATCCCTCTCTTAATGAAACGACCAAACTTCTTTCTGTAGGGGGGAAATGTCCACCTCCCCCTCAAAACCGGCCTGTTCCCGACAAACCAGTCCTCCGGTGCCGCCGGGCGCACCAGGAAAACATCATCATTGAAATAGACGAAGTTCTCGGCGAGCCCCTTGATCCGCCATATCATATACCCGATGGAGATGCTGTTGAAGGTGGGCAGGTTCTCTTCATAGCCTTCAAAAATCTCCTTATGATCTACGATCCTGACTGATTCCAGCCTTTCAGGAAAATGGTTCCTGATATCATCATAGAGGTCGGGATCCTGTCCATCGGTAACGATAAAGATGTTCCTGACAAAGGGAGCGAAACGCATGATGGAGAGAACACAGTACCTGATCTCGTTAACCGATGCAAAACGCGTGGTATGTGCACCGGAGATACGGTCGGATCTGCTCCCCTTCTCAAGATAGCGACTTCTCTTCCTGTTCAGAACGGGATCCGATCCATCCACCCAGGAGATAACAACATCAATGGGATGACTCATTTCAATCTCTCTTTTTTGTCATGTTCAATCATTAAGATCTGCTCCATCCAGCCCAATACCTCATCTCCTACCTCCCTGTCAATCATCTCCAGGCTCTGCACACAGATGGATCCTATCCTTTCGTTTTGCTTACTCACTGCCAGCTTCTTCAGAAGACGTTTGGCTGAGTAGTAGGGATGCAGGTAGGTCAGGTTGAGTGGAGCCAGGTGATGGTTGCCCTCCCTGATCTCCAGATGGTAGGCAAGGGCGGTAATCTGGAACTGGTCACGACTCCGGAAGCGGTAAGAGATGTTCTTCTTAAGTACCTCCGGGTGATCGTCGAAAAAAGCTTCCAGCCTCTTTCTGTTCATGGGGTGGGGCGTATGATCAAGAAAATAGTACCTGAACCGCATCCCGAGCAGATAGGCGGCTTTCCACTGCTGAAGGAGAAAGGAGATTCTGGGATGATAATCGGAATTCCCCAATATCTTCCTGTGAATCCCTCTCTTAATGAAATGACCAGCCTTTTTTCTGTAAGGGGGGAATTTCCATCTCCCCCTCAAAACCGGTCTGTTCCCAACAAACCAGTCCGAGGGGCCGGTTTCCCGAACCAGGAAAACATCATCATTGAAATAGATAAAGTTCTCAGAAAGCCCTTTGATCCTCCATATCATATACTCAATGGACATGCTGTTAAATGTTGGCAGAAACTCTTCGAAACCTTCAAATATCTCTTTATGGTCGACGATTTTGAATGAGTTCAGCCTTTCAGGGAAATGGCTCCTGATATCCTCATAGAGGTCGGGATCCTGTCCATCGGTAACCAGGAAGATATTCCTTACAAAAGGAGCAAATGTAAGGATAGAGAGTACACAATATCTTATTTCATTGTTCGATGCATAACGTGTAGGAAGTGCTGCAGAATGGCTGTGTGTAATACCCTCTTCTTTGAGATACCGCTCTCGTTTTGCGGTCAGCACAGGATCGCTGCCATCAACCCACAATACAACAACATCAATATCCTGATCAGCGTCGAACCCTGGCATCTCCAAACATTTTTTGTTTAAATGTATCGCTTTTGAATATTTTTTGCAATTTTGATCTGGTATTATATGAGATCCATGACCCGCGATATTCCCAAAAAAATTGCTGCAGTTTCGATGGTAAGAAACGGCAGTTTTTTTGTTTCTAAGTGGATAGAATACTATGGATCGCAGCTGGGACCGGAAAATCTTTTTCTGGTTCTTGATGGCCATGATCAGGCCAGACCGGAAGGGAGTGAACCCATCAATGTAATCAGCCTGCCCCGTCATGATCAAGCCAGGGCAAGGGGAGACCGGAACAGGGCAAGGTTGCTTTCACACCTGGGAAGGTCTCTGTTTCACAGGTATGATATTGTCATTGCACATGACATTGATGAATATCTTGTGGTCGACCCGGCAGAAAACCAAAACCTTTCAGAGTACCTACAGCACGACTCCGGATATACCTCCCTGTCGGCCCTTGGTCTGGATGTGGGACAGCATATTGAAGATGAATTGCCAATCGATCCCTCCAGGCCCTTTCTTGAACAGAGAAGTTTCGCGCATCTGTCGGCCAGGTACACAAAGGCTGTGGTTGCCAACATGCCCCTTACATGGGGTTCGGGATTTCATCGGGTAAAGGGCAGGAACTTTCATATCGACCCCAACCTGTACCTTTTTCATTTTGGGATGGTTGATTATAACATGTGTAAAGCAAAAACAACTGATCAATCCCTGCATGAGGCAGGATGGAAAGGACATTTTGACCGGAGATATGAGCTTTTTGACCTGATCCTGAACACCCCGGCTGTTGAAGGCGATGATCTCTTCAGACAGGCCCGAAGGAGGCAACGTCTGTTTCGCCCCCTGTACGCATTGAATAAACCAGGAATGCTAAGGGAGAAGCCAATCATAAAAATACCGGAACGGTTCAGGACAATCGTATAGGCATAAAAGATGGCGATTAAAGATATTACAAGAAAATCGGTGCATTTCTGGATCTATTACGGAGCGCTCTGCCTGTTGGTAATCTCTCTGCCTTCGTCCCGGTTCTTTTTAACCGTAAGCTTAATAGCGCTTATTGTCAACTGGTTTGCCGAAGGCCATATCAGAGAGAGGTTCATGAAGTTTACAGCCAACAGAGCGGCGGTAGCATTTACATTGATCTATCTATCTTATATTGTCAGCCTGATCTGGTCGGTGGATCTGAAATATGCAATTCATCATGACCTTTTGCATAAGTCGCCAACACTCTTTATGCCCATTATTCTGACTACATCACAAAAACTGAATGTACAGAAGATACGGCTGCTCCTGTTTCTCTTTATTGCATCGGTACTGACCGTCTCCTTTATTGGCCTGTCAATCCGGATCATCCATCCAAATCTCCCCTTTCGCGAAGCATCACCATTCATGCCGGGTATATTTCTCGGACTGATGCTGGTACTTGCAGCCATTCAATTGCCGGACCTGGTCAGGCAGGTCAGCAGGAGGCGACACCATTTATTAATCAGCCTGGTGCTGTCAGCCTGGCTGATCTTTTTTCTCTTCTATATCAGGTCCCTGTCTGGGATTGCCTCATTTACAGCCGTGTCGGTTTACCTGCTGTTTTTTGTTATTAAACGACTCAGGAGTCTCTTCTTAAAGGCTTTGTCAGCAACCATTTTTATCCTGCTCCTTCTTATTATCATATGGCCTCTGAAAAATATTTACAGGCAGACCCATTCTGAAGTTGAAACAGATTTTGCTACACTGGAAGCCTATACGGTGAATGGTAACAGATATCTCCATGATACCACAAGAATCATTCGGGAAAATGGTCATCTTGTATATATATACATTGCAGATGAAGAGCTGTGCGAAGCCTGGAACAAGAGAAGTGAGCTGGATTATCACGAAGATGACCTTGCTGGCTGGGCGCTAAAACATACCCTGTACAGGTACATGTCTTCAAAAGGGCTAAAGAAAGACAAGCATGATTTCAATTTACTTACAGACAGTGATATACGGGCTATCGAAGAGGGAATTCCCAATTATCTGAATCTCTACCGGCCGGGTATTTTTAAACGGGTTTATGAGGAGATGATGGGACTGTACATTTACCGCAAATCATCATATACCAACCCAACATGGGGATCCCTTTCGAAGAGAATTGATCTATGGAGAGCCTCCATTCATGCGTTTGGCAAAAAACCTCTGTTTGGCTGGGGAATAGGAAGTATTATACATGCTGTTGATTACGGTTTTAACAAAAACAGCTCCCCCCTGAACAGCTCCCCCCTGATAGGGTTGAATCTTAAACCCCATAATCAATACATGTATATCCTTCTTACACAGGGAGTTGTCGGCCTGATTCTATTGGTGTTCCTCTACGTCTATTTTATTGTAAAGACAAAAGCCTGGAAAATACTGATGTTCAGGATCTTTGTCATCATCTTCGCGGTTAATTTTCTGGCCAACAACTCACTGGAGGGTCAGCTCGGTCAAAACCTCTTCGTATTCTTCACATTTTTTTACAGCTTCTTTTACCCTCAGATTAGCCTTCAGAAGCATACCACTTAATCCAGGTTCCTGCGGTGATGGATCAGGGTGACATCCCCCACCATCTGGAAAGCTTCACCATTGAGGAAGAAACCCCAGCATTTATATACGTATACATCCTGCTCACAAAGTGTTCCTTTGTGGTAACCATCCCAGCCTATGTTCACATCATCGCTGGTAAACAGGCGCTCTCCCCAGCCGTTATAGATCTCAAGGTGGTAGATGTCCACCCCCTCCCATAATGGATGGAAGATCTTGTTAACTTCCCGGTTGTCGAGGCTGTACCAACCGCCGTTGCCACCTTCCATATCGGGTTTAAAGGCATTTGGGAAAATGATGGAGCCCTCTCCAATCACCGTGATAACTGCCGGTTTAACCACCCTGTCTGTACAACCATGCTCGGTCCATACATCCAGTGAGATATCGTAGGTTCCAACCTCACTGTAGAGGTGTGCCGGACCCTCTTCCACAGAGGTAGTTCCATCACCAAAGTCCCAGAGGTAGGTGGAACCATATTTTGAGAGGTTGAAGAGCCAGATCTCGTCATCGGGCAGCATTACCGTATCATGGGAGACCCTGAAGTCGACCAGTGGCATGCGGTACACCTCCAACTGGTGATAGGCATACTCCTGTCCCCCGGGACCGGTAACAGTCAGTTTTACATTGTAGAAACCATACGTTTCAAAGGTATGAACAGGTTCAAACTCGGTGGATGTGGTCCCGTCATCAAACTCCCACAGGTAGGACTCCCCGTATACTGAATTGTTCACGAACTGCACCGTATGGGGCTCACAATCACCATAAGCTGAATCAAACGCAGCAATGGGTACGGCTGCCAGGATCCGCACCGAATGGGCTACCGAATCGGAACAGTGTGGGGTTGCAGCCCTCAGCCAGATCGTATACTCCCCCCATGTAGCATAGGTATGAGGTGGTGGATCCTCCAGTGAACTGGTGCTCCCGTCTCCCAGGTCCCACTGGTAATCCCAGTACCCCTGGTTGGACATGTTGGTTAAGTTCACTGTAGACTCGGGATACATCTGGTGGGTGGGATCAGCGATAAATTCCACATCGGGTTGGGCATACACATCGACAGAGCCTGTTGCCGTATCGGTGCATCCATGTTGTGAAGTTGAGGTAAGTAAGATGTGGTACACCGTATCATTCCCCGTAAGGTTGAAATAGAGGTTGGAAGGATCGGTGGTGCTTGCTGTTGTACCATCACCAAAATCCCACATGTAGGTCTCCCCACGCACCGATTCATTGACAAAATAGGCGCTGAACGGACTGCAGTCCCCGTCATTCACTGAGAAATCGGCGATAACCCGGGGATAGACATAGATATCCTGTTGCACTGTATCCAGACAACCGTAATTGGTGGATGCCTCCAGCACAATCGTGTAGGTTGCGATATCGGCACCCAGGTTTTCAAAAACATGGGTAAACGGCGCAAACGATCCGGTATTGATGGTGGTATCACCCCCCAGGTCCCAGGAGTACAGATCGGCATTCAGACTGGTGTTGGTAAAGGGAACCTCGAAGGGTGCACAGTCGATGATCTTTGCCGTTTCGAAACGGGCTACCGGCTTGGGGTGGATGGTGAT
The DNA here is from genome assembly GCA_039714775.1 of Bacteroidota bacterium. Lineage (GTDB taxonomy): Bacteria > Bacteroidota > Bacteroidia > Bacteroidales. Next base: position 11,416 of record JBDLIQ010000043.1, read on the forward strand.
CCCGGCAGCAATTTCGCTGGTACAGTTAAATTGGGAGGTGGCCAGCAGATGTACCTGCCTGGTGACAGGCGCATCGGTGAAATTGGTAAAGGTATGCGACGGTCCGTCTGCTTCACTGGATGCCCCGTCTCCGAAGTCCCACGAAAAGGTGTATCCTCCACTGGAGATGTTCGAAAAATCGACCACCAGCGGATGGCACCCTTCATCTACACTGCTCGTGAACAGGGCCTCAATGGCCGGATAGACCTCCACGGTCTTTGTGACCTGGTCGGTACATCCCGCCAGGTTCTCGGCCTGCAGGGTCACCTGGTAAACTGCATTATTTTCGAAGCTTGCATTGAAAAATGAGTGGGTCACCGGATTCATATTCGTTGTGGTGGTATCCGATCCGTCTCCGAAGGTCCAGAGGAAGGTGGCTCCTCCCACCGATGCATTGTTAAACAATACCGGCGAGGGGGTACAGTGCACCTGCTCCTGGAATGTAAAATCGGCCATGATGTATGGATGTACCACAATATCGATGAATGTGGAATCCTTACAAATATGGTTTGAGGCTGTGGCATAGAGCCAGATCCTGTAAGTGGAATCGGCGGAGCCAATGTTTGTAAAGGTCTGAGAGGGGTCGGTCACCTGTGAGGAGGTACCGTTTCCAAAATCCCAGTGGTAATAGGCCGCCCCGCTAGACATGTTAGTAAAATCGACAGTCAGGGGATGACAGCCGGTGAGCTGGCTGGCACTCAGCGCGGCCTCTATATCCGGCTCTACTGTGATGGTCCTTTGAATTTCATCATTGCAGCCGGCAAAATTCTCAGCCACCAGGGTAATCACAAAATCCTGCCGGGTTGCATAGCTCGGATTAACGTACCGGTGTGAAAAGGGATTGTTGTTATATGTAACGGTATCTGTCCCATCGCCCAGGTCCCATCGAAACACTGAACCATTAATGGAAGCGTTGCTGATCACCACATCAAATGGAGTACAGCTTAGCTGGTCGGGTACTGTAAAATTGGCCTGGACATATGGATGTACCGTAATGTCAATAAAAGATGAATCTGAGCAGATGTTGTTAGGGGCCAGTGTAAACAATTTTACCGTATAGATTGAATCGACCGTACCTGTATTGGTAAACAGGTGCCCGGGATCCTGGGCACTGGATGTGGAACCATCCCCGAAATCCCATACATAGGTGCCTCCACCACTTGTCTGATTTGTAAAATCAACAGACAGTGGGTGGCATCCTTCAACTGTTGAAGTGGTAAATCCGGCATCAATGTCCGGATAAACGGTGACTATTTTTGTGATCTCATCGCTGCATCCAAAAATATTATCGACCAGAAGAGTGACGTTATAGTCCTGCGGATTGATAAAATCAGCATTAACAAATGTATGGGTCTGTTGATCCAATAGTGTTGTATTCACCACATCCCCGTCCCCGAAGTCCCATCTGAAATCGGTTCCTCCTATGGAGAGGTTTGTAAAGGTCACCTCAAATGGACTGCAACCCTGTGCAGTTGGAAAAGTAAACTCCGCAACAGCCTGTGGATGCACGGTAATGGGCCATGATACCGATTTCACACACTCACCATCCGCGGTGGAGGTTGTAAGGGTTACAAGATAGGTGGTATCGGCCGTTCCGAAATTAACGAAAGTATGTACCGGAGAGTGCTCCACAGAGGCAGCCCCGTCACCGAAGTCCCAGAGATAGTTCACCGCGTTGACCGAGAGATCGGTGAAAGTTACAGTGAGCGGGTGACAGCCCGTCAGTCCGTCGGTTGTGAAACTGGCTGTGATCTCCGGGTGAACCGTGACGTTCCTGACCATCGTATCGCTGCAACCCTCCTCGTTGGTAACAATGAGTTGTAGCGGATAGACCACACTCTCACTCCCGACATTCAGGTAGGTGTGCGACAGGAGAGCATCAGAAGTGTTGGAAACCGGGCTCCCGTCACCGAAATCCCAGTAATAGTTATCGGCCCCAATGGATTCATTGTTAATATCAACTGTAAACGGGTGGCATCCCACCACATCTTCCGCCGTAAAAGCAGCCTCAATGTAGGGATGCATCACCACGTCGAAGATGGCGGTATCGCGACACAACTCATTGGAAGTGGCCACAAGCATCACTGTGAATGTGGTATCGTGCCGCAGCATGTTCCTGTCATACAGGTGAATGGGATGCTCCTCGGTGGAAGTTCCCCCATCCCCGAATTCCCAGAAATAGGTATCCACAGGTCCGGTAGAGGTATTCTGGAAGATCACCTCGGCCGGGGAGCACGCCTCGGGCGGATGTGGAATAAAACTGGCTGCCACCTGCGGGTAGACAGTCACCTCACGCTGGATCTCATGAAAACAACCCTCCTCATTATCTACCCTGAGTGAAATGGTATAGGTGACAGGAAACGGGGTAGAATTCACATAGGTATGGCTTAGCACCGGCCCGGGTGAAGTGGAGGTGTTTCCGTCTCCAAAATCCCATGAGTAGATGTCTGCACCGAAGGACTGGTCGGTGATGATGATCTCATGAGGTGAACACTCCGCCACCGTATCGTAGGCGAAACTCGCCTCAATGTATGGACTCACGGTAATGGGATGTGAGGAGGTATCCTTACAATTGTATGGAGAGATGGCAATTAGAAGCGCATTATAAACGGTATCATCGGGACCAAACAGGTTCCTGTAGAGGTGAACCGGATCCCGCTCTACAGAGGATCCGCCATCACCAAATTCCCAGAGCCAGGTGGCCGTATCACCAACCGATGCATTGCTGAACTGCACCTCAACCGGATCACAGCCGCTATCCCTGTCCACCGAAAAACCGGAACCGATCTCGGGGTAAACCGTGATGGTCCTGGTCAGAATATCCGAACAGCCGCTGGCGTTCTTGGTCAGCAGGGTGATGTTATATTCGATAACCGAGTCGGTGGTGTTGTTATAGACAGTTGAAAAAATAAACGGATCCGGGGGAGGTGGAAACGGAGTGAGGGGATCCAGGTCATACCTCATCAGGGGGGTGCCGTCACCCAGGTCGTACTGCCAGGAATAGGTCCCCTCCGAATTGTCCTCGAACTGGAGCTCCAGCGGTGAACAGCCCGATGTAGCGTTGGCCTCGAAGTGCGCCACGATGGGGTCGGCCACCAGCACCGTCAGGTCCACCTCCCCGAATCCGCATGCACCGGTCACCGATACCGTGTAGGTATGGGCTCCGGGCGGAAGGTTGATGGCGGTGGGCTGCTGCAGGGTGGCATCATCCAGGTAGGTATCGGGATTCCAGAGGTAGCTTGTTCCCCCAAAGGCATGCAGTTGCACCGAGTCGCCATAACAGGCCCTCACAATAGAGGAGTTGGTTCCGGCCACATTGGCACCGACATTCAATCCCCCGAAATCGGAGTAGTAACCGTAGTACAATCCCCCCTGTCCGGCCCCGGGAAATCCATTCACAATGGCCAGGTGGAAGATCCCCCCGGTATTCTCTACCAGGTGCTGGCCCACCGCCACTTTGCTTGCAGGGATCGAATTGGTTCGCGCGGCAACCCAGCCCCCGCTTCCCGCCAGCTCTTCAAAAGATCCCGGGTCAATAATGGTGGGCTCAGAAACCCCGTCGATTAAAAACTTGTCCTCGTTCCCCAGCTCAGTGATCAGGTAGAAATAGAAGATGTTCTCCCCCTCCCTTGCACGGGTAAAGGCGAGCTGCGTATTCCCGGTACACCCGATGGGGGGGACCAGCGCCCCGCCCCTGGTCTGGTTGGCGAGGGCCAGGTGGAACACATAAATGGGTTTCGGCGGATCCAGGGGATTGACCCTGGAGGTGATGCGGGCATATTTTGAGCCGCTGGGGACCACCACCAGCGCCTGCTCCCCACGGTTCAGGGTGGCATAGGGGGTGCCTCCGATGGGATTGTTGTTCACATCGGTTACATAGATGCTGGTGTTGTCCTCTGTGGCCACCACGAAAAGATGGTTAGGGTTCTTGATATCAGGTACGATGTAGTTGTCGCCCACAATATCTACCGGCACGATCTGATCCCCGATCACCGGCGATCCCTGTGACCCGGTGTTCAGGGCATCATCCTTCACGCAGACACTGATGGGCAGGGTGGATTCAATCCGGGTACCGGCCAGCCTGTCAGTGGCACTTCTGCTGTAATTAAATGGAAAAAGGGAGAAGGTCTGGCCCGCATTGAGGGTGATCACATGGGTGCCACCCGGGATGATCGATGTGACGTTGGAACCGTAGCTGGCCGCCTTCCCTGCGGGGAGGGTGATCGTGACCTGGTTACCATCCGCAGTGGAGACAATATCGATGGCCGAATAGGCTGGTGGTGTGGTGATCCGGTTGTCATAGACCGTCTGAAACGGTGTATAAAAAAGGTTACCCATCCCGTTGCTCCCCTTCAGCGTCCAAAGGTCGGAGCCATAGGCATAATTGATCTCCCAGTAACAGTTGATCATGTTGGTGGAGGTGATGTGCAACCCGAAGTTGTTGATCCCGTCGGGGGTCAGCGGCTTGTTCTCCAGCAGGTTCCTGTTGGGGTTCATGGGGCCATCCAGCAGGTGGGAGAGGTCCACCTCTGCATCATCATTGGCCAGGATATCCACAACGATCTCCTGGAACCCGCCGGGATTCAGGGTGGCATGATAGGCATTGCCCGGCATGGCGATGGTCACCGTGGCTTCCAGCTCCAGGGTGGCGATCCTGAGCTTTCCCGGGGTGCCCCCGGGAGTCGGGCTGAGCACATCGTTCCTGTGGGAGAGCTCCGGAACCACGAACCAGAAATCGGTATCAACCTGTGCATAAAGGTGGTTTGTCAATCCCATCATCAAGGTGAAGAGTACACCCAAAAGAGGGAATTTAACAGAGAGTTTTTTACCTTTATTGATCATCTGTTTATAAATATTGTTAATATCAAACAACTATACATGCAACTATACGTAAATACTAATGGTAATGTTATATGGTTGCATCAACATATTTGATCCTATGAAAATAACGAAAATAATCGCATCCGTTCTGATATTTATATCAACAGCTTCTGCATACTCACAGGTATTTCTGTCAGAGGGATTTGAATCGGGATTAAAGCCGGAAGATTGGAACAATGAGTTTGTTACAGGAGATGAGCCGTGGCGCTACCGCAACGGGGGGCACAGTCCCGACGACGCCAACTGGCAGGTTCCGGCCGACCAGGTGGATATCACCAGGAATCCACCGGGTGCCTACGAAGGCACATACAACGCCATCTTCTTCAAACAGAGTTACGATAACGAACGCACAAAGCTGGTCACCCCGGAAATGAACGTGGAGGGGACCTCTGCACTGGAGCTCAGCTTCTACCTCTGCCAGGTTCCCTGGACCTTCCAGGGAACTACAGGAACAGATGTGCTTCGCATATATTATAAGGTATCGGAGACAGCTCCGTGGATACTTCTGGCACAGTATCTCGACCCGATGTACGATTGGGAGTTGCAGACCATCTCTCTTCCCAACCCGTCAGAGTCCTATTATGTGGCTTTCGAAGGACAAACCCGCTGGGGATACGGGGCCTGCATAGACAATGTGGTCATCCAGGAGACCGCCTCACAACCCATGTATATCGGGGAGCTGGAGATCGAACAACCATTTCCCAACTATACCCCTTCGGGATCTCCCCATGTTCCCATGTTAAGAATGGATTTCAATGTCTTCGGGAATGAAGACTCGGTGGTACTTGACTACATCCACTTCAACTCCCTCAACACCGACGATTCCGACATACTTTCAGGCGGAGTGAAACTCTACAGCACACCAACCCAGGTTTTCAACACCACTACCCTTCTCGGATCACCCACCAGTTTTAATGCAGGGGTGGCCAGTTTCACAGGCCTCAGCCACACCCTTCCCAAGGGACACTCCTACCTCTGGCTCACATACGATGTGGATCTCAATGCCACCCACGAAAATACCCTCGATGTGATGGTGGCTGCCCACAACATCAGCGCCAACAGCACCCTCTATCCGGAAACCGACCAGAATCCGTATGGATACAGGCAGGTATATGAGACCCGGTACCATGAAGATTTCGAAGTAAGCTCCGGATGGACCCTGACAGGAGAGTTTGAGATCGCCACCCCGGACGGATCGGGAGGGGAGCCGGGAAATCCCAACCCACCCTCGGCTTACAGCGGCACCCAATCCCTGGGCACCGACCTGACCGGGCTGGGTGCCAACCCTTACGCATATGAGCCCGGATTGAATGAGGCCACAAGCTACCTGGCCACCTCGTCTAACATAGAGGCGCTCTACTATAAGAACCTGAACTTCTTCTACCAGCGCTACATGAACGTCCAGTTTTCCGATTCAGCCAACCTCCAGATCAGCAACGACAACGGGGTCACCTGGAATACCTTCTGGACAAAAAAAGAGGCACACCTGGCTGATTACCAGTGGAACCAGGAGCAGATTCTCATTCCCGACTCCTATGCCCGGTCGGACCAGCTGAAGATCCGTTTCAGGCTGGGACCCACCGACGGATTTGGCAACTACTCGGGGTGGCATATCGATGATATTTTCCTTACCGGGGAGTTCATACAGAAAGATGTGGGGGTCACCGAATGGATTGGCCCGCTGAGCGGCAGTGGCCACACAGCAAGTGAAGAGGTTACCGTGCGCATCGACAACTTCGGCGGGGCGGAGATCACCGACCCCGTACCGGTTGCATACTCATTCAACGGGGGTTCCTCCTGGACCATCGACCAGATGGATCAACATATTCCCGTGGGCGGTTCGGTGCTCTTTACCTTCCCCACCACGGCCGACCTGACCGAGCCGGGATTCAGGCCTTCGGTACTGGCCAGGACCTACTTTCCGGGGGACCAGTACACCGAGAACGACCAGATCTCTACCGAGATCTATGTTGTGCCCACCTTTACCCCCCCCTGCGAACAGGATTTTGATCCGGATGACGGATACTGGCAAAGCCTGGGCAGCGGACTCTGGGAACATGGTAACCCTGGTGGGAACATTATCACCAACGCCTCATCCGGGGCCAACTGCTGGATGACCAGCCTCTCATCACCATACGGGAACGTGATCGCCCAGCCCAACGAGACCATTTTCGAGGATAACTTCGAGTCCCCGGATGGATGGACATTCACGGGAGAATTTGAGCGGGCCATACCGAACCAGGGATTCATTCCCTCCTACGCTTTTTCAGAACCATACTGTATGGGGATCGACCTCTCCGGACAGGGGACTAATTTCTACCAGTATGAAAACGGGATCACCCCCGCAACAGCACATACCGCCACCACCCAGGCCCTGGATGTCTCCAGCTACAGTGACCTCAGTTTGAATTTTTTCAGCTGGATCACCATCAATCAAGGCGATTCCCTGAAACTTGAGGTGAGCCCCGACAACGGCTCCACCTGGCACACTATCTGGAAAAATACCGAAGGTGCGATCATGGAGACCCGGTTCCAGTACAGGGAGTATGAGATCCCTGACGAGCTTACCCTGACCAGCAATTTCAGGATCAGGTTCTCACTGTTCCACACCTCCGCTGCAGGTGCGGTGGAACAGGGATGGAGCATTGACGATGTGGCACTTACCGGAACCCTGATCGATTCCGAACCGGGGAGCCTTGTATCACCATTGTACGACCTGACCGGCCTGTCGAAACCGGTGATCTCTGCAAAGTTATGGATCGAAACCGAAGAGGATGTGGATGGCGCCACCCTCCAGTACTCCCTGAACGAAGGGGCAACCTGGTCAGATGTATCCAACGCTTCAGGATTCGATACATACTGGAACTGGTATACAGGTCACCCGGTGCAGGCTCTGGGTTCAAATGGCTGGAGCGGCCACACTGGTGACTGGATCCCGGTCACCCACCTGTTGCCGGCAGCTGTTATAAATCAGCCTAAAGTTCAGCTCCGCTTCATTTTCAAAGCGGATAAAACAGACAACCAGTATGACGGTATTGCCCTGGATGACATCAGGATCATGGAGGCCCCAAAAGATGTGGATGTCATAGACATTCTTCAGCCTGCAAGTGCCTGCGAACTGAACAGTGAAGAGTCTTTCACCCTGAGATTAAAGAATGCAGGGCTCCTGGCCCTCCAGTCAGGTGATACCATCATGGTTGGTTATCACATCGACCGGTCGGGAGAGATCCAGACTGCCGAGGAGATCCACATCCTGGACCAGTCATGGGCAGCCGGGACCACGAAAGACCTCACCATGTCGAGCCTCTTTGATTTCAGCACCAGTGGAGATTACCAGGCAACAGTCTACTACATGTCACCCGAACCCCACTTTTATAAGGCGGCCTCCGGTGATACCATTGTAAAGACCATTGTAGTCAACAAGCCTTACGTGGACCTGGGCGTGGATATCTCCACCACCCAACCCGATACGGTAGTGCTGAATGCTGATTCAGGGGTTCCCGGGCAGGAGTACCTGTGGCAGGATGGCTCCTTAAATCCCACCTTCCATGTAGTCACTGAAGGAACATACCATGTGAGGGTCTCCAACGGCATGGGTTGCGTTGCCTACGACACCATTCAGGTACTTGAGCTGGTGACCGATGTGGGTGTCACCACTTACCTGGGTCCCCCGTCGGATTGTGAACTGTCAAACCAGGAGACCCTGGAGGTCATCGTGCAGAACCTGGGTACAGATATCGTTGCAGCCGGGCAGACCATCGTCGTGGGAGGAGTGATCAATGGGAGCAATATCTTCGATGATGCGGTTGTGCTCACCCAGCCGTTCAGCCCCGGCGAGTCGTTCAACCACACCTATTCAGGAAGTTTTGACTTTTCCACACCTGGAGATTATCAAATACAGTTCTATACACAACTGGGACAGGATCTCGTAACGGGTAACGATACCCTGGAACATACCCTCCAGGTGTATGGCTATCCCCATACGGATCTGGGGCCAGATGTGGAGTTAAGCACATCTGAGTACCTGCTTGAACCGGGTGCCGGCTATTTCTCATACCTCTGGCAGGATGGTTCCACGGAAGAGACCTACCTGGTGACACAGCCAGGCCTTGGGCAATATTACGTTGAGGTCAGTGATGAGCACGGTTGCATCAGTCAGGATACGGTCATTATTACCCTCAATGTGCTGGATGTGGCGCTGGACGAGCTGCTGTCGCCCTCCACCTCCTGCGAGCTGTCAGAATCCATCACGGTAACAGTGCGCATCAGCAATGCAGGCAACCAGCCGATCCCTTCGGGTGAGACCATCAATTTGGCTTACCAGATTGACGGAGGAGCTGTCGTACAGGAGAGCCTGACACTGACACAGAATTTCCTGAACGGGCATACCATCGACTTCGCCTTCTCAGTTTCGGAGAGTGTCCAGACCGGAGAGTGGTACGAATTCACCGTATATACCGATTACATCAATGATTCCAAACGGACCAACGATACGGTGATCACATCGGTGGGTGTTTTTGAAACACCTCTGCTCGATCTGGGAGAGGAGTACCAGGTAATATCCGGATTTGAACACACCCTTGATGCAGGAGCCGGTTATATATCGTACGAATGGCAGGATGGAAGTACCAACCAGACCTACACCATTACAGAGCCGGGTGTAGGGCAATACAGTGTTACTGTGACCGATGCAAACAGCTGTACCGCATCCGACCAGGTACAGATACTGCTTGTTGTTCCCGATGTGGGTATTCAGGAGGTCATCTATCCGGTGACTGCCTGCTATATCGAACCTGAAGGACAGGTTCAGGTATTGGTCAAGAATTTCGGAACCTGGGAGATCGAATCCACAGCTGACATTACAGTGGCCTATTCCCTCAATGGCGGACTCGCAGTCTCTGAGAAGCTTGTGCTGGACGGCCCCTTTAAAAATGGAGATTCGATCTATCATACCTTCAGCCAGGTTGAAGATTTCAGCGTACCGGGCACCTATGATATCATGGCTTACACCACCTATGAAGCCGACATGGTCCCAGTCAACGACATGATGTTGGTCAACGTGAATCACCGGGGAATACCAGATGTTGATATCGGGAACGGATCGGATACCATGGTGGTGGAAGAACCCGTCACCCTTACGGCCACACCTGGATATCTCTCCTACCAGTGGCAGGATGGAAGCACTGGAACCGATTTCCAGATCACAGAGCCTTCTGCCGGCTGGTACTGGGTGATTGTCAACTCGGAGAATGGTTGTGTCATAAATGATAGTGTTTACGTAGCCTATGACCAACCCGACATGGCCCTTACCCGGATCGTGACTCCGGTAACCTCTTGTGACCTGGATGCACAAACGGTGATTTCGGTCGAGATCAGGAACAATGGATATTACCGGATCTCAACCCAGGAGGTACTGACCCTGGCCTATTCGGTAGATGGAAGTACATCACTTTTCGAACAGTTTATCCTTGATACCGAATTACAACCGGGAGCGTCGGTTGTATTGCCCTTTGCAGAGCCCTACGATTTTTCCGCACCGGGTACATACCAGGTCCAGATCAGCTTTCTCAACGAGGATAGTAACCCCGGAAACAACATACTGTTTGAAACAGTCACCCTGTGGAATGGTCCGGTAGTGGAGATCGCCGGAGGAGAGGACACCCTTTTCACGAATCTTCCGGTCACCCTTGATGCGGGGACAGGATTTGAATCCTACCTGTGGCAGGACATGTCAACAGGCTCGACCTACCAGGTGACAAACAATGGATTCTACCGGGTTGAGGTTACTGACAACCATGGCTGCACAGCGTCCGATTCGGTGGTTGTGACCTGGCCGGTGTCAATTGGCGAGACTCCCGGATTGAACGGAAAGGTTAAGATCTTCCCCAACCCGGCAACCGAGGTGTTGCATGTGGCCCTCGAAATGGAGGTGGAGCAGTTGATGAGGATCGAACTCTATTCCATAGTAAATGCGCTGATCTACCGCGAAGATATAAAACAGGCACGGGTAGCCGAAGCACACATCGATGTGCAGGACCTCACACCCGGCACCTATCTGCTGCGTGTCACAACGGACGATACACCACACAACTTCCTGGTGATCGTAGAGTAGGTTAAGCCAACAAAAGTTTTCAAAGGAGGCCATCTCAAAGATCAATTTGAGACGGCCTCTTTTTTGTGTACAAGCTGCCGGTGTCAGGTCAAGTGTATGGCGTATGGTATGTCGAAGATGTTTGCAACTCCATTTGTATCGTATCCCAATTTTGATTTTCTTATCCTGAAATTATCAGGTAATAAATCCCCCTTCATGACTGAAATAGAGAAACTGGACCGCATTGCAATCAATGTAAAGTCACACAAGCTCCTCAAGCAGCTGCTCGGCGAGAATCCCGAATTAGAAGAGATCCTGCGCAACTCCAAAAATGAGACCGAAGTGGTTGTGGGAGTCCGTGAGTGGATCGAGCGAAGCCTGAAGGAGAGGAAAAATGCATTCAAATTCTACCACGCAAGGCACCCTGGCAGGGAGCTGTTCAACCAGCTGGAGTGGCGCGACTATGCCATCATCAGGATCCTCGATTATATCGATCATGCCGGGAAAGAGTACCCCGATCTGAACCTTCACGGGGAGATCGCCGTAAGCAATCCGCTCCGCCTTATCTGGCTGGCGGTAAACAAGGGAACAGGCGGGGCCAAACCCGGTTTCTTCATCGATATGATCATGCTCTTCAGGCAGCTCAGGGGAGAGAGCGCCCGGCAGGAGTTTTCGCCCGAAAGGATCAACGGCTGGATGGACCGTTTTCCATCAGGGCTCGATCCGAGGATCATCCAGCTAAGGGAGGAGAACCGGCAGCGGATCATCGGGATCCTGAAGGAGCAGATCGAAAGGGGGGAGGTAAAAAGCACCCGCTACTATTTTGAACCCAACCTTTCGGAGGAGGGTAAGATGGAGAAGATGGAGCGGTGGTGGGAGGACCACAGGTTCCACCTGCGTTTTGCGGTCCGCTCCCCGGAACTGCTGAATGATCTGCTGGACCGGTCGCTCGATCCCGATACAATGAAAACCCTGAAGGAGGCGGAGAAGGCAGGAATCCCCTTCTTTGTAAACCCCTACTACCTTTCGCTGCTCCACGTGCGGGTACCCTATTTCGCTGTGGGTGCTGACCTGGCCATCCGGTACTATATCCTCTACAGCAAACAGCTGGTGGAGGAGTTCGGAAAGATCGTGGCCTGGGAGAAGGAGGATGTGGTCGAGGCCGGTAAACCCAATGCTGCCGGGTGGCTGCTACCTGAGGGGCACAACATCCACCGGCGCTACCCGGAAGTGGCCATCCTGATCCCCGACACCATGGGAAGGGCCTGTGCCGGGCTCTGCTCATCATGTCAGCGCATGTATGACTTCCAGGCGGGAAACCTCAACTTCAACCTGGATAAACTGGCTCCGGGGGAGAAGTGGAGTGCCAAACTGAAGAAGCTGATGCACTACTTCGAGGAGGATGCCCAGCTGAAAGATATTCTGCTTACCGGGGGGGATGGTTTGATGAGCTCCGATAAATCCCTGAAAAATCTGCTTGAGGAGATCTATGAGATGGCCCTTCGGAAAGCGGAGCGCAACAAAACCCTGCCCGAGGGAGAAAAACTGGCCGAACTGCTGAGGGTTCGGATCGGGACCCGCCTGCCGGTTTACCTTCCCCAGCGGATCACCCTCAACCTGGTGAACATCCTGAAAACATTCAGGGAGAAGGCGTCAGAGGTGGGGGTCAAACAGTTCCTGATCCAGACCCATTTCGAATCTCCACTGGAGGTTACCCCCGAATCGGAGATGGCCATTCAGCGGCTCATCGCAGCCGGCTGGACCGTCACCAACCAGCAGGTATTCACTGCAGCCGCATCGCGCCGCGGACACTCCTCCAAACTCCGTAAGGTGCTCAACGACATGGGGGTATTGCCTTACTACACCTTTACGGTTAAGGGGTACATGGAGAACAATGCCGGATTTGCACCCAATGCACGGGTGGTGCAGGAGCAGCTCGAAGAGAAGGTGGCCGGCCAGATCGATGAGAAGTATTACGACACCATCCGGGGATTTCCGCAGGAGGCCAACATGATGGTGGAGAACATCGAAGCGCTCCGGCGCTTTTCGGGACTCCCCTTCCTGGCCACAGACCGGAACGTACTGAACCTTCCGGGCGTGGGTAAAAGCATGACTTTCAGGATGATTGGGATCACCCGCTATGGCCGCAGAATTCTGGAGTTTGACCATGATGAGACCCGACGCCACAGCCCCATTATCCACAAAATGGGGAAGGTGGTGATCATCGAATCAAAATCGATCCATGAGTACCTGAACCAGCTTGAAGAGCTGGGTGAGGAGCGAAGCGAGTATGACGGACTGTATGGCTACTCACTGGGCCAGACCGAACACCGGGTTCCGGTTTATGAATATCCCGAATACACATTCCAGGCCACCGACACCATCACCAACCTGGAGGTTTGACGTAGGATTTTACAATCCCATATGGTTTTGAGGTCTCCCGTTATATAAAAATGTGAAGTTACCACCTGGTGACTTCTCATGATTGGGTGACTTCTCATCATATTTAATCTGCTCACCTATGCAATCTAACCGCCTTATACTTAACGATATAATAAATTTTACATGCCAAAGGCTGACAAATAAAAACCCACCACCTGGTGATTTAGTCACCAGGTGGTGAGTTTCAAAAAATGTAAAAACAACTACCTTTTTTTCTCTCGACAGACAGAGCTGGGAGAGGCGGACAGATATGGAAAAGTTGCTGCCTCTGATTACCTGACCCAGGTCATGGTAACGGAATGGGTCCCCAACTCCTGATCCACAAAGGTCTCAACATAGATGAGCTTATCCTTTGACAACTCATCAATGCTGTTTACAGAGGGAATCCCGTCTGCGTTTGTCATGGTCAGGGTATGGTCTCCAACCAGGGTCCAGGTTCCCGTATCAGGATCTCCCAGCTCCTCCATTGCAGGAGAGGTCATGATGTAATCGCCACCCTCCTGAAACTCAAGTGTCCCTTCGGACATAAGTGCTTTTCCAAGGATAATAAAGGTCTTGATGTTCTCATCCTCACTGTCGGTGGTCATGTTACTAAAGTTCCAGATCCCGTCGGTCAGAAGTGTTGTTGAATCCGGATCAGCGCAACTTGTCATGGCCAGGGCCATCATCACAACAATACCTAATCCTGATAATAATTTTTTCATGTTCGGCTTTTAAATGGTTTATGGTGCAATATACGTAGTTTCCTGCAGGATGTTTCAGTTGGGTACTATTTTCAAAACCTCATTCCACCCCCGGGAAAAACGCATTCTCGATGTGTTCGATCTCCTCGCCACCCTCCTGGTAGCTTACCGCGATCACATCGAAGCGGGTGGGGCGCCGGCAATCATACAACCGGATAAAGGCGTCGGTGGCCAGGATGATGTTGCGCTGCTTCAACCCGTCCACCACCTCAGACGGATGGTTCACCTCGTTCCCCAGTCGCGCCTTTACCTCCACAACAACCAGTTCATTCCCATGGAGGGCCACCAGGTCCAGCTCCCGCCTCCCCCAGCGCCAGTTGCTCTTCCAGATGCGGTATCCCCGGGCACGCAGGTACTGTGCAGCCACCTTTTCGGCCCTTCGCCCTTTTTCACATTGATTCATAAAAACCGCTTTATCAAGTTAATGTGATCTGGGGTGACTTCATCAGCCAATGCCGGTTGTATGGCCGCACTATTTTATCACTATCTTTGTTTCCCGAATTATCTGTAACGAACCAATTGCAATGACAACCAAGAGCTATAAGCGAACCCTGATTACCTCTGCCCTTCCCTATGCCAACGGCCCCATTCACCTGGGACACCTGGCAGGGGTCTATGTTCCCTCCGATATCTATGTGAGGTACCTGCGCAGGCAGGAGCGTGACGTGATCTCCATCTGCGGGTCGGACGAGCACGGTGTACCCATCACCCTGAAGGCACGCAACGAGGGGATCACACCACAGGCGGTGGTGGACCGTTACCACGCCATCAATAAAAAGGCTTTTGAGGATTTCGGGATCGCTTTTGACACCTACTCCCGCACCTCCAACGAGATGCACCACGAAACAGCCTCCGAATTTTTCAAGACCCTGTATGACAAGGGTATTTTCATTGAGAAAACCTCCGAACAGTATTATGACAGTGAGGCCAATGCCTTCCTGGCAGACCGGTACATTACCGGCACCTGTCCCCACTGCGGGAACACCTCTGCATACGGGGATCAGTGTGAGCAGTGCGGCACATCCCTGAGCCCCAACGACCTGGTCAATCCGGTCTCCACCATCAGCGGAAGCAAACCGGAGCTAAAGGAGACCAAACACTGGTACCTGCCCCTGGACAAATATGAGCCCTGGCTGAAGGAGTGGATCCTTAAGGAGCACAAGGAGTGGAAACCCAATGTGTACGGACAGTGTAAATCGTGGCTCGACCAGGGGCTCCATCCCCGTGCTGTGAGCCGTGACCTGGACTGGGGTGTCCCGGTACCGGTAGAGGGAGCCGACGGCAAAGTGCTCTATGTCTGGTTCGATGCGCCCATCGGCTACATCTCAGCCACCAAGGAGCTCACTCCCGACTGGGAGAAGTACTGGAAGGATGAGGAGACCCGCATGGTCCATTTTATCGGGAAAGACAACATTGTATTCCACTGCATCGTATTCCCCACCATGCTGAAGGCCGAGGGGAGCTACATCCTGCCTGACAATGTGCCGGCCAATGAATTTCTGAACCTGGAGAACGATAAGATATCCACATCCAGGAACTGGGCAGTCTGGCTCCATGAGTACCTGGAGGATTTCCCCGGCAAGCAGGATGTATTGCGTTATGTGCTCTGTGCCAATGCGCCGGAAAACAAGGACAACGATTTTACCTGGAAGGATTTTCAAAACCGTAACAACAACGAGCTGGTGGCCATCCTGGGCAACTTTGTGAACCGGGCCATTGTACTTACCCAGAAGTACTTCGACGGAGAGGTTCCGGAAGTAACATCGCTGCTTGATTCGGACAGAGCAGTACTGGAGGAGATCGGGAAGATTGCCACCAGCACAGAGCAGAGCCTGGAGCAGTTCCGCTTCAGGGAGGCCATTAAAACCGCAATGGATCTGGCCCGCCTTGGAAACAAGTACCTGGCCGATACCGAACCCTGGAAGGTGATTAAAACCGATCCTGAAAGGGTAAAGACCATCCTGAACATCTCGCTGCAGATCACAGCCAACCTTACCCTGCTGCTCGACCCTTTCCTCCCCTTCACCATGGAGAAGCTGAGGGGGTTCATCAATTTTGAGCAGATCTCGTGGAGGCTGCTGGCCACACCCGACCTGCTGAAACCGGGTCACCCCATTGAAAAGGCCTCGCTGCTGTTTGAAAAGATCGAGGATGAGCAGATCCAGGCACAGCTCGACAAGCTGATGAAAACAAAGGTAGAGAACCAGGAGGCTCCGCAGGTGGCCCCTCCCA
The DNA here is from genome assembly GCA_039714775.1 of Bacteroidota bacterium. Taxonomy (GTDB): domain Bacteria; phylum Bacteroidota; class Bacteroidia; order Bacteroidales. The sequence goes on from JBDLIQ010000043.1 coordinate 27,844, forward strand.
AAGAGGAGGTCACTTTTGACGATTTCACCCGGATGGACCTGAGGGTGGGAACCATCCTGGAGGCTGAGAAGGTTCCCAAAACCAAGAAGCTGATCAAATTGCTGGTAGAGGTTGGATTCGAGCAGAGAACCATCGTTTCGGGGATTGCTGAGTATTACCAGGCGGAGACCCTTCCCGGCAAAAAGGTGTGTGTGCTGGCCAACCTGGCACCACGACAGCTTAAGGGAATTGAATCACAGGGGATGATCCTTCTGTCGGAGAATCCCGACGGGTCACTTCACTTTGTGGAGCCCTCAACGGATGCCCTGAATGGTTCAGCGATCAACTGATTGAGCGGCTATTCATTTGAGAGCAGCCAGCACGACTCCAGTCCTGCAGATGATCTGATTCTTTCCAGGTTTTCAAGCGCCTCCTCTTTGGTGGTATAGCCCCCTACGCTTACCCGGTACATCCGGTTTTCGGTGACCATCACATCTGTCTCGTAGCCCATTGCTTTCAGCTGGTCCTCAAGCTCACCGGCATAGCCCAGGTGCCTGAAGCTGCCGGCAATCAGAAAATACCTCTCTGCCACTGCAGGCTCCCGGGCAGGCGGCTCCTCTTCCGGCCGAGCTACCGGGCTCTCTTCTACAACGGCCGGTCCGGTGGTTTCGTCTCCGCCGGTTTCACCTGTCCCCATCCCGTCAGCCTCTGTTTCTCCTGCTGCAGATGGCTCTGAAATTTCAGGTCCGGTAGCCGGTGTTTCCATAGAAGGTTGCTGCTCACTACCCTCCCGGTCCCCTAAGATATTCAGGCGCTCGGTTGGGACAAAAAGCAGCACCAGCAGCACCACGATCAACAGCGCAGCTACCGCCCAGATAATCCGCCACATTCTGGTTTTGCGGTGTGCATTTTCCCGCTTTTGGGGTTCACCGGGTGGTGGTGGTGGCGTTGTACGGACCACAGGCTTTGCCGGTTTGGATGGTTTCTCCGGTTCCTTTTGCTTTACAGGTTCTGCAGGTTTTTCAGCCTCCTTTGGTTT
>JBDLIQ010000044.1:0-28413 GCA_039714775.1 Bacteroidota bacterium
GCTGTTGCCACCTCCAGATCGCCCAGCTGCACAATGTAGGCGGCAGGCCGCTCCCCTTCCGCCGGTCCGGGCCACTCCTTCAGGTAGCCGGCCCAGGCAAGGGTGGGAAAGATCTCCGCACAATCCACAGGATCATTAAACAGCATGTATTTCAGGGGTTGCCTGTTGCTGGCCGAAGCCGACAGTCTGGCCGCCTCCACCATCTCCCGCAACAAGGTCATGGGAACAGAAACACTTTGCTCGAAACGGCGATAGGAACGGTTTTGGAGAATCAGATCTTTCAGCATCATATCGGGGAGCGTTGGTTTGCCTCTAAGTTAATCAACCCCGGGAACTTGGCAACCTGATAACTCACTTGTTGTTGTACATATTCATCGTTCGCTGTAGTCCGATCACCCCAAACGACTTAATGATCTCCCCGGCCATCTCCAGCCTTTCGGGAAGTTTAGAATTCTCCTCCTCGTCCCACTCCCCCAGCACATAATCCACCTGCTGGCCACGGCCGAAATCATTGCCGATGCCGAAGCGCAGACGGGCATATGCAGAGGTGCCCAGGATGGTGTTGATGTGGGCAAGGCCGTTGTGACCCGCATCCCCTCCTTTGGCGCGCAGACGCAGGGTTCCGAAGGGAAGAGCGATGTCATCCACCACCACGATCAGGTTCTCAACAGGGAGTTTCAGCTTATTTAGCCAGTAGCGGACTGCATTGCCGCTCAGATTTACATAGGTAGAGGGTTTCAGGAGCCAGAAGGAGCGGGCGCGGTATTTATACTCGGTCACAAACCCGTAACGCTTGTCCTTAAACGAAATATTGGACGCCCCGGCAAGGGCATCCAATATATCAAATCCTATGTTATGACGCGTATTTGCGTACTCGTTTCCAATGTTACCTAATCCAGCTACAAGGTATTTCAAAGGATTACTCCTCCTTTCCTTCAGCAGCTGGTGCACCTTCGGCAGCAGCGCCTTCAGCGCCCTCTTCGCCTTCTTCACCCTCTTCACCCTCTTCACCTTCAGCAGCTTCCTCTTCAGGTTCAACGAGTTCCATACCCTTCATGGCTACACGTGAAGATACAATGGAGTAGATCATAGAGCGCTCCGGATCGAGGATCTCCAGGTTGTCGTAGGAGAGGTCTCCGACCTTGATCACATCGCCGATGGCTACATCTGTAATGTCGATATCACATGTGTCGGGCAGGTTCTTAACAAGTCCGCGTACTTTCAGCACACGCCTTCGTTGACGGGATTTTCCACCATCCTTCAGACCAATAGCTGCGCCCACCAGGTTGATGGGGATCTCAATGGTCACCGGCTTATCGTCAGATACCTCAACGAAATCGATATGGTTCAGTTTGTCAGTTACCGGGTGGAACTGCAGCTCCTGCATAACCGCCTTGTGCAGCTTTCCGTCGATGTTCACCTCAATGATGTATGCATTGGGTGTATATACAATGTGCCTGAAATCGTTCTCATGGGCGTGGAAGTGGATCACTTCGGCGCCTCCGTACATGACGCAGGGAACGTGGTCGGCTTTTCTCAGATCGCGGGTAGTTTTTTTACCCAGTTCGGTGCGCTTTTCTGCGCTGATTGCAATTGTTTTCATTTTGTTGTGCTACTCAGAATTAAATTGAAGATTAATTCCCCATCACACTGTGGGAAAAGCTTGCCTTCGTGGCAAAGCGGCTGCAAAGGTAACGAATTAATTGAAAAGGAAATAGATTATCTTATAAATGTATCGCTGATCGATCTGAAATTGTAGACCTTGTCGATCACCTCGGCAAAATGGGCAGCCACAGAGATCACCTTGATCTTCTCACTTTCGCGTGTCAGGGGAATGGTATCGGTCACGATTAGCTCATCGATGGGCGACTGCTCGATCCGTTCATAGGCGGGCCCCGAAAGCACCGGGTGGGTAGCCACAACCCTTACGCTTTTCGCCCCTTCGCTCTTCATCATTCCGGCAGCAAAGGTGATGGTGCCCGCTGTATCGACCATGTCGTCGACAATTACAATGTTCTTCCCCTCAATATCCCCGATCGCCTTGATCTCCTCCACCACATTGGGCTTCTTACGCAACTTGTAGCAGATCACCATGGAGGCATTCATAAACCTTGAGTAGGCATTGGCCCGCTTGGTTCCACCCATATCGGGTGCTGCAATGGCCAGGTTATCGAGCTCCAGCTGCTTTACGTAGGGTACAAAAAGGGATGAAGCGTAGAGGTGGTCCACCGGAACATCGAAAAAACCCTGCAGCTGATCGGCATGGAGGTCCATGGTCATGATCCGGTCCACCCCGGCAGCGGTCAACAGGTTGGCAACCAGTTTGGCCCCGATAGAGGCCCGTGGACGATCCTTGCGGTCCTGCCGCGCATAACCAAAATAGGGGATCACCGCCACCACCTTATCCGCTGAGGCACGCTTGGCTGCATCGACCATCATCAACAGCTCCATCAGGTTATCACCCGGCGGAAAGGTACTCTGAATGATAAATACAGTACAACCCCTTACGCTTTCATCATAAGCAGGCTGGAACTCTCCGTCGCTGAACTGAAAAACACTGGTACGGCCCAGTTCAGTTCCAAAATTTTGCGCGATATTTTCGGCCAGGTAGGTTGAAGCCCTACCTGAAAAGAACTTAATGGGTCTGATCTTGTCCATCGGGTCTGTTTGCAGATGAGTGGTCGATTTACTTGGCAGCAAAAGTAAGAACAAAAAGCAAGTGAACAAAACCTTAAATGTGGTGTTAACTAAATTGAGTATAAATAACAATAATCAGAGGAAGCAATGGCAGAAACCTACCCCACCATTCTGCTGGTAGAGGATGACAATCAGCTTGGCCCGATGTTGAAGGATTCGCTTGAAGTGAAAAACTACAGGGTTGAGCTCGAATCAAGAGGAGACAGGGCGCTCAGGCTGTTTCAGGCCGGTAAATATGACATCATCCTGATTGATCTTGTTTTGCCCGGGCTGGGCGGTCTCGACCTGGCCAAAGAGATCCGGAAAACCGACTACATCACACCCATTCTTTTCATGTCGGCCAAAGGTGACGACAAAGACAAGATCCACGCCTTCTGCTCGGGGGGTGACGACTTCATTGTAAAACCATTCAGTGTCACCGAACTCTCCCTCAGGATCTATTCATTGCTGAGGCGAATCAAACCAACCCTGGTGGAGCATGAGATACCCGAGACCCTTAAGTTCGGGACCTTCACCTTCGATTATCCAAACCGCATACTCTGTACCGACAATGAGCAGGTGAACCTCACCAAGAAAGAGGCCGATGTGCTGCGCATGCTGGCCTGCAATATGAACAACGTGGTAAAACGCGAGAAGGTACTCACCGATGTCTGGGGGGAGAACGACTACTTCATGGGACGGAGCATGGATGTCTATATCGCCCGCCTGCGAAAGAAGCTCTCGGAGGATAAAAGTGTGGCCATCGTGAACATCCACCGCATGGGTTTCAAGCTGGAGGTGAACCAAAACGCGGTAGTCTGAGAATCACTCCACATAGCTCTCCCGTATTGTATTTTTGAGTTTTCTTATCTCGGGATTTGTCAGATTTCCAACCCTCCTCTTCACACGGTTCCTGTCAACGGTTCTGATCTGATCCACCACGATCCAGCCGCTCTTCTGATTGTGCCTTACCCTGACCCTGGTGGGATATGTTCTGGCCCTGGTTGTCATTGGAGCGATGACAATGGTTCTTAAATACCGGTTCATTTCATCCGGTGAAATCACCACACAGGGTCGGATCTTTTTGATTTCGGCACCTGGATGATCCGAACTGCCAACCATATTCAGGTCAACGAGGACAATATCATACTGTTCTATTTCCATTCCCACTCTTCAAAAAATTCATCATCAAGCAGATCATCTCCTATTAACTCATCATCTCCTCTCTCATGCATCTCTTTAAAAGCCTCATTCCATCCCTGCCTTGGTGAGGGTACCGGTTTTATTTCAAGGTGGTCCCGTTTCATAACGATCTCTATTTTATCCCCAAACCCATATCTTTCGAGGATGGTTTTACTTAATACGATCCCTTTTGAGTTGCCTATTTTGATTATTGGAACCTCCATAACTTTGCTGTATCTGTTATTACAAAGTTATAACTTAATTATCAAGACACCAACCCTCATTCTTAAGTTCATGTGATGAAATGCATTTTATCGTCTATTTTTACGACATATTTGTCAGGCAAGGCAACTCTGGAATATCTCAGATTGCGTTAAATAAAGATAATGTCGCATGAACTATAAAGAGAAGACCGTCTGGATCACAGGTGCATCGTCGGGTATCGGGGCCGCACTGGCGCGGCAGTTTGCACAGGAGGGTGCAAAGGTGATCATCTCCTCCCACGAGGCCGAAGAGCTCGAGGGAGTGCGTAAAGCACTGGAACCGGTGTCGATGGATGTGCATTCGGTGGTCTTCAACCTGGGCAATCCGGAGGAGGTGCAGGCCACAGCCCATAAGGTTTTAGAGGAGTTCGGGCGGGTGGATGTGCTGATGAACAACGGCGGGATCTCTACCCGGTCGCTGGCCATGGAGACCCCCCTGGAGATCGACCGCAGGGTGATGGAGATAGATTACTTCAGCGGGGTGATCCTTACCAAGGCGCTGCTTCCGAAGATGATTGAGAACGGATACGGACACATCGGGGTCACCAGCACCATCTCGGGGAAATTCGGATGGCCGCTAAGAAGCGCCTATGCAGCAGCCAAGCACGCCCTGTTCGGTTTCTACAAGAGCCTCTGGGCCGAGAACAACCGGAAGGGGATCCGGGTCACGATTTTCAGTCCGGGCCGCGTTCAGACCAACATCTCCATTCATGCCCTTGAGAGGGACGGAAAAGAACACGGCAAAATGGATCCGGGCCAGGCCAAGGGGATCACAGCGGAGCGGTGTGCCCGCAAAATGATCCGGGCCATGAAGCGGAACCGCAAGGATGTATTGGTGGGTGGCTCCGAACTGGTTATGGTATGGATCCATAAATATTGCAAACCGCTTTACTATTGGCTGATAAATAGAATTTCGGCCACTTAATGCAGCATCAGGCTGAATCCCATGGCAAAAACTGTAAGAATCGACAAATACCTCTGGGCTGTCCGGGTGTACAAGACCCGCACCCTGGCCACCGAAGCGTGCAAAAAGGGGAGGGTGACGGTAGATGAGATACCGGCCAAACCCTCCAGGATGGTCACCACGGGCGATGTGATCCAGGTGAAAAAGATGCCGGTGGTCTACTCCTACCGGGTGAAGGATCCCATCGAGAAGCGGGTAGGTGCAAAGATTGTCGACAACCATGTGGAGAACGTCACTCCGCAGGAGGAGCTCCACAAACTGGAGATGCAGGACGATTTCTTTGTGAAGCGCGACAGGGGCGCAGGACGGCCCACCAAAAAAGAGCGGCGCTTGCTGGACGATATCAGGGATCATTAACCCATGCCGGGGCACATACCGGGCGCATATCATTAAAAATCCGGTGAGGATAGTGATCACCCCACCGGATTCTAAGGAAAGTCGTCTATGAAGCGATTCTCCCTGCAATCATATTACTATTGAATAACCAGTTTACGGGATACCATTCTCCCCTCTTCTGTGACGTTCAATATATAGATGCCGGCTTCCAGATCAGTAACAGTAATCTGTTCATTGTTATAATCTGACATTTCATACACCTGGCTGCCCATCACATTGTATATCTGAATTGATCTATTGGCTTCAGTTGTGAAACGAATAGTGAAGAGACCATCGGTTACAGGATTAGGATATACTGTAAAACTTGCCACTCCGGTTAATCCGACCGAATTTGGACCACATGTCGGGCTTGCTATATTTACAACGAAATCGCATGATCCGCTGACAGCAGAATTATCGATTGTTACAGTAATATCCGTTCCTTCATCTATACCCGTAATGCTAATGGTTCCTGAAGCTGTTGCAGAAGGATCATCTCCTCCAACTGTGCCTGCAGTGGTGGTAATTACATAGGTAGATGTTCCGCCCACCGTATAATCTATAGCAGCAGTGTAGGTATCAACACCCGCAGTTTCTGCATCACAAGTGGCTGTACCTGTACCAATTTGCAGATCACAAACAGCCATATTTACAGCTCCGGGAGTACCTAAATCTCCATCTCCATAGGCGGAAGTTGCCTCTTCCCAGTTTGCACCGTTGTCATTATCAACAGAATTCAGAAAGTCAGTCTTTAATGACATACTTGCTCCATTCGGATCTGGGAATGTAACTCCTCCATCCCATAGTACCGAGTCAATAGCCAGGCCAGAACACTGGATTACTATTCCGTCTTCTCCGTTTGCTAAAGAGAGGCGATCGTATTCATATACATAACCCGGTGTCGGCAAACCTCCATTTGTAGCAACATCTCCATTACTTGCCATCAGCAGATAGCCGCCGGCAGGGATAATGAGTGAATTTGGAAAGGTAAATCCTTCATCTTCAAATGGTTTAAGATCATCAGCAATACTCCATCCTTGCAGATCAACATCACTGGCTGTGGTATTGTACAGTTCAAACCATTCTCCCAGATCATCAGTTACCTTCTTTGGATTTTGCATGATTTCAGTAATTATCACGCTTCCGACATCTCCACAGGTGGGAGTAAAACAGATCGGACTTGCTATACTTACAATGAAGTTGCATGGTCCGCCGACAGCAGAATTATCGATTGTTACCGTAATATCCGTTCCCTCATCTATACCTGTAATGCTAATGGTTCCTGAAGCTGTCGCAGAAGGATCATCACCTCCAACTGTTCCTGCCGTTGTGGCAATTACATATGTAGATGTCCCTCCGTCTGTAAAATCTATACTAACAGTGTAGGGATCAACACCTGAGGTACCTGCATCACAAGTGGCTACAGCTGCCCCAATTTGTAGTTCACAAACAGCCACATTTGAAGTCCCGGGTGTACCTAAATCTCCATTTCCGTAAGCGGAAGTTGCCTCTTCCCAGTTTGCACCATTGTCATTATCAACAGAGTTCATGTAATCGGCCATTAATGACATACTTGCCCCGTTCGGATCGGGGAAGGTAGCTCCGTCATCCCAGAGAACGGCATCGATAACAGTTCCTGAACAGTTGATTTGAATACCGTCAGTTCCGTTTGCTAATGAAAGGAGTGAAGGGTAAACAAAGTCAACAGCAGGCAAACCTCCGTTTGTTGCAACATCCCCGTTAATTGCAAATAAGAGATAACCCCCGGCAGGAATGATTAAAGAGCTGGGTATTGAAAATTTTTCATCGGGATAATTGTCATCGACAAATTCCATAGCGAGCAGGTCAATATCAGCACCTGTTGTATTATGCACTTCAAACCACTCTCCGTTTGCATCGCTGACCGCACTCGGATTCTGCATTACTTCAGAAATAATAAGGTCTCCCACATTGGGACAAATAATATCACTATGACTAATGAGAAGCTTATGTTGTGCCTGGGTCCCCAGTTCAACAGATGAGCCTCCGGCAGGATTTTGTAAATTCAGAATAATTAATTCATCCGCTTCGGGGTCCGTGTCATCAGTAATTGTGAATGTCAAACATTGATTATCACTGCTTCCCGCGGGGAAGGTAAGTGTTTGGGGAAATGTAATGGTTGAGAAGTCAGTACCGTTGATTGCGTTACTTGCACCATCCAGGTCGATCTCAACAGTTGTTGCATTGGTTGCATCAGGATTTGTAATGGTAACGCAAACATCAATTGATACACCATCTTCGCCAATTACTGAAGTCAGGTTTTCAAAAGCGACAATCGTATTTGAAGGCACATAGCCAATCCACTGCCCCGGATCAAATATTCCGTCTGGTACATTAACCGGCTGATCGCTCATGTGGTTGGTACAACCAGAAGCATCGGAAGCATCGGACCAGACATTCCAGTTGGCTTCATCCCATGTACCTCCGTTGCCTGTTGTAACCGAAGCTACTCTTTCAGCTCTTCCGTCCTCAAATTCAGCACAGGTTCCGGTACCATCTACACCCGGCACTCCATAAATATCTATAACAACAGTATCCGCACCAACTTTCACCAACAGAACTTTGTCGTCTCCATTGCTATCTGCTGGTCCGCCGTCATCCACAGTCTCCTGATCGGGGGGAAAGCCAAAAGTGGATTCAAAAATCGATGCTGTCTCCACCACGATATAAAAACCTTTTGAAGGAACAGTACCAGTAAGTCCCCAGATTGTAGTTTGGGGATCTGTGTAATCATTAGTATAACGCCATAATCCATAGCCCTCGGCACCGAGATCAACATCGGCATCACCATAGTTAAAGATCTCAACAAACCTGGCAGTACTGGCATCATTGGGATCAGCCAGCTCTGTAATAAATAGTTGTCCAAAAGACAAAGTACTTATTACAGCAAAAACAAGAAGAAGCGTAATTTTCTTTTTCATAACGTAAATTTTAGTTAGTAATGATTGCGCTAATTAATTTGTTTAATATTAGGTAATTGTTTTATAATTAATGATATCCTAATTCAATGAAACACTCTTCAGGAGATGATGTGTCGGTTCCCCTGTCATATAGTTCAAGCACCATATCCACCCTGTTTGTAAACAGCCCTTCTATCCTGTCTCCATATTCATTGAGTTGTCTCTCCGTATCAAATGTATATGGATGTATAAGCATCCCTGAGCTATGTATAAGATCTGTCATCCAGGGGGCCGTAAGCTCTCCGTAATTATTTGGTTCTCCAGCAATACTGGTCCCCATAATATGAACGTTGTGATCAGCTGCAAAGTTCAGGTTCTTCACATATTTACTCTTTAAATCATCTTCCATCTTAGGATGCCATAGCAACAGGCATTTCGGGATACCAGGCAGATGTTGCTCCAATTGCTCAATACTTCTCCTTGAGAAAGACTGAAGAATTACCCGGGCATTGGTGTTGGCAACGCACACTTTACCCTCCTCTGTCTCTATCTCCCCGGGATTTTCATTAATGTTCCAGCCCGATTTTTCCAGTTCGACTGCCAGGATCCTCTCAACGCCTGGTTTGGGATTTTTTGTTTCAACATATATGCCGGGCCTGTGCCCGTTATCCGCAGGATCTTTTTCATATGTATAATGACCTGTCCACTCTCCGTCGCGTATCACCTTTTCAGGTATGCCATTCATGCTTTTAATCATATATCCTTCAGCGATCATCACAACATCTTCCAGGGTGAGGATCTTAAGGCCCTTATAACTCTCCATGGCCCTGTCCGGATGAGCTGAGTTAAACCAGGAACCGGCATCCAGACTTCTTAGTTCCTTTAACGTAAAGTCATTGATCCCAAGTTCAACCCTGCCAGGGAACACCTCTGCAATATTTGTTGTTCGGCTCAGGTTGTTATCATGAAAGGCAACCAAAGCACTGTCTTTTGTTAATTGCACATCAAATTCCAGGTAGTCCGCACCCATATTCCTGGCCCACCTGAAAGCGGGTTCTGTCTCCTCCGGTGCCCAGAACTCACTTCCCCGGTGAGCAATAACGATGTTCTCTTTCACATAATTCCTTACCACAATGGCGCTGTCACTTAATGTTTTCACTGAAAGTTCCCCGCCATTGATCTTTGCTCCATTTTTAACTTCATTACGGCACGACAAAACAATAATGAATACCAGGAAAAAAGCAGAAGTTATTCGCTTCATAGTTAAGTTGTTTTTTTTCGCTTCTTGATGGTTAAAGAGATTAATCCTATGGATACTATACTTGCGCATATCATCAACCAGAAATATCCCTGCCATCCATATCTTTCAATAACATGCCCTCCTACAATATTTGCCAGTATTGATGTTCCTATAAAGTATCCGAATAAGCCGGTCAATCCCGCCGCTGTTCCTGCTGCATCCTTACTTACAAGATCCAATGCATGAACTCCGATTAACATGACAGGACCGTATATTAAAAAGCCGATTGCGATCAGGCAGATGTTATCTATGGCCGGATTCCCCACCGGATTCTTCCAGTAGATAAATACGGCTACAACGATTAATGCCATATAGATGATACTTATTGGCGCTCTCTTCCCTTTGAAAACCTTGTCACTCAGCCAGCCACAGATCAATGTTCCCGGGATAGCTGCAATCTCATAAGCAGAATATGCCCAGCTGCTTTCAACTTCAGCAAATCCCTTTACTTCAATAAGATATATTGGCGCCCAATCTTGAATGCCATACCTTATCAGGTAAACAAAAGCATTAGCAAATGCAATATACCACAGCAATCTATTAGGAAAAATATGCCTGGTAAATATCTCCATTGCCGAAATTCCATTTTTGGGTTTGTCACCGGAGCCGTTGTTGTTGGGATAATCCTCCCTCCAATCTTCAATGGAAGGATATCCCAATGATTCAGGCCTGTCCTTTAATATTAAAAAGATGAATATTGCAACAACGATGGCCACCGCTCCGGGGAAATAAAACTTAGCATGCCAGTCAGCAAACAGCTCCACTCCGTAAATTGCCAGTACCGGCATAAGTGCACCTCCCACATTGTGTGCAACATTCCATATTGACATTTTGGTCCCTCTCTCCTTGATGGAGAACCAGTGAACCATTGTCCTGCCGGATGGTGGCCAACCCATTCCCTGGAACCATCCGTTCAGGAAAAGCAGTATTGACATGATGAATATGGAGCTTGTTGCGATCGGCAGGACACCCAATAAAATCATGATCAGGGCAGAAAGCATTAATCCCAGTGGCATAAAGATCCTTACATTGCTTCTGTCCGAAACATTGCCCATAAAGAATTTACTTAAACCGTAGGCAATTGATAAAAACGCAAAAGCAAACCCCAATTCTGATTTGGTAAATCCTTCATCGACCAGGTTAGGTATTGCCAGTGCAAAATTCTTGCGAATTAAATAATAGCCTGCATAGCCAACAAAAATCCCGATAAAAACCTGCCAGCGTAATCTGTTATAGTTTTTGTCAATATCTTCTTTGTCAATAAGAGGTTTTGCGGTGGGGGCCTGTAAGAATTTAAACATTAATTATCTATTTGTTAAGTTGAATACCACAGCAGTACTATTTTAACACATAACTCTTCACAAGCTCATTGAATTTTTGAACCTGCTCTCTCTTCCATTTTTCATCATAACCCAGTTCATCGGCCATAATATCTGCAACTTCCGGTGCCATCCGGATGCTCTCCTTTGCATCCAGTATTAAGGCCCTGGTTCTCCTGGATAATCCGTCTTCAATATTCCGGGCGAATTCGCTTTTAACAGCCCATACAATTTGTGCCCTGTTGATCTTTAGTTCGTCACTGAGCCACGCTCCCAGTTCAGGCTTTGCTTTTATCAGCTTCTCTATTTCATCCAGATCTGAACCGTAATAATACAAAGGATCTTGATAATCAACATCTGTTTTATATCCATGTATATGCAGGTTTTCAGTTACTGATTTCCCGGAAGAGAGCTTAGCAACAGCACAGAGTTTGTCCACTGCATCCTCTCCCATCTCTCTATAGGTTGTCCATTTCCCGCCGATGACGGAAACCAGGCCGGATTTGGCAGTAATAATTTTATGCTTCCTGGATATCTCCTTTGTTTTTCCGTCTGCACCTTTTTTGGGTGCTGCCAGGGGCCTTAATCCTGCAAAAACGCTTTTTATGTCATCCCTGGTCGGCTTTTGTTCTAAATAGCGTCCGGCGGTTTCAAGAATAAAATCAATTTCATCATCGGTGGCACAAGGTTCAATACTGGATCTCTCTTTCGGTACATCAGTTGTTCCAAGAATTACCCTGTTGTGCCAGGGAACTGCAAATAACACCCTTCCATCTTCTGTTTTCGGAATCATCAGGGCAAAATCGGATTGCAGAAACTTTTTATCAATTACAATATGTACCCCCTGACTTGGTCTTACAATATTTTTAGCTTCAGGATTATCTTTTTGAATGATATGATCCGTGAAAACCCCGGTAGCATTCAAAACAGCTTTCGCCTTTATCCTGAACTCTTCTCCTGTCTCTTCATCTTTTGCAACTACACCTGTTATCTTCACATCATCTTTTAAAAAGCCCTCTACCCCTACATAATTCAGTGCGGTCCCCCCCCTTTCTGTGATGGTCTGTACCAGGTTAATCCCTAACCTGGAATCGTCAAACTGACCGTCATGATATAAAATGCCACCTTTCAATCTATGCTTGTTAATGGCAGGCATCTTATCTATGGTATTCTTTCTTGAATAGGGTATGGACCAGCCAAAACTCAATTTTCCGGCTAAAAAATTGTATAAAGAGAGACCTATGGTATATAAGGCCTTATCCCACCAGGTGTACGCAGGAATCAAAAAAGTCTGGTTTTTTACCAGGTGCGGCGCATTTCTTAATAACAGTCCCCTCTCCTTCAACGCTTCAAGAACCAAAAGAATATCCCCCTGGGCGAGGTATCTGACACCCCCATGTACCAATTTTGTACTTCGGCTTGAAGTTCCTATGGTAAAGTCATGCTGTTCTAACAGCACTGTTTTGTACCCTCTTGTAACAGCTTCTAAAGCGGCTCCCAAACCGGTTGCTCCACCTCCAATAACAATGATATCCCAGGTATTATCAGATCTAATATTCTTTAATAGTTCATCTCTGTTCATCTGATTACTTCATATAAATGATACACCATGTGTTTCTTTTGCTTTCATTCAATACATTTCAAAAGTATATATTTTTATATTAGAAACTTATTAAAGTTTCATTTATTTACTTTTATTTTCTTTAAAGTTTCATATGTTAAGAATCTTCCGTATTTTTAATCCGGAATTAAGCCTGATTAATTGATGATGAACCAGAACAATAAACACCTTTTAAACAGGTCCGGAATCTTAAGAGATAGTAAAACCTCCAGACCTGGTAAAACCCTTAGACTGATTGCATCTCTTGCTGTTGTTGGGACCCTGTTTTTATTGAGTGCATGTGGTCCGGATGATCCGGATGATCCGGAAACCGGCCTATCAATTACAGGGGTTTCCATTCCTTCGAACATCGATGTGCTTGCCGGCGGAGCCATTACAATCACCGGAAAAGGTTTTGAATCCGGCGACCAGATCAGGCTCACCTCCACAACAGACAGCGCCATCGAATATACAATTACTGTAGGTTTTGTCACCGATCAGTCGGCTACCATCACCCTGCCTCCGGGGATGACCACCGGACAGTATAAGATTACCGTGTTACGGGGCGATGAAAGCCAGGTGCTCGGTTCGGTGTTTATCAACATCACCGTAGATCTGAATATTCCCGACAAAGAGGGGATGACCATTAAAGGAGTTGTTTTTTGTAATGGACAGGGGGTTCCCGGCGTGGTGGTTTCCGATGGTTACGAAGTTACCGTAACCGACGACCAGGGGATCTATTATCTTCCTTCGGACAAAAAGTACGGATATGTTTTTATTTCGCTCCCCGGCAACTATGAGGTAAACAATGTCGAAAACCTTCCCCAGTTTTTCAAAAGGCTGGCAGGGGGCAGCTCCGTTGAGCAAAAAGATTTTTCATTAATTGAAACTGATAATACCAACCATGTCGTACTTACCATGGCCGACTGGCACCTGGCTAACCGCAACGACGATGTAACACAGTTCAGCAACGGCTTCCTCCCCGATGTGAATGCAACCATCAATGAATATGAGGCACAGGGCACAAAAGTTTACGGATTGACCCTTGGCGACATGACCTGGGATCTGTTCTGGTACTCCAACCATTTTGCCCTGCCGGAATACCTCGTTCAGATGTACAAGATCAATTGTACCATTTTCAACCTGATGGGAAATCACGATAACGATCCCTATTGTGCTGACGACTGGCTGGCTGAACAAGCCTATAAAGACATTGTGGGTCCTACCTATTACTCCTTTAACCTGGGGAGTGTCCATTATGTTGTACTCGACAATATACAATTCCTGAATTATGGCGCTTCCCAGGGTGTGGTTGGACCACGTAATTACAATGAAATTATTACTTCCGATCAGTTAGAGTGGCTGCAAAAGGACCTGGCAGCCCTCGGTGATAAAAGCGCTCCCATTATAATAGGCATGCACCACCAATTCTACAGAAAGCCGGTGGTGGATGACAGCGGAAATTACGACATCAGGCTTGCCGTGGACAACGGAAGCTCTTTAGAATCGATACTGGAAGACTTTACCAGTGTTCACATGCTTAGCGGACATACGCATGTCAATTACTCCGTTGAAGCCTCAGCATCGATCATGGAGCATAATACGGCTGCTGTTTGTGCTACATGGTGGTGGACCGGAAAACCAGGATATGCAGGAAATCAGATTTGCCCTGATGGAAGTCCCGGAGGTTATGGTGTCTGGGAAATCAACGGAACCGATCTGCAATGGTATTACAAGAGCACATCTTATGAAAGCGACTACCAATTCAGATCCTATGACCTGAATACAATCCATATTACAGCCGAGGAATTTGCCCCAAATTCAACCGACGCTGCCCTTGCCGAATATGCCGGAGAATATGCAGGTTCAAGCAGTGCAAATGAGGTGCTGATTAACATCTGGGGCTGGGATAAAAGCTGGAACCTGCAAGTAAAAGAGAACGGAAATGCGTTGGATATTTCCCGGGTAAACGCGAAAGATCCACTGCATATTATCTCCTATGAAGCCAAAAGGCTGAATGCAGGAGCCGACCCAACCAGTTCGTTTGTTACCCAAACCACACCCCACATGTTTAAGGTGAAGGCTTCAGCTCCGGCATCAACACTGGAGATAACTGTTACCGACCGTTTTGGCAATGTATATTCCGAAATGATGGAGCGGCCAAAAGAATTTACCTATTCGATGAGATAACTACCAATTCAAATATTACTAACAAAATGACAAGCTAATGTACTTACGAATAATGATGAAGATTCTGGTTGCAGCTTTATTCACGCTTTGGTTTACTCTACCGGCTCTGGCTCAAAACAGAGAGGTAAAGGGAATTGTGTATGAGGCTGACGGTGAGACAACTGTTATTGGCGCCACTGTAATGGTTAAAGGTACAGGCACCGGTACAATAACCAATCTGAACGGGGAATACAGACTGGAGGTATCGGGCGAGAATCCCATTCTGGTTGTACAGTTTATAGGGTATGAAACACAGGAGGTCCCGGTTCAAAACAGGAGTGTCATTGATGTGGTGATGCAGGAGGATGCGGTACAACTGGAGGGAGTAGTCGTCACTGCCCTGGGCATAACCCGTGAAGAGAAATCTCTTGGCTACTCGGTATCAAAAGTTGAAAGTGAGGAGCTTACAAAAACAGTTTCCGGGAACTGGTTGAATTCAATCTCCGGAAAGGTGGCCGGGTTAACCTTCGATCAGGCAGGTTCAGGTCCCAGCGGCTCTCTGCGTGTTACACTTCGGGGTGACCTCTCCCTGAATTATGGAAGCAACGAAGCACTGTTCGTTATTGACGGGGTGCCTATTACGAGCGGTATGACTGCAACAGCAGGCGGAGCAAACTATGCAAACGTTGATGCTCCTGTGGATTTTGGAAACGGAGCAAGTGATATAAACCCTGAAGACATCGCATCTATCTCTGTGCTAAAAGGTCCGGCAGCAACTGCCCTGTACGGTTCGAGAGCTGCCAACGGGGCCATCGTGATTACCACAAAGTCAGGCAGGAGAGAGAAAGGGATCGGGGTCTCTATCAGCTCTACCACAAGCTTTGAGCAGGCCAGCTACTTCCCTGACTTTCAGAATCAATACGGAAATGGCCAGGATATGGGGCTGGACGAGTACTCATTATGGGAGATGACTGAAGAGTGGGCACCTGACGGGATCGCACAACCCTCTCATTGGTCACGTTATGCATTTGGTGAGAAATTCGATCCCAATAAGATGAGGTACCTCTATGCATCAAAAAACTGGGAGACAGGTGAGTTCACTAAACTGCCCTTTGTTTACCAGGATGATTGGTATACCGGTCTCTTTAAAACCGGTGTAACCACTGCCAATACGGTGACTATAGACGGTGGCAACGGAGAGGGCACAAGCACCCGTATCTCTATTACCGATTTCCGTAACAACTGGATCCTGCCAAATACCAGTTTCGACAAGCAGACCATCTCTCTCTCTTTTAACACAGAGGTAAACAGGTTCATAAAACTTAATGCAAAGGTCAATTACTATCGCAAGAACAGCGACAACATGCCCATAGGCGGCTACGACGAAAACAATGCCATGTATGCATTGGCCTGGGGGTATAATGTGAATAGTATTAATGACTGGAAAAGCGAGTATTTTGAAGGACGCTATAACTATGCAAACTGGTCAGTTGGAGGTGATAATGTTGGCCATGGCCTTGTAACCCCCTCTTCCTGGGCATTTAACCCTTACCGTACGCTGTATGAACAGCTCAGCACACAGAACAAAGACAGGGTTTTAGGAAATGTGGGCCTTACTTTCGATCTTTATAAAGGTCTCAGTCTGACCGTCAGATCAGGATTGGACTGGTCGGATGAATTCAGAACACAACGAACACCTTTCTATACAGCGGGTGCTGACTTTGGCCGTTATCGGGAACAGACTGTACGGCGCATTGAAATGAACAACGATTTTATGCTGCGCTACACCAACAATGATTTAGCAGATCAACGACTTGGTATCTCTGTTGTGATGGGGGGAAATAACAGGATAAATAATTATCACAACAGTAAGATCACCCTGACACAGTTGGGTGAAGAGGGGATATACCATACCACGAACCTCCCTCCGGGAATAAACCCAGACCCCTATAACTGGCGAAGTCATAAAGAGGTTAACAGCCTGTTTGGAGTGGCCTCCTTAAGCTGGGACGATACCTATTTTCTTGATATTACCGGACGTAATGACTGGTCAAGTACACTCGCACCAAAAAACTGGTCCTATTTCTATCCTTCTGTTGCAGCCAGTGTTTTGCTGAACCAGGTGTTCAATTTCGAAACCAATCTGTCAGCGGTTGACTTTATGAAGTTTCGCCTCTCATGGGCCAATGTTGGTAATGACACCGACCCCTACTCCAGAGATCAATATTACAGTAACACCTCTTTCTCAGGCGGATACAAACTTCCCGGTACGATCCCGGACCCCATGATCAGACCGGAGAATGTAGAAAGCTGGGAGACCGGACTGGATATTAAATTATTCCAAAACCGCATCTCATTCGATATCGCACTGTATCATTTATCCAGTACCGACCAGATCGTTACAGTTGCCATGGATCAGATCACAGGTGCCACAGGCATGAAAATAAATGCAGGAGAGATACAAAACAGAGGAATTGAGATAGCATCAAGGCTTGTTCCCGTAAGAGATATAGACTTCGAGTGGTCCATGGACCTTACCTGGTCAAAAAACAACAACAGACTGGTTAACCTGCAGGAAGGCTGGGATCCGGAACAACCGCTTCAAACTGACATGGGGACAACCATTGGGAAACGGGTTTATATCTACTCCTTCGTAGGCGGAGAGATGCATAATATCTACGGACGCGGATTCCAGAGAGCTCCTGAAGGAGCCACCTATACAGACGAAAATGGTGAGCAGGTGGACGCCTCGGGGATGCACATTGTAAATGCCAGTGGCTATCCCTTACTTGATGAAACACCGGACAGAGAGATTGGTAAGGTGAATCCCGACTGGAGGGCAGGTATGAGCCAGCATTTCAGGTATAAGAACTTCACCTTGTCTGCTGCACTCTCTGCTCAGATGGGAGGAAACGCTTACTCTGTAACCAACTTCTCTCTCTCATACACAGGGAAGCTGAATAACTCCATTGAAGGCAGGTACGACGGGCTGGTGCATGAGGGTGTAAATGCTATTGACAACGGTGACGGAACCTTTTCATATGAGAAGAATACAACCGTTACAGGTAGCATTCAGACCTACTACAACTCTTACATCTGGAACCGTAACAATGTAGAGATGAATACTTTTAGCACCTCTTTCCTAAAGCTTAAAGAGGTTCGTCTCGATTATAGCGTGCCGGACAGGGTGCTAAATCGCATTAAATACCTGCAGCGGGCCAGCCTGGGAGTATTTGCTACCAACCTGTTCGTTATCACTGATTTTCCTCAATACGACCCTGAAACCGGGATGTTAGATGGCGACAATATCCACAAAGGGATTGAGTCCATGACATTTCCCATGACCAGGACCTATGGAGTTAATGTCAAAGTTTCATTCTAAAAGCAATCAGATCATGAAAAGAGACAAAATAATATTTGCGATCCTGCTTATCTCAGTTATCAGTGGCTGCACAGCTGATTTTGAAGAGATCAATACGAATCCGAACAGAACTATCGTGGGTCAGGTACAGGCCAGCAGCATATTTGAACCCCTCATCTATAACGGTGCCAATGCATGGTTATACTACACATGGTTCTGGAATAATGAGCTTATCCAGTATACTGCCTTTACCGGTGGGACTACCAGGGAGGAGCACCGGTACTCCATAAGCGATGGAAACTGGAGTAATGTATGGAACTTATATGGACGATACACAAACAATACGTTGCACATGCATGACCTGGCCGTAGACCAGGGAGATAAGTCGCTGGAGGCCATTGCACTTACATTAAAGGTGTTGTTTATGTCCAACCTCACCGACATTTTTGGTGATATCCCATACAAAGAGGCTTTTACCGGTCGTATTCCTGGTGGGACCATCACACCCAGATTTGATTCGCAGAAAGAGGTTTACGAACTGATGCTTGCCGATCTGGAGATGGCCAATGATATCTATGCCACCAATCCTCTGTTCATGAAGCCAGCGCTTGACGGATTGTATGGCGGCTCTATGGAACAGTGGAGAAAATTCAACAACTCTATCTACCTCAGGCTGCTCTGCAGGGTAAGCGGACGCGGTGAGATGAATGTGGACACTAAAATGACAGAGATTCTTGATAACCCGTCAGACTACCCTGTTTTTACCTCAAATAATGACAATGCAACTGTTGTTTATACAGGTATTGATCCATATCGTAACGAATTCGCCATAACAACCGAAGGTGACCTGACAAGCTCGGGGCGTAAATTAACCGAGCAGTTGATTAAAATGACTGTAGTTACAGATGATTTCGGTGAACAGGTTTATGAAGATCCGCGCCTGCCTATTATAGGGAAGAGAAACCCAAGTGAAACATCCAATCCTGACAGCCTGTGGAAAGGGACTATAGCGGGTTGTACACCAGAAGAACAAGGCGAGGCAGACCGTGGTACTTCATGGCTGAATGCTGCTGTAATCTGCCGTCCCGATGCTCCGGGATGGTTTATGGATTATGCTGAGGTAGAGCTCATCCTGGCTGAAGCGGCTCTAAAAGGGTTGATTCCGGGAGGAGATACTGAAGCAAAAGCGCACTACACGAACGCGGTTACCGCTTCATTGAACAAATGGTCGGAATACGGAATGTACAGTGAAACCCCTGTAAACATCTCCCCGAATGACATTACCGAATACCTGGCTTCAGATCTGGCATCATGGGATAACTCAACCAATAAAGAGGAGCTTGTGGCGAATCAAAAATACCTGGCCCTGTTTTGGATTGGGATGGAAGCCTGGCATGAATACCGCCGTACCGGGTACCCCGAGCTGACCATTGGTGACGGCACTGTCTTCAATGATTTCATCCTTCCCACACGTTTCGCGTATCCCAGCAATACGATCGCAACAAACAAGGCGAATGCCGAGGAGGCCCTCGAAAGGATGGGAGGCAGCAATACCATGAAAACAGCGGTTTGGTGGAGCAAACAGGCTATTGAAGAAGGAAAATAGAAAATTATAAATCTGAATATTATGAAGAGAAATAATATTTTCAACGGAACAAAAACGGCAATGATGCTTTTTGCAGCATTGTTCCTCTTTTCTCAGGGTTTTGTATCCTGTACCGAGGAGGAACCGGAGGCTGATCCCTATTTTAGTATTGAAGGAGATCCCACCGGGCTTACGGTAGATAAGAACAGCGCTTCTCAAAGTTACACGGTTCGCTCAAACTCCCCCTGGCAGGTTGTTGCACAGGAGGAGTGCGATTGGGTGCGGGCTTTTCCCGACGAAGGTGAAGATGACGGCATCTTTAAATTCATTATTGATGAGAGTAATGAATTCGAAGTCCGCATCATCAACTTTGCGTTTGTAGTTGCCGGTGAGGAACAACCCGTACTTTTCCGTATCGAACAGGGGGCAAATGTTCCCTATATCACTGTCCTGGATGCAGAAGAGGGGATCTCCATACCATCGACCGGTGGCGTTACAGCTATTAAAATAAAAGCAAATGTACCCTGGAGCTACTCGCTCGATGATGATAGCTGGCTGACAGAGCAGGGATTATCAGACACCGAAATCACACTGCTGGCTGCAAGAAACCGGGGCGATGCGCGCACAGTAAAATTAACATTAACCTCCGGAGGGTTTCCGGACCTGATTGAGGAGGTTCTTATCACCCAATCTTCAGGGGCTGTTATTCTCGAAGAGGATTTCAGCTGGTTGAATTATGGTAGTGCCGTTCCTTACGAATACCAGGATGAACAACGCTATGACCACTGGACCACGGAAGAGAAAGCGATGGGTTGGGATGTTACCGAAAATGAATTCAGCAGCGACCAGAAATGTACCTATGCCAGGATTGGTTTCGTAAAATTGGGTAAAACAAGCTATGGAGGAGATCTGATTTCGTCGAACCTGGATATTATAGGTACCGTCAATTTGAAAGTCACATTTAAAGCGGCAGTATATATCTCTTCCGGTGGAACCATTGACGACCGCATACTGAAAGTATACGCTCTTGGTGCTGGTGAAACCAGTGTTTCAGAATTTACTATTGACAATGTTCCCAACTCACTGGCCGATGATGAAGCGGGAATTATAAACGATATCTGGGATCCGGCAAGGGCATATAGTTTTACAATAACGGGCGCTACTTCGGCAACGCGAATTAAATTCCTTGGTGGCGATTACGGGCTCGCAGGTGTTGGAAAAGGCAAGAACCGTATATTCATGGATGATATCAAGGTTGAAATTCAATGAGTAACGCCGGTAAAATCCTTTACTACTGGCCAGACAGTGATTTGAACCGGTCGCTGATATTCAGCAACACCTCACAACTGGAGAATATGCCCTATGATATTGCAATCATTGGAGCCGGAGTGGTGGGAACAGCTTTAGCCTGTAAGTTATCGCAATACAAACTGAAAACAGTCCTGATTGACAGTAATTTCGATGTTGGAGAAGGGACAAGCAAGGGGAGCAGTGCAATTATCCATACAGGTTTTGATGCCCCGGTTGGCACCCTGGAATCGGAACTGGTAACCAAAGCGGCACTGGAGTGGCCCAAACTGGCAGAGAAACTTAAGATCCCCCTTGAGAAATGCGGGGCCATGGTTATTGCAATCAGTGAAGAACAGGAAGCACAGCTGGGACAAATCTATGACAAAGGCATTAAGAACGGTGTTCAGGATATAGAGAGGCTCACTGCAGAAGAGGTCAGGGAACTGGAACCTAATGTTTCCGCCCATGTAAAAGGAGGCATCCTGGTGCCCCGTGAATCAATAGCGGACCCTTTTAGTACGTCAGTTGCATTTTCGGAGCTGGCACTGCAAAACGGGACAGATATTCTGCTTGGCGTTGAAGTTGCCGGCTTTGAGGATCCGGGAGATGCTATAAAGACAATTGTCACCACCGGCAATCATAAACTAAGAACAAAGATTATTGTTAATGTGGCAGGACTTGGAAGCGAGAAGCTGGCAAAACGATATGGGGGTGAGGCCTTTGATACCAATCCAAGGCGCGGACAATTCATTGTTTTTGATAAATACAGCCGTCCGCAGATCAACCGGATTTTCCTGCCGATCCCTACGGCAAAGACCAAAGGCGTTCTGGTTGCACCAACAATTTTCGGCAACCTGATCGCGGGTCCCACAGCCGAAGATTTCACGCATGATGATGACTCGGTTTCCGAGACGACAACTGAAAAACTGGAAGGGTTGCTGGATGGGGCCTCTAAACTGTATCCCGGATTAAAGGAGCAACCACCCATCGGTATTTATGCGGGAGTTCGTTCCAATTGCGACCAGGGCAGTTACTGGATACGGACCAATGATAATCACCCGGGCATATTGACTGTGGCGGGAATACGTTCCACCGGGTTCACATCCTCTCCTGCGCTGGCTGATTATCTGACAGAGAGGTTGCAGAATGAGATGAATTTATCCCTGGAGCCCGATCCCGAAGCGGTCGACACCAGGGATGAAGCGAGCTGGCCGGGATGGTGGAAGCGGAGGCATGATGATGAAAAGCTGGTGAAAGAAGATCCGGACAACGCAAAGATGGTCTGCTTTTGCGAGCAGATTACACATGGTGATATCATCCGCCACCTGGATTCGCCCCTGCAGCCAAGAACCCTGGATGCCATTAAGCGCAGAACCCGTACCCAGACGGGCCGTTGCCAGGGCTTTGATTGCATGGTAAATGTTGCCGGAATCATTTCAAAGCACTGCGAAATCCCTTTGAATAAGATTACAAAAAAAGGACCCGGTTCAGAAATCACCTCATCATCATGAAACAAAAATATAAGGTAATTATTATCGGTGGGGGGCCGGCAGGAATCGGTACTGCCATAAAACTGAATAAAAGTGGAATCAGGCCTGTTGTAGTAATCGAGCGAAATCAATCAATCGGTGGTATTCCTTCATACTATAAAAGGAAAAAAGGTGGAGTAAGAACATTTATGAGATGGTCGCGTGGAGGAATCCCCGTTTTTGGCGAAGATTATGCCGCATGGCTGAAGAGGAGGATCACGGATACTGATGTTGAAATAAAGCTGGAAAGTCACGTAATTGAGATTAATGCGAAACAAAAAGAGGTAACCTGGGTGAGTCCGGGGGAAGGAAAAGTTACAGCATCGGCGCAGGCTGTTGTTTTTGCAACCGGGGGAAGGGAAAAAACAATACCCGAAAGAAAATGGATTGCCGGGGCAAGGGGATCGAGGGTGATGTTTACAAAACAGTTGCTTGCCCTGTCCGCTCTCCATAATGTACATCCTGTAAATCGACCCCTGATTATAGGTTCCGATGTCATTGCCTATGCTGCTGCGGCTAAACTCAGGACCGGGGGGGCTCAAAATGCAACCATCGCAGATAACAAGACTTCGCCGGATACCCCATTTCACGAAAGGCTCTATTTCAGGTTGTTTTGTAAGCCGTCGTTCAGGAGAGGAGATACCGGTTCCGCTGAAATAAAGGGAAACCTGGCAGCAAACGGAGTCAGGATCAGTGACCGGTTCACGGATGCCGACGGTGTGATCATCAGCGGCCAGCTGATCCCCAACAGCGAACTGGCTCTGATGGGCAATCTAAAAGTTGATATCCCTTCAAGAATTCCGGTACTTGATGATCATTATCAGCTGTCAGAACAGGGCTGGTTCGCTACAGGCAATGTCACTGGAGGGTTCCATGGTGCAGAATGGTGTTATTATAATGGAAAACGGGTTGCGAACCCGGTGATTAAATACATTTCAAAACATAAATTGCCGGCTACAACCAAAAATCAAGCAGATGCAATTTGAAAGTGTGATCATCTGGCTTATGGCGATCGGTATCGTCATTGGCGGAATTGACAGACTCATTGGGAACAGACTGGGATTGGGGGAACAATTTGAAGAGGGCTTTAATGCCATGGGGCCCCTGGCTCTGGGAATGGTTGGTATCGTTACATTGGCACCTGTCATAGCAAAATTACTGGGGCCTGTTATAATCCCGACATTCGTTTTCATAGGTGCCGACCCGGCCATGTTCGCGAGTATACTGGCAAACGATATGGGAGGATACCCCCTGGCAATGGAACTTGCCCGGGATCCGGATGCGGGTCTGTTATCAGGATTGATTGTCTCTTCCATGATGGGCTGCACCCTTGTTTTTTCAATTCCTGTTGGTCTGGGACTGATCCAGGCAAGCGACAGGCCCTATTTTTCCAAAGGTCTTCTGATCGGGTTGATCACAGTTCCTTTTGGTGGAATTGCAGGGGGATTGATCGCGGGGTTCGATCCAATCATGGTCATTAAAAACAACATTCCGGTATTGATCCTCTCTGCTTTTTTGGTCACCGGCTTACTGTTTTTCCAAAAAGGGATGATCAAAGGTGCGATACTGTTTGGGAAATTCATCGTGATCGTTATTACGATCGGCCTGCTTACTGCAGCTTTCCAGGAGTTAACTAATGTGGTCATTATTCCTAACATGACACCCATTATGGAGGCGATGGAAATTATTGCCACCATTGCCATCGTACTGCTGGGCGTCTTTCCTATAGTTACACTGATTACAAAATTCCTGAAGAGACCGTTAACTCTATTCGGAAAAAAACTGGGAATGGACGCCACTGCTGCTGCCGGTATTGTCATCACGATGGCAAACAGTATTCCAGTTTACAAAATGATGAAGGATATGGAGCCGAGAGGCAAAATAATCAACACTGCCTGGCTGGTTCCTGCGACCGCAGTGTTGGGCGATCATCTTGGATTTACAGCGGCCGTAGCACCTGAAATGATAAAACCGGTTGTATTGGGGAAACTCGCAGCCGGGATTCTGGCCGTTGTGCTGGCCCTCCTGTTTACAAAAGAGTCCTCTTACAAACGGTAGTTGAAATAGATGGAAAAAAACCTGAAATTCACAGCACGTGAAATGATTGGCGATGGAACCGATGGTGGAATATTGGATGAATTTGAGTTGAAGCATTAAAAGAATGAAATATTTTCTCGGCATTGATCAGGGAACAACAGGTACAACATCAATTGTTTTTGATGAAGAGTGGAATATCTGCGGAAAGGGGTATTTTGAACATAAACAATATTATCCGAAACCCGGCTGGGTAGAACATGATCCGGAAGAGATCTGGAAGAAAACAAAGGAGTCGGTAGCAGAGGCACTCTCCAATGCAAAAATCAGTGCCGGAGAGTTAGATGCTATTGGTTTGGCTAACCAGGGTGAAACCTGTATGGCCTGGGACAAAAAAACCGGGAAACCGGTATATAATGCCATTGTATGGCAAGACAGAAGAGGTTCAAAGCAGGCCGACGAATTAAAAGAGGCGTATGGCGACCTGATTATGCAAAAAACAGGGTTGACAATTGACGCCTATTTTTCTGCATTAAAGATTAAATGGATACTGGAAAACGTTCCCGGGACAAAAGAAAAAGCAGAAAAAGGCGATCTGCTCGTTGGCACCCTGGACACATGGCTTCTATGGAAAATGACCGCGGAAAGAGTCTATATCACCGACTCTTCCACCGCTTCCAGGACCATGTTATTTAATATTCACACCAACCGGTGGGACGATGAGATACTGGACATTATTGGAATTCCGGTATCACTTCTGCCCGGGATTAAAACCAGTGCTGAGATATACGGAACCACAGACCCTGGCTTTCTTGATGCCCCTGTTCCAATTGCCGGAAGTGTTGTCGACCAGCCCGCTGCACTATTCGGCCAGGCTTGCTTCGATAAGGGTGCTGTAAAAACCACCTATGGGACAGGCTGCTTTATGCTGATGAACACAGGAGAAAAACCGGTCTATTCCAACAATGGGTTGCTTACAGCTGCTGTCTGGAGTTTAAACGGGAAGTTAACATATGCTTTAGACGGAGGGGTATACATTGGCGGCGCTGCAATTCAATGGCTGCGTGACGGAATAGGAATTATTAATCATGCCGGTGAAACTGAAGCACTGGCCAGGTCTGTTCCCGACAGTTCCGGGCTCTATTTTGTCCCGGCCTTTTCGGGTCTGGCCGCTCCTTACTGGGACCAGTATACAAGAGGGACAATGGTTGGAATTACCGGGGGAACTTCAAGGGCACATATTGTCAGAGCTACATTAGAGGCAATCGCTTACCAGGTTGCCGAAAACCTGGAGGTGATGGAAAAAGATTCCGGTATTAAAATCGAAACAATGCGTGCTGACGGTGGTGCTGTGGCAAACACATTTCTAATGCAATTTCAGGCAGATATTCTTGGTGTTCCTGTTGATGTTCCGGTTATCACAGAGACAACTGCCCTGGGCGCCGCCTACCTTGGTGCATTGGGAATTGGTGAATTAGATTCTGTTGATTCAATCAAAAATATCTGGAAATTGAACAGAAGATACATGCCTCAGATTAGCGAGAATCAAAGAGAAGGTATGATGGAACAGTGGAAAAAAGCGGTTGCAACGTCGAGAAGCTGGATCAATAAGGAATGAAGTGAATGGACAAGTATTATATTTGTCTTAATATCTGATTTATGGAGAACAGACATAAAAGGATCATAGCAATCCTTGAGCAGGATAAACAGGTTACGGTACAACACTTAAGTAAAGTGCTGAATACTTCTGCAGTGACCATCCGGAAAGATTTGAAGCTATTGGAAAGAAACCGGTTGCTGTTCAAGACCCATGGCGGCGCATCTATTGAAAGTCCGTATGTAAATGATCAGCCTGTAAATGAAAAAGAGTTTATCAATGCGCAGGAGAAGAGCGCCATTGGGAGGGAGGCCGTCAAGATGCTTGACAACGATCAGTATATCATCATTGCTTCCGGGACAACGGCATTGGAATTTGCAAGGCATATTAACCCCCTGAAAAAGTTAACCGTAGTTACATCGGCACTTAATGTGGCACTTGAACTGTTAAGGAAACCAACCATTGAACTCTTAATGCTGGGTGGATATGTCAGTCCCAGTTCCCACTCTGTAATTGGCCAGTACCCGACAAAGATCCTGGAGGAGATTGCCTGCAGTAAACTGTTCTTAGGCGTTGATGGCATTGACCTTGACTATGGTCTCTCCACTACAAATGCCCTGACCGCTCACCTGAATAAACAGATGATTAAGTCCGCCAGGCGTGTCATTGTGCTGACTGACTCCACCAAGTTTGGGAAAAGAAGTTTTGGCAGAATTTGCGGAATAGACCAGGTGGACCATATCATCACAGATAAAAACGTTGCGCCCGACATCGTGAAGAAGATAAAGTCCATGGGAATAGGAATAACAGTAGCCGAATAGGCAGCGTACCTGTTAACCGGCGGCTCTACCTGTCAACCAGCTCCTCGGTCAGTCCAATAATCTCCTCCCTCAGTTCGACCAGCTCCCAGGCACCCGCCCGGCGACGTCGCAGCTGCCTGCGGAACCAGCTTCCACGCACGGTTTTCTTCCAGCGAAAATACCAGTGGAGAGCGATCTTACCCATCGGATAGAGCGATACCAGGAAGGCGGCCCAGATCCACCAGGGACCTGTAATGGTCGCCACCAGCAGGGTCATCAGCGCATAGATCCAGGGAAAGGTAATCAGAATGGCAAAGATGGATTTCAACGAACTGTGGAACTGTCTGTCCTTGACATTGCGGACCACATAACCCGGAAGGAGATAGGAGGCGGCATTGGTTATAAATCCGAACAGAAAAAGGGGAAAGGTGACAACCAGCGTCAGGTACCTCCAGAAACTGCGTCCGGGCAAAAATCCCTTCTCCCGCACCACCCAGTCCCGGATCTTCAGCGATTCCACCTCTTCAAAATAATGGCCCACCTTCCCGGCCAGGGTCCGTACCTTCTCCTCATCCTTCTCAATGGCCACCTCAATTGCTTCAATCATCTGCTTATCGGCCCTGAACTTATCACTCAGCTTCGACCCCTTAATCTCCAGTATCTCACGCATCCGGTCATTAAAGATGGTGCGTAATCCCATCACCGCCTCGTAGAACTCTTCCGTTTCGATATGGATCATCTGCGGTTTCATCTCCCCGGCCAGACGGGTCTTAATGGCATTGATGGCCCGGGCAGGATTCTCCTGGTACTCATCCCAGAAATCGGACACCTCGATGGGTTTACCGTAATTGATCAGCAGGGTCTGGTTCTGCTTCACATAATCGCCAAGATCCAGTCCGACGGGTATGATCTTAACAAAGGGTTTGTTGCCATGTGGCTCCTGGGCCTTGAAAGCAATACGGAAGATCCCCTTAACAAGCGGGCGCAGTCTCCGCTGATGGCCATGGTTCCCCTCCGGCATCAGGGCAAGATAGTGCCTCCGGTTCAGCAGATCCACTGTAATTTCGAATATATCATGGTTCTTCCCCAGCTCACTGGCCCCGTCGCGCTGTCGAAAAGCCGGAAGCATTTTCAGGCCGTTGGCCACATAAGCAACAAATCTATATTTAAACACATCGGCCCGTGCCAGAAAGACCACATCCTGGGGAACCGAGAAGAGTACGATGAGCGCATCCATCAGGGCATTCTGGTGGTTGGGAGCAAAAATAACAGCCTCTTTCCTGGGCACATTCTCCTTGCCCGTTACCTCCACTTTGGAATAGTACTGATAAAACAGTGCTTCGATATAATGATTAAACAGGTGGAAGATCTCATTGCGTTTGTGAATATTCTTTGCAGCGCCTGCAACTTTCCGTTTCGCCATTGTGAAT